>CAMJHJ010000258.1 GCA_946405485.1 uncultured Bacteroidales bacterium | reverse complement strand
TACGCCGTCGGACAGACCGCCCGGCTGACCATTCCTTCTTCCAAGGGCTCCGCAGCCCTTGTTTCCGTCGAGAAGGGCGGCAAGGTCCTGCGCACCGAGCGCGTGGGATGCTTCGAAGGCAGCACCCGGATCAGCATCCCCGTGACCGCGGACATGCTGCCCAACGCCTATGTCTTCGTCACCCTGATCCAGCCTTACCAGAGCAGCCTCAACGACGCGCCCATCCGCCTTTATGGCGTCCAGAACCTGAATGTCGAAGACCCGTCGACCCACCTGCACCCGCAGATCGACATCGCCCAGGAAATCAAACCCGAGAGCGAAGTCAGCTTCAAGGTCAAGGAGCAGGACGGCCGCGGCATGAGCTATGTCGTCGCCCTCGTGGACGAAGGCCTGCTCTCGCTGACCGGCTACAAGACTCCGGATGCCTGGCAGTCCTTCTATTCAAAGGAAGCCCTGCGCGTGCGCACCTGGGACCTGTATGATGATATCATCGGGGCCTTCGGCGGCCATATCGAGCAACTCTTCGCCATCGGCGGTGACGACGAGGCGGCCGGACCGCTCAAGCGGCGCAAGGCCGACCGTTTCACTCCCGTCGTCTCCTGGCTCGGTCCCTTCGAACTGAAACCCGGCAAGAGCGCCACCCATAAGGTGGCCATCCCCCAGTACATCGGTTCACTCCGCGCCATGGTCATCGCCTCCGACGGCAAGGCACAGGGCAGCTGCCAGAAGAATGTCAACGTCACCCAACCGGTGATGGTCCAGGCTTCCCTGCCCCGCACCGTCAGCGTGGGAGAGCGGATCAAGATTCCCGTCACCCTCTTCGCCCTCAAGGACGGCGTGGGCAAGGTCAAACTCAGTATCGACGCCGACAAGGCTTTCACCGTAGTCGGTCCTTCCACCCTGGAAGTCCGGAGCGAGAAAGAGGGACAGAGTGTCGAATACTTCGAGCTCCAGGCCGGCGATAAGCCCGCCATCGGCCATGTCAGCGTGAAGGCCGTGGCCGGATCTGACAAGTCCCGGCACGACATCGAAATCGATGTCCTCAACCCCAATCCCCGGCAGACCCGGCTGCAGGCTGTCCTGATCGATGCCGGCAAGACCGTCCCGCTGGATGCGGAGCTCTTCGGCATCGACGGTTCCAACACGCTTTCCGTCGAATTGTCCTCCATCCCGTCGATCGACCTCAAAGGCAGGATGAAGTATCTTATGGACTATCCCTACGGCTGTGTTGAGCAGACGGTGTCCGCCGTCTTCCCGCAACTCTTTGTGGACGCCCTGGCGGACGGCAATGAGAATGACGCGGCCCTCCATGAGTTCAACGTCAAGGCTGCCATCCGCCGGCTGCAGAGTTTCCGCTGCAGTGACGGTTCCCTCGCTTACTGGCCCGGCACGGCGGGTTCATCCCCGTTCGGCAGCGCCTACGCCCTGCATTTTCTCCAGGAAGCGGAAAACGCCGGCTATGCCGTCCCGGCTGAGTTGAAAAACTCTCTTTCCAACTATGTAACCGGCATGGTCAAGGACAAGAAGGGCGATGCGTTCGTGCGGGCTTACGGGCTCTACGCCCTGGCTTCTGCCGGCAGGCCGCAGCGCGGCATCATGAACCTGATGCGTGCCGAGAAAGAGATGTCCAACAACGCACGCTGGCTGCTTGCCGCCGCCTATGCCTGCGACGGGAAAAAAGACATCGCCCGGGACATGGTCGCGAAACTGCCTTATACGGAAACCAATCCCCAGCAATACTACGAATGGTACGGCAGCGAAGACCGCAACAAGGCCATCGCCCTCAAGGTCCATTCCCTGCTCGGGCAGAAGGAGGAAGCCTTCAAGGTGGCCGGTGATCTGGCGAAATCGCTGGGCGACCCGCAGCATTACATGAGCACGCAATCCACCGCCTGGGCCCTTTACGCGATGAGCAACTACGCCAAAGAAATGGTCGGAAAGGGCATTACGGGCCTGGTGGAGTTCAGTGGCAAATCCTATCGGCTGGAGTCCTCCAAGAACTTCGTCAGCAGGGAACTGCTCGCAGAAGCTGATGGCGGAAAGACGTCCCTGAAACTGACCAACAACGGCAACTCGCCGGTCTATGCGGTCCTGTCCGCATCGGGTATCCCTGCCGCAGGAGAGGAGAAGGCGCAGCAGGCCGGCCTGGCGATGGAAATCCGCTATGTGGATGATCACGGCGCGGCCGTGGATGTCTCTGCGCTGGAGCGGGGCCGGATCTTCAAGGCCGTGGCCGTCGTCACCAACAAGTCGGGTGTCGCCGTGAAGGACATCGCGCTTGCAGAGCGTTTCCCGTCCGGCTGGGAGATCAAGAACGAGAGAGTGTACAAGACGGGATTCAGCTATCCCGCCGGGGTCACTTACCAGGATTTCCGCGATGACCGTGTCTACAGTTTCTTCGACCTGGGCGCGGGCGAGAGCGTGAGCGTGCCCGTCACCTTGACTGCAACTTATCCGGGCCGCTTCTACCTCCCGGCCGTCAGCTGCTCGGCCATGTACGACGCCTCCGTCTCGGCGGTCGTCCCCGGCCGCTGGGTCGAGGTTCAATA
>CAMJHJ010000257.1 GCA_946405485.1 uncultured Bacteroidales bacterium | reverse complement strand
GATCCTCGATTTACTCTGATGATTATCCGGAGAGGTATCCGTGCCTGACCAGGTCTTCGTGGGATCGGACGGGGCATGTGTACCCGCTGTCAATGATGTAAAGGTCGTCCGCAACCTCCATGATCGCCTCGTAGAGATGGTCGGACACGATGATACCTTTCTTGTCTTTCTGCTCTGCGATAAGCTCCTTCATCTTGTCGGCATGGATCGGCGCTATCTGGGCGAAAGGCTCGTCCAGGATGCAGAACGGGACGTCCGACATCAGGACCATATACATCTCAGCGACGCGGACTTCTCCTCCGGAGAGTTCTCCCGGAGTCTTGAAATGGTACCGGTGGAACTTGTTGAAACTCCGTACAAGTCCTTCATAATCAACATCGTACAGATTAAAGGCTTTTTCAAGGGTCATATTTGCCGGGATGAGCGGAGTCTGCGGCATATACCTGACATAACGCCCGATATGGTTCCGGTCCGTCTCGGGGTCGTCATTGACCCGTACAAGTCCCTGCTGCGGCTTGATGCCGCCCATGATGCACTTGAACAGGCATGACTTTCCCGAGCCGTTCCTCCCGAGCAACCCCGTGACCTTCCCTGTCTCGGAGGTCATGTACGCCCCTCTCAGCACGAGTTTCGTGCCGAATGCCAGCAGGACGCTGTCGATGAGCAGCCTGTTATGCGAGGAAGATGACATGGGACAGGATTATTGATAGGATGACCAGAAGCACGAAGGCCAGTGCATCAATGACTATGGGAATGTAGCGGTACTCGTTCCGGCTGAAACCGAGATTGAGATAGAAGAACGTTTTCTCGTTCGAAGCCAGGGCAAAGAACAGGTAAGCCAGGACAGGTATGCTCATGAGCTTGATCAGGAGGATCGCCGGGGTAGCCATCGGGTCAAACAGGATGAATACGGCGCATGCGATGTCGATGATCCCCGCCACGATGTAATACATCCTGCCGTACCTTCCCGATAGCCGTATCTTTTGCGTAAGTTTCATCTATTATGAGCGATCTAACCTCCCAATCTTCGTTTCTAACAAATATATGTTTTTTCCCTGGAGCAATATCCCTGCCTTTCCTGAACAAAACAGCTCTTTTTGTTCATTTTCGACTGCTTTTTCCCCTTTTCTGAACAAAAACGCCTTAAATGTTCAGGGCTCTACTGGCAACTACAAATCACGCTTAAAGAAGGGAGGCGGCGGTGATGGTTGTCCGGATGCGGGAGAGGGCTTCGTCGAGGATGCTGGCGGGGCAGCCGACGTTCAGTCTCACGAAGCCCTCGCCGCCCGGTCCGTAGGAGCTGCCGTCGCTGGGGATGACTTTCGCCTTGCTGAGGAACAGGTCCATCAACTTGTCCTGAGGAAGCCCAAGTCCGCGGCAGTCCAGCCAGACAAGGAAAGATGCCTGGGGACGTATAGGCTTGAATCCCAGATTGTTCTCGGCAAAGAAACTCTCGACTCTGGATATATTACCTTCGATGTAATCCTTCAGGGAGTCAAGCCACGTCCTGTCCTCGCGATATGCGGCGATGACCGCCTCGAGGGTCATGATAGAGGGCTCGTTGAGCTTGGCGTTCCTTAGGGTGGCGAGATATTTTTCCCTTTTGTCCTTGTCTGGAATGATGCAGTACGCCGTCCCAGAAAGCCCCGCCAGGTTGAAGGCTTTCGTGGGACCGGCGAAGATCATTCCGATCCGCGCCGCCGCGTCGCTGACGCTGCAGAACGGCGTGTGCCTGCGCCCGTACAGGGCCAGGTCTCCGTGAATCTCGTCAGAGATCACGATGATCCCGTGCCGTTCGCAGATGGCGGCGAGCGCTTCCAGGGTCTCCCTGTCCCAAAGGATGCCGCAGGGATTGTGGGGATTGCAAAGGACAAGGGCCTTTGTCTTGTCGTCGATGATCCTTTCAAGACCTTCCAGGTCCATTCTGTAACGCCCGTCCTCGAAGATCAAGGGATTGTCCACAGCAACTCTGCCCAGTCTCTCGATATACAGCCTGAAATGGTCGTAGACCGGTGGCTGGACTATTATCTTGTCACCGGGTTCGGTGAACGTGAGGTAAGCCTGGTTGATGGCGGTGATGACTCCCGGGGCATAGCCTATCCATTCCCGGTCCGCCTTGTACCCGTGGACGGATTCCTCCCAAGCAGCTATGGCATCGAAAAAGGTATCAGGTGTGGAGGTGTATCCCAGGACGTCACGGTCAAGTCTTTTCCGAAGCGCGGCGCTGACGAACGGATCGGTCTTGAAGTCCATGTCAGCTATCCACATGGGTATCTCCCCGTCGGTAGCCCGGCCGTATTTGATGCTCCAGGTGCCGGCCCGGTCGACGATGTCGTCGAATCCGCCACTGGTGGCGGAGGCGGCCGGACCGGACGGCTTGCATGCCGTCAGGACGGCCCCGACCGTCCCGGCCGGGATCAGCGCGGACGCGCCTGCCGCCGCCATGCCCTTGATGAATGATCTTCTTTTCATATCAGCCGTATTGCATTGATGTTCCTTCCGCAGGCAGTTCCTTCGCGCCTGGCGGAAAAGAATGAAAGGTCGGTGTAAGTATCTATGCCAGAAATTTGTATATTGTCGGCCGGAACCCCACTTTGCTCCAGGATCCATTTATTGGCCCGGAACAGGTCTATGTGATGGCCGCCGGACATGGGACTTCCGTCACCGGGCCCGCGGTCTGACCAGACCTGCGGCATGGGGAAGCCGGCATCCCTGAACTTGTCCACCAC
>CAMJHJ010000256.1 GCA_946405485.1 uncultured Bacteroidales bacterium | reverse complement strand
CTCGTCCTCTATTACTCGCAGACTTCCAACACAAAGACGGTCGCTGAAGAGATTGCCGGCCGGCTCGGCGCAGACCTGGAAGAAATCGTACCGGCTGTCGCATACGACAAAGATTTCCAGGCCACCATCGACCGCTGCCTCCAAGAACGGGAGGCAGGCATCTTTCCGGAGATACAGCCTCTCAAAGCCGACTTAAAGGCCTATGATATCATCTTCCTCGGTTATCCGGTCTGGTTCGGTTCTTATGCAAGGCCTCTCGGAGGTTTGCTGAAGGCCGTCGACCTCAACGGCAAGAAGATCGTCCCCTTCTGCACCTTCGGCAGCGGCGGTCTGGATTCCAGTGTCAGGGACCTCAAGGCGGAACTCCCCGATGCGGAGATCCTCCCCGGTTACGGCGTGAGGGCTGCCCGCATGGACGCGGTCCCTGCAGAAGTCGACCGTTTCCTCAAAATAAGCGGATTCATCGAGGGTGAGTATGAGAAATACGACGACTTCCCTGCCCTCAAACCCGTCACGGAAGAAGAAGCGGCCGTTTTCGATGCCGCCGTGGCCGGTTATCCGATGATCCACGCCAAGGCTGAGAATGTCGCCTCCCGTGCGGTCACCGGCGGCACGGAATACCTCTTCGAGGCCCGGGATATCCCCGCTGATCCCGATCAGGCAGACCAAGCCCATCTGATTAAGGTTTATGTCCTCTGCGAGGAAGGGAAAGCCCCTGTCTTCACACAGGTATTGAGGTAAATCGCAGCCTGGTCCGAGAGAATGGACCGCTGAATCATCGCTGATGAAAGACTTTGCGGCCATCGATTTCGAGACGGCAAATGAGTGGCCTTCCAGCGTATGCAGTGTGGGCATCGTCGTCGTGCGTGGAGGGCGCATTACGGATTCATTCTACAGCCTGATCCATCCGGAACCGGAGTATTACCAATGGTTCTGCCGCCGCGTACACGGGATCTCCGCCGCAGACACGGAAGACGCTCCTGTATTCCCGGACGTCTGGGAACGGATTGTCCCGATGATCGAAGGTTTGCCGCTGGTCGCCCACAATGCGCCTTTCGACGAAGGATGCCTGAAGGCGGTCTTCCGCGTCTATCAGATGGACTATCCCGACTATGTGTTCCTTGACACGCTCACGGCATCCCGGCGCTGTTTCGGCCACCGGCTGCCGAACCACCAGCTCCATACCGTCGCCACCGCCTGCGGCTTTGAACTCACCCGGCATCATCACGCCCTCGCCGACGCCGAGGCATGCGCTCATATCGCGATCCGGCTGCTCTGACTCCGGAAGTCCGATTGATGCCCCAGACCACGGAATAATTGCTTGATTGCGAAGAATTGCGTATCTTCGTGAACTTTTACCACATAACACTATGAACGATATCAAGATCATCGAGATCAAGAAAAGCGTTTTTGAAGATAACGACAGGGATGCGGACGAACTCCGGAAAGAATTGAAGGGGAAAGGGGTTTATTTACTGAACCTGATGTCTTCCCCGGGAAGCGGCAAGACCACGACCCTGATCCGTCTTATCAACCTTCTCAAGGACAAACTCAGGATCGCCGTCATGGAAGCGGACATCGACAGTGACGTGGATGCCCGTAAGATCCGCGAGGCGACAGGCATCGACTCCATCCAGCTCCATACAGGCGGCATGTGCCACCTTGACGCGGAAATGACGCGTCAAGGGCTTGACGGCCTCTCCCTCCGGGACATCGACCTCGTCATCCTGGAGAATGTCGGCAATCTCGTCTGTCCCGCCGAATTTGACACCGGCGCTACCCGCAACGCGATGATCCTCTCCGTCCCGGAAGGTCACGACAAGCCCCTCAAATACCCCCTGATGTTCTCCATCTGCGACGTTGTCATCATCAACAAGATGGATGTCGCCCCCTATTTCGACTTTGACATGGAGAAATGCAAGGAATACATCCGGATGCGCAATCCCCGCGCCACTGTCATTCCGATCTGCGCCAAGACCGGCGAGGGTGTCGACACCTTCGCCCAGTGGATCCTGGGCCAAGTCTCGAACTGGAAACAATCATAAATTATCATTAACATACTTGACCAGACTGCGATATGCCTGAAATGTCGACCAAATTCGTCCCCAAGCACAAGGGAGACAAGAACCCGAACCCGAAACTCCTGAAATTCGTCCGCCACGTCACCGACCGCATCCCCGGCAAGATCAAGATGGACTCGGACGCCCCTGAATACTGGGGCCTCGCCTGCATCTTCGAAGATGAGATGGACCCCGTGACCCGCGAAACTTCCCTGGATCTCCTGCTGGATATGCTTCCGAAGAATTTCTTCAAGGTCCGTGAGCACCATACGTATCAGACCCTCCATCAGTGGAACGCCGAGAAGCACTATACCCCTGACGACGCCTCTTTCGACGAACTGCTCGACAAGCTTTCCTATTTCGGCATGCTCGAGTATGACTATGGCGACAAATACACGGATGACGGTCCCGTCCCCGGCACGACTTATGAGCGCAAAGACCGCATCTACTGGGTTCCGATGTTCGTCCCCGGCTCTGCCGAATACACCAACATGAATACGGACCTGATGGACAGGCATCCGGAACTGGCCATGTTTTTCGAGCGCATGACTTTCCTCCCGTTGGAGAAAATCACTCCCAGCGTACCGATGGGAGGATCCGGTATCGGCATGCATGTCATCCCGGTCGAAAAAGCCATCTCGATGGAGAATGAGTCCGTCAGCATCGAGCATATCTCTTATTGGCTCAAGAAATACGAAGGCCACCTTGGCGTGGGCATCTGTTCATGCCGCTACGGCCGCAA
>CAMJHJ010000255.1 GCA_946405485.1 uncultured Bacteroidales bacterium | reverse complement strand
GCTTTCCCAACCGCACCCTGGCTTTGGCGATAGGTGTGACTACTTCTTCAGGTCACTGAGGTTGAACATCATGCCGCTGCCGTTGCTGGCGACGGTGGGGAGTTTGCCGTCCCACTTCTCGATCCAGTCTTCCTGGACGATCATCGGACTGAGAGACGCCGCAATCGTGCGGTTATAGTAGGCTTCGGCATCGGCCTTGACCTTGGTCGCCTCGGCTTCACCACGCGCCTTTGCGATCGCGATCTGGGCATTGGCTTCCGCCTGCTTGACCAGATTCTCGGCCTTCAAGGCCTCCTGGATGGCCTGGTTCTTTGCCTCGATGGCGGCCGACAGGGACTGCGGAGGCGTGATCTGCGAAGTGAACTCGCTGACCTTGAAGCCTTCGTCGCCGAGGCTCTTTTCCAACATCGCGCGCACTTCCTGCTCGAACTTGGCGCGGTTGCCCATCAGTTCGTCGGAAGTGTAATTGTTGGCGCAGATACGGTAGGCGTCATAGATGCAGGTGCGCATATACCCTTGCTCGATTTCCGGCAGGGATCGACGGTATTTGTTGAAGACATAGGAAGCCTTCGTCCGGTCGAGCTGATAAGCCAACAGCGGATCCATCGAGAAGACGGCCGCATCTTTGGTGGTGACGGTGAAGGGATGATAGTCCACACGCTGGATGAAGACCGGATAGGTGAAGATCTTGGTCGTGATCGGGTTGTAGAAGGTCAGACCCGACACCTGCGTGGAGACCAGTTCGCCTTGCTCGGTCAGGGAGAATTTCTTGAATTTGATGCCGATTTCGGAGTTGTCGACCATCTTTGTGCAACTCGCGATCCCGACCAGCAGCACCAGAAGGATGGCCAGGGTGATCGAGATGCCTTTGTAATTCTTCTTGGGGATGATGTTATTTGCCATGGTATATGGATTTATTATTTGCCAATTGCGCGGCGGACGAGGTCCTGGAAGATTTTTAGGAAGGTAGGATCGCCGGCTTGGGAGAAGGTCTCCGGGTGGAACTGCACGGCCAGGATGCGGTCTTGCAGGGGTTTCCCGTAGGGGTCAGGTGCGCCCGGGATACTTTCGTAGGCTTCCACGACGCCGTCCTCCGTGCGGGCCGTGGCGATGAGGCCGGGGGCCAGGGCCTTGACAGCCTGGTGGTGGTGGGAGTTGACGGCGATTTCACTTACCCCGAGGATTTCAGCCAGACGGGAGGACGGGTCGATCGTGATGACCTGGGTGGCTACGGTCGAGGGTTCCTCCTGCCGGTGGTGCAGTTCCGATGAAGGAATCTGGGACGGGATGTCCTGCCAGAGGGTACCGCCGAGGACGACGTTGAGTACCTGTTCGCCGCGGCAGATGCCCAGCAGGGGTTTTTCCTGGCGGAGGGCAGTGCGGATCAGCAGGACGTCGAAGGTGTCGCGCGGGGCGTTGATTTCTCCGAGTCCCGGAAGGTGCTCCTCGCCGAAGTAGAGCGGGTCGATATCCTCGCCGCCGCTCAGGATCACGCCGTCGAGGCGGCGGACCAGGTCAGAGACCGTCGCGCTGTCCCGCAGGACCGGGATCAGCACGGGGACGCCGCCCGCCAGGCGCACGGCGTCGCTGTAGGTCGTCTTGAGGGTGGTCATCGTCGCGCTGCCCCCGCAGCTGATGCCGATCAGGGGCCTGCCTGCCGTACCGGCTGAGGAGTCCGCCCCGCTTGTCGCCGGTCGCATCGTCGCGCAGCTGACAACCAGAAGTACTGATATCAGAACCGTAAAAAGTCGTTTCATAACGTCCGCTCTGTCAAATAGTGTCTGCAATATACGCAAAAATGCCACAGAATGAATGGCTGGGGGCCAATTATCATTCTGTGGCAGCATTTCATGGGTTTTCGCAAGGAATCGTGCCATAGAATGGATGCAAGTGGCTTGCCGTCCATTCTGTGGCAAAACCCTAAGCCTTTGCCTTCAGGTATTCGTCGATGGCTTTGGCGGCCTTTCGGCCGGCGCCCATGGCTAGGATCACCGTAGCGGCGCCGCTGACGGCATCGCCTCCGGCAAAAATGCCCTCACGGGTCGTGGCGCCCTCTTCGTTTGCCACCAGGCAGCCCCGGCGGGTCATTTCCAGACCGGCCGTCGTCCGGGCGATCAGGGGATTCGGCGAAGTGCCGAGCGCCATGATAACCGTCTCCGTCGGGATCTCGAACTCGCTGCCCGGGATCGGGACAGGGGAGCGGCGGCCGCTCTCGTCGGGTTCGCCCAGTTCCATGCGGATGCACTTCAGCGCGCGGACCCAGCCCTTATCGTCACCCAGGACCTCGACCGGATTGGTCAGCATATCGAACACGATACCTTCCTCGACCGCGTGGTGGACTTCCTCCCGGCGGGCGGGCAGCTCAGCCTCGGTACGGCGGTAGACGATGTGGACTTCGGCGCCCAGCCGCAGGGCCGTGCGGGCCGCATCCATCGCCACATTGCCGCCGCCCACGACGCAGACCTTCTTGCCGGCGTGGATCGGGGTCAGGTAGTCTTCGCGGAACGCCATCATCAGGTTGTTGCGGGTCAGGAACTCGTTGGCCGAGAATACGCCGCAGAGGTTCTCGCCGGGGATGCCCATGAACTTCGGCAGTCCGGCGCCGGTGCCCACGAAGACGGCTTCGAAGCCTTCCTGGTCCATCAGCTGGTCGATGGTCACGGTCCGGCCGATGATGACGTCGGTCTCGATCTTGACACCCAGGCGGGTGACTTCCGTGATCTCGCTCTTGAGCACCGTCTCTTTCGGGAGGCGGAATTCGGGGATGCCGTACTCCAGCACGCCGCCGGCTTTGTGCAGGGCCTCGAAGATGGTGACATCGTAACCCCATTTCGCGAGGTCGGAAGCGCAGGC
>CAMJHJ010000254.1 GCA_946405485.1 uncultured Bacteroidales bacterium | reverse complement strand
GGCTTCCTTGTCGTCGCAGCCGGTCCAGACCTGCTGGCCCTTCTCGCCGTGGATGATCGCCGTGCCGGTGTCCTGGCAGAGCGGGAGCTTGCCCTTTGCGGAAATCTCCGCGTTGCGCAGGAAGGTCAGGGCGACATATTTGTCATTCTCGGAGGCCTCCGGGTCGTGCAGGATCTTGGCCACCTGCTCGTTGTGGGAGCGGCGCAGCAGGAAGCTGACATCGCGGAAGGCCGTGTTGGCCATGAGGGTCAACGCTTCCTTCTTGACTTTGAGGATGGGCATCCCTTCGAAGTCGGAGACACTCACATACTCCTCCGAACCAGGGATCTTGTAGTATTCAGTCCGGTCTTCGCCCAACTGAAACATCGGTGCATACTTGAATTCTGCCATATTAGTTTTCCATTAAGAATTTCTTCATGAATTCGTTGAGATCGCCGTCCAGCACACCCTGGGTGTCGGCCGTCTCATATCCTGTGCGCAGGTCCTTGACCATGCGGTACGGGTGCAGGACGTAGGAACGGATCTGCGAGCCCCATTCAATCTTGCGCTTTTGCCCTTCAAGTTCCGCCTGCTTCTCCTGACGTTTCTTCAGCTCGAGGTCATAGAGGCGGGATTTCAGGATGCGCAGGGCGTTTTCCTTATTGCCGATCTGGGTGCGGGTCTCGGTATTCTCGACCACGATACCCGTCGGCAGATGCCGCACGCGCACGCCGGTCTCCACCTTATTGACATTCTGGCCGCCATGACCGCCGCTGCGGAAGGTGTCCCATTCCAGGTCGGAGTCCTTGATCTCGATGTTGATCGTGTCGTCCACCAGCGGATAGACGAAAACGGAAGAAAAGGTGGTCTGGCGCTTGCCCTGGGCGTTGAAGGGAGAGATGCGCACCAGACGGTGGACGCCGCTCTCGGCCTTGAGATAGCCGTAGGCATAGTCACCCTCTACTTCGATGGTCGTCGACTTGATGCCGGCCTCATCGCCTTCCTGCAATTCCGTGACGGTCATCTTGTAGCCGTTGCGCTCGCCCCAGCGCATGTACATCCGCATCAGCATCGCGCTCCAGTCATTGGCCTCGGTACCGCCGGCGCCGGAATTGATCGTCAGCACGGCGCCCAGGTTATCCCCTTCGGCGCCGAGCATGTTGCGCATCTCCAGCGATTCGATCTCGGAAAGCGCCGCCTTGTAGGAAGCATCCAGCTCCACCACCTCTGCCAGGCTGTCCGCCTTCTCGGGGTCGGACTGCGCCGCTTCCGCGGCGAAATCATACAGCACGTCCACGTCCTCCACGGCCCGGGAGGCGTTGTCGTAGGCAATGACCCACGACTTGACGGAACTGATTCCCTTCAGGAAGAGCTCCGCCGCCTTGGGATTGTCCCAGAAGTCAGCCGCCTGGGTCTGCTTCTCTTTTTCTGCGATCTCGGCACGCTTGCCGGGGATGTCCAGGTACTTTCCAAGGGCATCTACCCGCTCGTGTAAGTCTTTAATCTGATCCTGCGTCGTCATGTCTTTCTTTCAATCTTACAAAGATACGCAAAAGCGCGCTTATTTCCAGCGGTTTTCGAGCACGCCGATTTCCGCAAATGGAATGGCCTCCAGTCCGAAACTCCTGAGATTCTTCGGTTGCAGGAACCAGGTGAGAGGCTGGACGCTGTGGATGACGGTGTTGCCGCCTGTCGAGAAGCCGCCGTTCCGGGAACGGATCAGCGCCTCGGCGTTGACGGCAAGGTTGCGCTCCACATAGTTGACACCCCGGTCCTCATCGAAGTGCAAGGGCATCAGCGGATATTTCTCCCGATAAACAGGGCTGAAAATGTCCACCTCCCGGAGCCGTTCTGCGCTGAGGCCTGTGGTCAAGACTCCCCGCCAACGGTCCGCCTGCCACGCCTCGCCGCTGACCGCCCAGGAGCAGTCGAAAAAGAGGTTGTTGAAGATACGGTTGTC
Organism: uncultured Bacteroidales bacterium; assembly: GCA_946405485.1. Next base: position 954 of record CAMJHJ010000254.1, on the reverse strand, counting down.
GCGGCCGCCGTTGATCTGCACGCCGCCGAAGCCGCCGCCCCCTTCCCAACCTCCGCCTCCGCAGCGCTCGAACACGTTGCCGAAGATCAGCTGGCCGGAGATCAGGTCGTCCAGGCGTATGCCCGCCGCGCCGGCGTACGAGCCGCCCTTGATGTCGCGCCAATGATTGTAGCGCAGCACGATGCCGCGGTATGAATAATCCATGAACGTGTCGAATCCGCCCTGGTCGTCGCTCTCCTCCACCAGATTGAAGCACTGGTTATACTCGACCGTAATCTCATTCCCCTCCAGGCGCAAGGCAGAGGAGGAAGAATGCGAGAAACGGTTGTGGGCGACCAGCAGGCCTACGCCGTGGAAGAAGACCGCCGGCTCATAGGTGCGCTTGAAAAGGGAAAAACGGTCGACGATGGTATTGGTGACCGTGAACCCGGCCGGTTCCAGGGTCTTCCGGTCACCACCGGTCATGTGGATGCCTCCGCACCCCAGTTCGGTCAGCAGGCAGGCCTCCACTGCATGGTGCCAGCCTCCGGTGACGGTGATTGCCGTCTCGCCGAAGCGGGAGAACCGGCAGTCGCGGATGACATTGCTCTCTCCGCCCTTGAGCTGCACCGCACCGCGGCGACCTCCTTCGAAGGCCAGGCCGCTGATAATCAAATCCTTACAATTGTCGGCAAGAATCATCCCCTCACCCGCGAACACAGAGACCGCCGTCTCTTCGCCGGCCTTGCCTTCCGGGGCGATCCAATAGATGATTCCGCTGCTGCGGTCGACATAGTATTCGCCGGGGGCGTCCAGCTCACAGAGCAGGTTGAGCCCGTAGAAGCGGCAGTTGTCGCGATAACCGTAACGGCTCCAGGGCTCGTCCAGGGCAAAAGTTCCTCCCGCCGCATCCACGGACACGAGCCGGTGGTATTTGTCCGCCCAGTCCCAATACCAGTAACCGAAAAGCCAGGG
>CAMJHJ010000253.1 GCA_946405485.1 uncultured Bacteroidales bacterium | reverse complement strand
ATTGTTTCTTAACGCAAATAATCGTAGCTTTGTATAAAATGTTGGTTAGTCATGAATGTAACGATCATCGGAGCCGGAAATATCGGCGGGGCGGTGGCCATCGGTCTGGCCCGCAGCTTTGATGCCCCTCAAGTCACCGTCACGGCGCGGCATGCGTCTTCCCTCGAAAGGTTTCTCCCCTACGGCATACGGACTTCCACGGACAACCGTGCTGCGGTCCGGGATGCGGAGCTCGTTTTCTTTGCGGTCAAGCCCTGGCAGATGGAAGAAATGCTCGCCGGGCTGCGCGATGCGCTGGATTATGACAAGCAGCTGCTGGTCTCCCTGGCCCCCGGTATCAAGCCGGAGCAATTCCGTGAATGGCTGACCCTGGACGGCAGGATGCCCGCCCTGGCGTACCTCATCCCGAATACGGCCGCTGAGATCGGCGAAAGCATGAGCTACATCGCTTCCGTCACGGCCTCCGAGGCGCAGCTGACGCTGCTGAAAGGCCTGTGCGACCGTTTCGGACGCAGCGAAATCGTCCCCCTGGAGCACTTGCTGGCCGGCACTTCCCTGGCCTCCTGCGGCATTGCATACGCGCTGCGCTATCTGGGTGCGGCGACAGAGGGCGGCGTACGTCTGGGACTGGATGCGGATAAAGCCGGCGAGGCGGTGTGCCAGACGGTCCTGGGGGCTGCCGGACTGGTCCGCGCCAATGGCTCCGACCCAGAGAGCGAAATCCGTCGTGTCACCACTCCGAACGGACTGACGCTCAGAGGCTTGAATGCAATGGAAGAAGCCGGATTCAGTGAAGCAGTCATCAAAGGTCTTACGATCATCAATGCCCCGATGAAAAGGCGCATCGTGGTCAAGGTGGGCAGTAATGTCCTGACCCGTGCCGACGGTTCGCTCGACACGACACGGGTTTCCGCCATTGTAGACCAGCTGGTCACGCTTCGGAAGGAGGGTTATGAGACGATCCTGGTGACCAGCGGCGCCGTCGCCTGCGGACGCTCGCTTATCCGGGAGGACAAGACCCTTTCGGATGTACAGCAGCGCCAGCTCTATTCCGCGATCGGACAGGTCCGGCTCATGGACCTTTATTATAAACTGTTCCAAGGCTACGGGATTACCGTGGGGCAGGTACTCACGATGAAAAAGAACTTCGAGCCCGGCCAGGAATACGATAACCAGAAGAGTTGTATCGAGGTGATGCTCCGGCGCGGCGTCCTGCCCATCGTCAATGAGAATGACACGGTCAGCATTACCGAACTGATGTTCACCGACAACGATGAACTCTCCGGCCTGGTCGCCGGGATGACCGCGGCCGAGGCGCTCATCATCCTGACCAATGTGGACGGCCTGTACGACGGTTCTCCGGACGATCCTTCTTCCAAGGTCATCGCACGTGTCCTCCCCGGCGAGGAAGTGGAAGGATATCTCAGCACGGCGAAAAGCCGTTCCGGTCGGGGCGGAATGGCCTCCAAGTGCTTGGTGGCCAGGCATCTGGCCGAGCAGGGCATCCGCGTCGTCATCGCCAACGGACGCCGGGAAGGCATTCTCACGGATGTGCTCTCCCGTCCGTCTGAAACGATCCATACCGAATTCGAACCTAGCGCAAAAGACTGAGCCCCATGCACGACACCTGCTTTCCGTTATTCGAGGCGGCGAAAGCCGCCACCTTGTCTGTCCAGGAGCTGGATGAGGCACAGCGTGTCGCCGTGCTTCAGCGTTTGGCTGATTCATTATCCAAAGAAGCGGATACGCTGCTGGCTGCCAACGCGGAGGACCTCGCCGCGATGGACCGCTCCAACCCGTTGTACGACCGTCTTTTGCTGACCCGGGAGCGCCTGGACGGAATCGCCGGGGACATGCGGAAAGTCGCCTCTCTCCCCTCTCCCTTGGACAGGGTCCTGGATGCGCGCATCTTGCCCAACGGCTTGCAGCTTCGCAAGATAAGCGTCCCGTTCGGCGTGATCGGAGTCATTTATGAGGCGCGGCCGAACGTCACCTTCGATGTTTTTTCGCTTTGCTTCAAGAGCGGGAACGTATGCCTGCTCAAGGGCGGACGGGATGCCGACCGGTCCAACCGGGCAGCCGTATCCCTGATCAAAAGGGTACTCGAAACAGAGGGCGTGGATCCCGATGCCGTGAATCTCCTTCCTGCCACCCACGAAGCTGCCAGCGAACTCCTGGACGCCGTCGGTTACGTGGATCTGGTCATCCCGCGCGGAGGCCGCCGTCTGATCGATTTCGTCCGGGACCATGCCCGCATCCCCTGCATCGAGACCGGCGCCGGGGTTGTCAACACCTATTTCGACGCATCCGGAGACTTGGAGAAAGGCAGGCGCATCATCACCAATGCCAAGACCCGCCGCGTCAGCGTGTGCAACGCCCTGGATTGCCTGATCATCCACGCGTCCCGGCTGGACGACCTGCCGGCCCTGGTCCGGGAGATGTCGGATCGCGTGACGCTCTATACCGACCCTCGCGCCTATGCCGCCCTCGAAGGCCGCTACCCTGCTGACCGGCTCCAAACTGCGGGCCCGGACGCTTTCGGGACCGAATACATGGACTATAAGATGGCCGTCAAGACCGTGGACAGTCTGTCCGAAGCCCTGGACCACATCCGGCGCTACGGCTCCGGTCACAGCGAGGCCATCGTTACGGAAGACCCTGCCGCGGCACGGTCCTTCCAGCGTGCGGTCGATGCCGCATGCGTCTATGTCAATGCACCGACCTCTTTCACGGACGGCGCCCAGTTCGGATTGGGAGCCGAAATCGGCATCAGTACCCAGAAACTCGGCGCCCGAGGCCCCATGGCTCTCCAGGAAATCACCACCTACAAATGGCTGATCGAGGGCAACGGCCAAATCCGGCCTTGAAGCACACTCCAAGGCTTGGAAATAAGGGCGAGAGTGTGTACCTTTGTGCCGGCCTGCAAGGTGCAGGCTAAGGGGTGCTGAGGTGATACTCA
>CAMJHJ010000252.1 GCA_946405485.1 uncultured Bacteroidales bacterium | reverse complement strand
ATCATGCGGGACAAGGATGAATTCTCCCAGGGCCTGCTGCTGCAATTCGACAACAAGGGCAACCTGCGCGTCCAGCGCATGGATTTCTACAACCAGACGACCATCGGAGATCCCTGGGTCATGAAACACCCCTGCAAGGACAAGAGCCATCTCAAACCGTATTCCCACCTGGTCCGCGCCGCGATGAACCAGGCACCGGCGCTGGATGCCCTGGAGGTGGAAGGAGGCGAAGGGAAGGCCACGCTGCGCTGGGCAGCCGGCAAAGATGACGAATTCGTGCACACCTATTTCATCACGGTGCGCCGTGGCGGGGAAACCGTCTGCACCAAGAAAGTCCTGGCCGATTTCTACCACGTCCCGCAACCCGCTTCGATGAAAAAAGACTGGATCCTGGAAATCCCGCTGGAGCCCGGCGAATACGAGATTGAATTGAGCGCCCGCGACTCTTGGAACGCAGTGAGCAATACGCTCCACGCCGTCACACGCATACGATAAACCCGAACATATGAAAAAACTGACCATCCTCCTCTTGCTCCTGGCCCTGTCTGGAGCAACCCTTTTACCCGCGCAAGGCGCCAAGCGGGGGAAAAGGGTCCGCCAAGCCGTCCTGACCCCCACGGAAATGCGCTACGGCGATACGGTCCGGACCGGCATCCCCTTTGCCAAGGACCCGACCGTCATCCGGAAAGGCGGCCGCTACTTTATGTACTATTCCATTCCCGCTTACTCCCCCGACCGGGTGCCGGACAAGCTCGCGTCTCTGCAAGGCGGCTGGAACGCCGGCATCGCGGAGAGCAAGGACCTGATCCACTGGGAAAGGGTCGGCGACCTGGACCTGCGGGACAGCCACGGACAGCGGATCTGGGGCGCCATCGCCCCTTGCGTCAAACGCTTCGGAGGCAAGATCCACATGTTTTACCAGCGTTACTGGGAAAAGGCCGGCAATAACAACATCTGGCATGCCGTCAGCCGGGACGGCATCACCTTCGTCAATACTTCCGACGAGCCCGTCTTCGTCATGGATGCAGCCTGGGCGCTCAACCGCTCCATCGATGCGGAAGTGTACCGGGTAAAGGACCGGCTCATCCTGCTTTTCGCCACCCGCGACCCGGAAGGAAAAGTCCAGATGCTCGGGATGGCGCACGCCCCCTACCGCAGCGACTATGGCCCTGGCAAATGGACGCTGGACTCGACGGAAGGTCCTCTGCTGAAGCCGGATTTCGAATGGGAAGGACACTGTATCGAGGCCCCTACCGTCATCAGGCACAAAGGGATCTGGTATCTGTTCTATGCCGGCGCTTACAACCACGAACGGCAGCAGATCGGTCTGGCCACTTCCGAAGACGGGATATGCTTCACCCGCATCCCGCCGGAAGGCCTGCTTTTCCCGGCCGGAGAAGAAGGCACATGGAACCACGGAGAAAGCGGACATCCCGGTGTCTTCCAGGACCGGAATGGCAAGATCTATCTGTTTTTCCAAGGAAAAGCTGAACTGAAGGGCAATTACCGCCTGTCCGTCTGCCAAGTAGAATTCCGCTGATTATTAAAGGATTATTATGGATAGAAGAGATTTCCTCCGTCTGTCTGCCGCTTCCCTGGCAGGATTGGGACTTTCAGGAACCCTGCCCCCGCAGGCGATGGGACGGTGCAAGAAAAACGATGCCTACAATATCATCATCCTCGGCGACACGCATTTCGATACGGAACCTGCGGATGTCTATCATTCCCACTATAATGAGCCCACGGAGTGGCTCAACCGCGTGCAGCGGGCCGAGTTCGCCCGGAACGGGGAGATGTGGCGGGACCGCTGCCCGCGCCTGGTCAAGCGGGCTGCCTGCCTGATAGACGGGGACACGCGCCAGATTCTCCAGATGGGCGACCTCATCCAGGGAGACTGCGGCAGCGGTGAGGTGCACCGCAAGATGCTGGATGACGTGATGAATTCGTTCAAGGCCTCATTCGGAGGCTCCCTGCCGCTGGTGACGGTGGTCGGTAACCACGACATCCGCGGAATCGACGCCGAGAAAGTCTATCACGAATATATGCCGCAGCGGATGAGTGAAGAACTCGGTCAGCCCGTTACCAAGACGACTTTCGCTTACTGGATCGGACCCGATGCCTTCATCGTCATCGATTTCAACCATCCGGATGACGAAGAAGTCGAGAAACTGCTGAAAGAGACCCGGAAAGCCAGACACACTTTCATCGTAGTCCACGGACCGGTCTTCCCCTACGACTCCGCCTCCTGCCGCTGGTTCTTCCATGGCAGTGACAAACCCGCGCATACCGAGGCCCGCCTGCATTTCCGCAGGGAGTTTGCCGCCCGGGACGCCATCGTCCTCTGCGGACATGTCCACCGTACGGAATTCGCCGACTGGTGGGGAGATGGGGGAAGGATCACCCAGATGACCATGAATTCCGTCTGGTCTCAGCCGGAGAAAGGCCAATACAAGATCATCTCTGAAGGCGCAGACAGCTATGGCACGCTCCGGAAAGGGATGACCTATGGCGATGGAAGGCCCGTCGATGACGAGACCCCGCTCTTCGACGAATACCGTCCCGGCCTTCGCACTTACAGCGTTTCCCCGGCTGCGGGCTGCTACAAGCTGTCCGTGGACCGCAAACATGTCACCATCGACTTTTACGCTGGCGACAGCACTTTCTGTACGCAGCGTTTCGAACTCCGATAAAACACAGGTTTATGAAATACTTTTTTCGCCTCTGCCTGACCCTGACTGTCGCAGCCGTCTTCTTCGCGTGCAGTCACCGCGTCTATCCTTCTGCAGGCACCGTTTCAGCAAGCGAAACGGACTGGATGGAGCGTCCGGACGGATTCCACGACCGGTATACCCTGGAGGAAGCCGTCGTCCTGAGCCGTCACAACATCCGCTCTCCCCTGTCCGGCAAGGGCTCGGTACTCTCGCGCATCACCCCGCACGAATGGTTCGAATGGACCTCCGCCCCCGGCGAGC
>CAMJHJ010000251.1 GCA_946405485.1 uncultured Bacteroidales bacterium | reverse complement strand
TACGGGATGATGCTTTATCCCGACGGAGGCGTCGTGGACGACCTGCTCGTCTACCGTGAGTTTGAGCCGGACCATTTCCTGCTGGTCGTCAACGCGGCCAACATCGCCAAGGATTACCAGTGGATGCTGGATCAGGCGGCCGGCTACGACGTGAAGATCGACAACCAGTCCGATGCCTGGGGGCAGATCGCCATCCAGGGTCCGGACGCCGAGGCGAAGGTCGTGGAGGTCCTGGGCGAGGACAAGGCCCGGGATACGGGTTTCTACGAATTCTACGACAGCGAATACATGGGCAGCCGCATGATCGTCAGCCGCACCGGCTACACGGGCGAAGACGGTTTCGAGATCTACACTTCCATCGAAGGCACCAAAGATATCTGGCAGAAGATGCTGGACGCCGGCGTGACGCCCTGCGGCCTTGGCTGCCGCGACACCCTGCGTTTCGAGGCGGGCCTGCCGCTCTATGGCGACGAGCTGAGTCCTGAGATCACCCCGGTCGAAGCAGGCCTGGGCATGTTCTGCAAGCTGGACAAGGAAGAATTCATCGGCAAGGACGTGATCGCCCGCCAGAAGGCGGAAGGGACGCAGAAGAAACTGGTCGGCATCGGCATCGCCGACCGGGCCATCCCGCGCGCCGGCTATCCCGTCGAGCTGGAAGACGGCACCCAGGTGGGCGTCGTCACGACGGGTTACCATTCCATCAGCCTGGATAAGAGCATCTGCTTCGCCATGGTGCAGGCTCAATATGCCGCCCTGGGCACTCCGCTCTGGATCCGCATCCGCAGCCGCGTCTTCCCGGGAGAGGTCATCAAGAAAAGATTTTATCAGACAAATTATAAAAAATAGACTATGAGCAAAGTACAAGAAGGTTTGCTGTACAGCGAATCACACGAGTGGGTCCGCGTCGAAGGTCCCAACGCATTTGTGGGCATTTCCGATTTCGCGCAGGAAGAGATGGGCGACATCACCTACGTCGACCTTCCCGACCTCGATAACGTCCTGAAGGGTGAGGAGTTCGGCGCCCTTGAGAGCGTCAAGGCATCCAGCGACCTGTATTCTCCGGTCACGGGTACCGTCAGCGAGCGCAACCTCGATCTCGAGGATGCCCCTGAACTGCTGAACGAGGACCCCTACGGCAACTGGATCATCCGCATCCACATGGCCAATCCGGCCGAGTTGGATGAGTTGATGGACGCTGCAGCTTACGCCCAATTCATCGCGAAGTAATGGCGGGATTCTGCTATTTCCCCCATACGGGAGAAGATATCCAGCAGATGCTGGAACGGATAGGGGTCTCCTCGATGGATGACCTCTATTGCGATGTACCTGCCGAGTTCTTCCATAAGGAGGAACTGGAACTGCCGGATGCGATGTCCGAGCAGCAGGTGCGGCACTTCTTCGAGTCCCTCGCCGCGATGGATCCGAAGCTCAAGGTCTTCGTGGGCGCCGGCGCGTACGACCACTATGTCCCCGCCGTCATCCCTTATATCACGTCCCGATCCGAGTTCCTGACCGCTTACACGCCCTACCAGTGCGAAATCTCCCAGGGCACCCTTCGCTACATCTTCGAATACCAGACAATGATCTGCAACCTGACGGGCCTGGATGTTTCCAACGCTTCGGTTTATGATGGCCCCACGGCTGCTGCCGAAGCCATGCGCATGTGCGTGGCCTGTGCCCGGCGCAAGAATACCGTCCTGCTTTCGAAGACCCTGCTGCCTCAGGTACTGGGCGTCGTGAAGACATATGCCAAATACGCCGGCATCCGCCTGGAATTCATCGAGGCCGACGGAGGCCGTACTTCGCTCGCAAGCCTCCGCGAAAAGTTGGAGAGCGGCGACGTGGCTGGCGCCATCGTGCCTTCTGTCAACCGCTACGGCATCGTCGAAGACCTGACGGGCTTCGCCGAGGCGCTTCATGCGAAGGATGCGCTGCTGGTTCAGTATTGCGACCCGTCCGCACTGGCCGTGCTGAAGACACCCGCAGAATGGGATGCCGACATCGCCGTCGGTGACGGCCAGAGCCTGGGTATCCCGCTCTGCTACGGTGGCCCTTACGTGGGATTCATGGCCTGCAAGAAAGCCTATATGCGCAAACTCCCCGGCCGCATCGTGGGACAGACCTCCGATGCGCAAGGCCGCCGCGCCTTCGTGCTGACCCTCCAGGCCCGTGAGCAGCACATCCGCCGCGAGAAAGCGACCAGCAACATCTGCTCCAACGAGTCCCTGATGGCGCTCTGGGTGACGGTGTACCTCTCTCTGATGGGCCCTGAAGGAATGAGGCAGGTCAATGCCAAATCTTCGGCAGGCGCTCATTACCTCTACGAAAAACTCCTGGCGACCGGCAAGTTCGAACCCGTTTTCGACGCGCCTTTCCTCAAGGAGTTCGTGCTCAAGCCCCTCTGCGACGTCGATGAGCTCCAGCAGCGACTCTGCGACGCCGGTTTCTTCGCCGCGCTGAAGACAGAGGAAGGATATGTCAGTTTCTGTGTGACCGAAAAACACAACCGGGCGGAAATCGACGCCCTGGTGTCAGCCATATAGGAGGACTTGGATATGAGATACTACGACAAACTTGTTTTTGAACTCTCCAAGCCCGGACGGAGCGGATTCTCCCTCTCCGGCGAATGGGCGGACGCCTCCCTGGACCTCGATCCCACGCTGCAGCGTGCCGAAGCCCCCGTACTTCCCGAAGTCAGCGAAGTCGACGTGGTGCGCCATTATACCAACCTGTCCCAGATGAACTTCGGCGTCGATACCGGATTCTACCCGCTGGGCAGCTGCACGATGAAATACAATCCCAAGATCAATGAGGAGATCGCCTCCATGCCCGCATTCCAGGGTCTGCATCCCTTGCAGGATCCGGAGACGGTGAAAGGCGCGCGCGCCGTCCTGGATTGGATGGATCGTCTGCTCGCGGAGATCACGGGGATGAAGCATTTCACCTTCAAGCCCTGCGCCGGCGCGCACGGCGAACTGACCGGCCTGATGATCATGCGGGAGTATCATCT
>CAMJHJ010000250.1 GCA_946405485.1 uncultured Bacteroidales bacterium | reverse complement strand
ATCTATTAGTTCCGGGATATCGCTACCCCGGATCGTTCGGTACTTGCTTGTACTTATCTTTCAATATTATCAAAGAACTGCCGTCTTTTCGAAACGGGCTGCAAAGATAAGGACTTTTTCTTTCTTCCCAAACTTTTTGGGATTTTTTTTCGATAAATCCTTAAATTTGTTTTCCTGTTTTATGGATAGTCAAATTTCACTCGCAAAAATCTTCGCCGTTTTCGCCAAAATCGGCGCCTTCACCATCGGTGGAGGGTACATGATGGTGCCGGCTATCCAGAACGAAATGAGCAAGCGGGGATGGATCAGCGATGAAGAACTCCCCGACATCGTAGCCATCGCACAGGGGGCTCCCGGTCTGCTTACAGTCAACATGGCCATCTTTGCCGGATACAAGTTGCGAGGGGTCAAGGGCAGCATCGTGGCTACCCTTGGAAGCATCACTCCGCCCTTCCTGATCATCCTGGCAATTGCGATGCTCGCAGCCAATTTCAAGGACAATCCCGTCGTATACCGGATCCTCCAGGGAGTACGCCCGGCCTCGGTCGCCATCATCGCTGCCTATACGCTCAAACTGTCCAAGACCAACTGCAGGAACTGGTGGCAATGGCTCATCGCCGTCGTAACCCTGGCGCTGGTCGCCCTGCTCAAAGTCTCTCCGGTCTGGATCCTGCTCACGCTCATCGTGCTGGCCGTAGCCATCACCTGGCAGAAAGAAAGGAGGGCGCGCTGATGGACCTTGCCCTTCTCCTCCTCGAACTCTTCTGGACCTTCTTCGTCATCGGGATGTTTACCTTCGGCGGAGGCTACGCCATCATGTCCCTGATCCAGGCGCAAGTGGTGTTCGGCAAGGCCTGGATCACCGAAGAGACCTTCATCGACATCGTCGCCATCTCGCAGATGACCCCCGGTCCCGTAGGGCTCAACTGCTCGACCTACGTCGGTTATGAGGTGATGCGGGCGGCCGGATACGGGCAGGCGCTCGCCGTCAGCGGTTCTTTCATCGCCTCGCTCGCCATCGTACTCCCCTCTTTCCTGATCGTGCTGGCAATCGCCAAAGCCTATGCCAGATTCCACGAAAACAGTCTGTGGAAGGGAGCGATGAGCGCTTTGCGGCCGGCGGTGGTCGGCCTGATCGGCGCAGCCGCCCTCGTCATGGTTTTCCGCATCTCGCTCGGCGGCGGGACTCCCGCCTTCACGCTGATCAGGGAGAATTTCCCCGACTGGAAAAGCTGGGCGCTGTTTGCGGCTGCCTTCGTCGCTTCCTGGCGATTCAAGGCGGACCCGGTCATCGTCCTCCTGGCCGGAGCCGTGCTGGGACTGTTCCTTTATTGAAACGATTTTCTTATTTTTGTGTCCGGACAATAACACTTAAACTCAGATATGAATTCGAAGAAACTCCTTGCCGTATGCGTAGCCCTGATGGCCACCGTCGGCCTCCTCGCAAAAGAGAGCCAACCCCTCCATGTCGTCCCCTACCCGCAAAGCGTAGAGATACAGAAGGGCAGTTTCAAGGCGCGCGGCGCCCAGTTCAACTGCGACCCGTCCGTGGATCCGGTCAGCCAGCGCGCCATCCGGGGGTTTGCCATCCAGCTCTCCAAGATCAGCGGAAAGACCAGTTCGTTCGCCACGCCCATCGGCATCGCCAAGACGGTCCAGAACGGTACGGCAAAGGGATTCGCTTTCTATGGAGACCCGTCCCTGAAGAGCGGTGAATACACGATCCAGATCAGCAAAAAGGCGGCCGTCATCTCAGCTTCCGACCGCTATGGATTCCTCTATGCGATCCAAACGCTCAAACAGATGCTGCCAGTCGAAATCTACGGCTCCAAGCCGGCGTCCGACAAAACGGACTGGAAACTGCCCGCCGTCCTGATCAAGGATGCGCCGCGTTTCAGCTACCGGGGTGCGCACCTCGACTGCGGCCGTCATTTCTTCAGCGTCGCAGAAGTAAAGAAGTACCTGGACGTGATGGCAATGTACAAACTCAACCGGTTCCACTGGCACCTGACCGAGGACCAGGGCTGGCGCATCCAGCTCAAGCGCTATCCCGAGCTGACCGAGATCGGTGCCTTCCGCAACGGTACGATGGTCGGAAAGGACTGGGAAAGCAATGACGGTGTCCGCTACGGCGGATACTACACCCAGGACCAGATCCGGGACATCATCGCCTATGCGGACGAGCTGGGTATCACCGTCATCCCGGAAGTCGACCTTCCCGGTCACATGGTCGCCGCCCTGGCCACCTATCCCGAACTGGGCTGCGGCACCGGCCCTTATGAGGTACGCACCAAATGGGGCATCGCGGACCAGGTCCTCAACGTCGGCAAGGAAGAGACGATGGTGTTCCTGGAGAATGTCCTGGCCGAAGTGGCGGACCTCTTCCCTTCGGAGTATATCCACATCGGCGGCGACGAGTGCCCCAAGAAAGAGTGGAAAGAGAATCCTGAGTGCCAGGCCAAGATCCGCGAGCTGGGGCTCAAAGACGACGAGAACGGCACCGCCGAGCAGCATCTGCAGAGCTATGTGACCAACCGGATCCAGAAGTTCCTCGCGACCAAGGGCAAGAAGATCATCGGATGGGACGAGATCCTCGAGGGTCAGCTCGAGCCGGGCGCGACCGTGATGTCCTGGCGGGGCGCTAAAGGCGGCATCAAGGCGGCACAGGCCGGCTACGATGTCATCATGACACCCAACAGCCACTGCTATCTGGATTATTACCAGGCCGAAGACAAGGTCCACGAGCCGCTCGCCATCGGCGGTTTCCTGCCGGTCGAGAAGGTATACAGCCTGGAACCGACGGACCAGATTTCCGAGGAGAACAAGCACCATATCCTCGGCCCCCAGGTCAACCTCTGGACCGAATACATCGCTTCCCCCCAACACCTGGAGTATATGCTCCTGCCGCGCCTGCTGGCTCTCAGCGAGGTCGCCTGGTGCCAGCCTGAGGTCAAGGATTTCGAGCGCTTCAAGCAGACCGTGATCGCCCACGAATTCCCCATCCTCAAGAAACTGGGATACTCTTACTGCCTCGAAATCGAGAAATAAACGGGTTGTCCCGCTATGAAAAGGTCATTCT
>CAMJHJ010000249.1 GCA_946405485.1 uncultured Bacteroidales bacterium | reverse complement strand
GATGGCGGCCCTGCGGACCGGAGTAGAAGTACAGGTGGTCGGTGCCGTCGAAGTTCGACAGACCCTCCGCCTCGTTATCGACACTGTGGCTGTGGACAATGTCCATGACGACCGCGATGCCCTTGCCGTGGGCGTCGTCCACCAGGCGCTTGAACTCCTCCGGAGTGCCGAAGCGGGAGCTCAGGGCGAAGAAATTGGAGACCTGGTAGCCGAAAGAGCCATAGTACGGATGCTCCTGCAAGGCCATGATCTGGAGGGTGTCGTAGCCGAGCTTCTTGACCTTCGGGAGGACCGTCGTGCGGAAGTCTTCGAAGGTCGCGACTTTCTCCTGTTCGGAGGACATGCCGATGTGGCATTCATAGATCAGCGGGTTCGGCCGTTTTCCGGCGTGGGCGTGCTTCCAGACGTATTTTTCCGCCGGATCCCACACCTGCGCGGCGAAGGCTTTCGTCGTCTCATCCTGGACGGCGCGGGTGACGTAGGAAGGGAGACGCTCCCCCGCCCCGCCGGGCCACTCGATATAGAGTTTGAACAACTGTCCATGCGAGAGGAAGAACCCCGGAAGCGACAGCTCCCAGTTGCCGCCGCCCGTGGGCTTCAGCGCATACGCGTCCGTCCGCTTCCAGTTGTTGAAATCGCCGATGAGATAAATCTTTGTCGCATTCGGAGCCCACTCGCGGAACACCCACGAGCCGTCGTCGCAGCGATGAAGGCCGTAGTACATGTGGTTGTTCACGGCGTCCTTCAGGAGGCCGTCCCCAGCAATGTGCTTCTTCATCTCCAGAATGCGCCGATGCCGGGCCTCGATGGCCTCCTTGTACGGCATCAAGTAAGGGTCAGTTTCGTAGATCTTTTTCATATCTAATCCTTGTCCAGCTTGTCAATTTTCTCCTTCACCGTCCTCAAATACTCCCTACACGCCTTCAGAAGCGCGTTGCTCCGCCCCACGAGGGCGTCGATGTCGTCCAGCTTCGTCGCCGGGTCTTCCACCTTGGCGGCAATCTCCTCCAGTTCCTTCACCGCATTCGCGTAATCAAACTTCTCTTCCATGGCTATGCAATGTTTTCTTTGTCAATGTTTTCCGTATATACCTGATCGACCTTCGCCGTAAGCGACCCGTCGGAGAAGCGGACGCCGATCCGGTCGCCCACGTTCACCCGCTCCACGCTTTTGAGTACCTTGTTGTCCCGCCCCGTCACGAGGACGTAGCCCAGCTTGAGGACGTTGCGGGGGTCGGAGGCCTTGATGAGGGCTTCCTTCAGGGCGAGGTTGGAGATTTCCGTGCCGATGCGGGCGCCGGCGGCGAAGCGCAGCCGGTGCGCGGCCGCGTCGGCCTGCCGCACGAGGTCCGCGTACTTCCGGCTGAGGCCCAGCCGGATGCCCGCTGCCTGCTCCTGCACCACGCGCTCGTGCGCATGGACACGGGCCTGCAGCCCCAGGCGGATCCGCGTGACGAGGCTGTCCACCCGCTGGGACATCCCGCCGAGACGGTCTGCCACCGCGCGGCGGATACGGACTTCCAGCTCGTCAAGCATCTCATCCTCAGCGGCGTACATGTCCAGGAAAAGGTCGGCCAGGGCCGTCGGGGTTTTCACGTACCGGTTCGCCACCAGGTCCGCGATATGGAAATCACGGTCGTGGCCGATGGCCGTGATGACCGGCACCGGGCACGTCGCAATGGCGACCGCGAGGTCGAAATCGTCGAAGCACGAAAGGTCCAGCTCCGAGCCGCCGCCGCGCAGAATCAGCAGGGCGTCATACCCTCCCTCCTGCGCATCGGCAAGCGCGGCAATGATGGACGCAGGGGCTTGTTCGCCCTGCATCAACGCTACGTATAAGTCCAAATGGAAGGCGTATCCCGCCTCGTTCTCAAGCAGATGTCGGCGGAAGTCGCCATAGCCCGCCGCCGTCTTCGATGTAATGACGGCAAGGCGGTACGGCAGGGCCGGCAGGGCCAGTTCCTGCTGCATCTCCAGATACCCTCCGGCGGTGAGTTTCTCGATGGCCTTCTTCTTCGCCAGCGCCTGCTCCCCCACCGTGAAGGCCGGGTCGATGTCATCGACAAACAGGGACAACCCGAACACCGGGTCAAAATTGACCTGCACCCGCACCAGGACGGTAATTCCCGCCTGCAGCGTCTGCCTGGTCTCGGACTCAAAGAAGGCCTTCAACTGCGGGAAATTCCACTTCCAGATCATGGCCCGCACATCGGCCACCTGCTTTCCTTTCACGCTCTCGGAAAGGTTCAGATAGCAGTGGCCATTGGCTCTCGGGCTCCACGAACTGATCTCCCCTTTCACCCAATACCTCTCCGGGAAAGCGTCCGAAACGCTCTCCCGCACTCTCGCCAGCAGCTCCGACAGCTCCAAATAGTCTTTCATAAGCCTAAATTGAGTCCTCCAACAAATATAACAATAATCCGCGGAAAATGTTCCGCGGATAGATTCTCTTTCGTATTTCCTGATTCCGGCCCTAGATTTCCGGATCGAAATGCGGGATGGGTTTGAGCTTGAAGAGGTTGAGGACGTGCTTGCGGTCGATGAGGGCCTTGGTGTCCGGATCCTCGCAGACGCCGGTGCGAATGTAGCGGTCCAGGACGGCGTAGGTGAAGCCGAGGTTGTCCTCGTCGGTCTTGCCGCAGAGGCCGTCGGAAGGGGCCTTTTCCACCAGTTCGATGGGGAGGCCGAGTA
This sequence comes from uncultured Bacteroidales bacterium, assembly GCA_946405485.1. The sequence continues at coordinate 390 of CAMJHJ010000249.1, read as the reverse complement.
CCTTGCCGATGGCTTTGACTTCCTGCACCGTGAGGCCGCCGAGGGGCGAGAAGTCGCCCGCGGCGTCGCCGTAGCGGGTGCTGTAGCCCACCCAGTCCTCGGAGAGGTTGCAGGTGTTCACCACGCGGCCGTTGTTGGACTGGGAGATGGCGTAGAGCGCCGTCATCCGCAGGCGCGGGGCCATGTTGATCCGCGTCTGGGCCGACGCCTCATGCCCGAGCTTCAGTTCCACTTCCGCCATCAGGGCGTCGTAAGCCGCACCAATATTGACATTGTACCGCTTGATTCCCAGATGGTTGATGAGCTTGACGGAATCGTCGATGTCCGGCTGGACACCGTTGGGCATCGTCACGCCGATCACGCGGTCCACCCCCAGGGCTTCCACGCACA
>CAMJHJ010000248.1 GCA_946405485.1 uncultured Bacteroidales bacterium | reverse complement strand
GTGCTTGTTCAGGGTGATGGCCATGCCGTTGCCGGTGCCGCAGAGGGCGATGCCGATTTCCACTTCCTTGGTCTCGACGGCCTTGGCCAGCCGATGGGCGAAGTCGGGATAGTCGCAGCTCACTTCGGAGTCGGTACCGTAATTGACAACCTCGTGGCCGCGCTCGCGCAGCATCTTCACGAGTTTCTTCTTGTATTCCACGCCTGCGTGGTCGTTGCAAATTCCTATTTTCATTTTAAAAAAGATTTCTCGACAAGCTCGAAATGACAAAACTCAACAAATCGCATTTTTACAAACCCGTACGGCCTCCTCGTCGGGACGGCACTTGAGCTGGAAGCAAGGGACGTTCATTGCCACGCGCTCGATCGTGGGGATGAGCCGGGACATGATGTCGTGGTTCCAGCGGATGGTGGAGACGGCCGCGATAATGCTGGCGTAGGCCTGGAGGGCATGGAGCCGAACAATCTGGTTCTCCGGGAATTGCTCCAGCCGCACCAAGGCATTCACGGGCGCGACGACATTGCGGTAGCAGAGCGTCTTGCCGCTCCAGGGCGAGCCGTATACGAGACACTGTCCATCCTGGAAGCGGATGACAGGATTGTCGTCATTCATGAGGTCCGATTCCGGGACGAACTCGTGCCACAGGCGGCTGTGGGTGCTCTTGCCCGTACCGCTGACGCCGAAGAAGAGGTTGCCGCGGCCCTGGTAGCGGGTAACGGACGCGTGCAGCAGCAACGTCGAGAGGCCGGCCGTGGCGAAGGTGTACTGGATCATCAGGGACGTATTGACCTGGAACAGGGTGGTACGGCCGCCGATGCGGGGGCAGGGGTAGTACTCCCCTTCCGTATAGTCCTTGTTCATCACGAGATAGCCCGCCCGGACCTCCCGGGTCATCAGGTATTCGTAGATGGTCTTGTCCTCGAAGGTATAGCCGTAGTAAAAGGGCGGCAGCTCGTCCACCGCCGTGGCGATTTTCCACTGCGGGCGCGATTCCTCCAGCCAGGAGGGCACTTCCGCATGGACAGTCAAGGTAAAGAGGGGCTCCCCTTCCGCCACCTCGAACGGGGCGTACTGGAGGAAATCCAGGGCGTGGCGATATTCCGAGCGCTCATCGACATCCAACGTCTCCCACCGCTCGCGGGTCATCGTTTCCTTGCCCATAAGGGCGTCATTGACAGAGAGTTGCTCCTGCCTGTCCGCCGGGACGGATTCGATGCCGATGTCCTCCCCCGCCTTCAGGCGCGCCACCAGTTCTTTCTGCTGCTCCGTCAGGGCCTTGAAGGTCCAGGGCTGCTCCAGCCGCACCCGCACCGTGTGCCCGCCTATCCTGTAAAGTCTCGATTCCACATTCATAGAGTGCAAAGATGGGCATAATCTTTGAAAAATGCTATCTTTGTGGATATGAAAAACCTCAAGGAATATATTGCTCCGGATTTCCGCCTCCAGGAAATCCGGTTCGAATACGCCCTCCTGCAATCCTCCGGGGCAGACAGGGCGGATGACGGATACGATCCCGGGATCGACCTTGGAGACCTCGACTAGCCATGAGAAAGATGATTTTCGCATCCCTCGTGGCCGCGCTGGCCGTTTTCGGCTGCCACAAAGGGCCGCAGGCTCCCATTGACACCCTCGTCCTTACCAGCGAATCCCCCGAGACCCGCACCGGCTGGACCGGGCAGACCCTGGAATGGACCGCCGGCGACGCCATCAGCATGGCGTACTCCGTGAGCGGCGACTGGGTGGGCCCGAACCTGTACCCGTCCAAACCGCTCGCAGAGGGCGGTCCCACCGCGCATTTCACCGTTCCCGGCAACTTCCCGACGGACCTCGTCGGCCAGCACCGCTTCTATGCCGTCTATCCCGCCGTCGCGGGCACGGACTTCAGCGATGCACCGGACGTCCATACCGCCGTCCCCGAGATCCAGACGCCTACGGCCAGTTCCTTCGACCCCGCTGCGGACCTGATGGCCGGCGAGTCGGTCGAATCCTACCGCAGCTTCCCGTCCGGCACCGTTCCCATCAAATGGACCCGTCTCGTGGCCCACGGCGACATCACCCTCAAGGCCCTGCCGCTGGGACAGGGTGAGACCATCCGGGACATCGTCCTGATGGGTCAGAGCGGCGCCGAACTCACCGGCGACGTCGTCATCGACCTGGGCTGCCCGGAAGACTTTGCCACCGACGGCAAGCCGCGCGTGACCGTGATGGCCGACAACCTCACTGTCGATGCCGACGGCAACCTCAACTTCTGGATCAGCATCTTCCCGACTACCCTGACGGAACTGACCGTCACCGTCGATACGGACAAGGCCTCCTACCGAAAGACCTTCTCCAACATCTCCAAGACCTTCACGCAGAACGCCCGTAACATCCTGGGTGTCAATATGGCCGATGCGGTCAAGACATCCAATGACCTGCATTATGTGAAGGTGACGAGCGCCCTCACGGACTGGACGGGCGACTACCTCATCGTGTATGAGCCCGACGCACTCGTACTGGACAGCGACGGCGACGCGAAGACGCACGCCTCCGTCACCATCGAAGACGGACAGATCGCCTACGAGAGTGCCAGCGCCTATAATATCCATGTCCAAAAGTCCGGCTCGGGCTATTCCATGAAGATGGGCGACAACTATTACGGGCTGGATGCCAGCAAGAACGCCCTGAATGTGAGCACCGATGAGCCCTCTGATGACTACTACCGCTGGAAGTTCGTCTTCTCCCAGGGAATCACCACGATTTACAACCTGGGTTACAGCAACCGTTTTCTGCAGTACAATGCCGGTTCCGGCCAGTTCCGCTGCTATACCAGTGCCCAGAAGGACATCACGCTCTTCCGCCTGGACGGTGAAGCCGGTGGCGGCGGCGTGACGCCCCCGCCGGTGACGCCTTCGGTCACCACGGGCCCCTCCACCGACGTCACGCAGACGGAGGCCACGCTGTCGGCCACCTATACCGGAACGCCTACTTATGGCGGCTTCGAATGGGGCCTTTCCGCCAGCGACCTCTCCGAGGACTCGCAGGCGGCCTACCTGACCAACGGCTCCTTCCAGGTGAAACTGAACGGCCTTGGCGCCGGTCATACCTATTATTACCGCGCGTATATAGCCGTGCTGGAGAACGGCACGTATAAGTACTATTACGGCGAGGTCAAGAGCTTCACCACGCCTACGGGCGAAATCGTCATCGGCGGCG
>CAMJHJ010000247.1 GCA_946405485.1 uncultured Bacteroidales bacterium | reverse complement strand
TCAGGACCGATTTGCCCCGTTCGCTGTCCATATGCGACTTCTTTTATCTTGCGGACAGAACGGGTCGCGCAAGATGCCCGCTGGCGGGCGTCTGACCAGCAAAGACGGACCTAAAACCTGAACAAGCCATGGAAAAGAACTACAAAACCACCACGCACGAAACCTTCACCACCAGCGACGGCCGTATCGTCCGCTACGAAGACATCTTCGACGGAATCGACAACCGCGTCCAGCACTATGGAGCCAACGGTGGGAAAGACCTGCCTCGGCAGGACCTGGAAGACATCTTCCAGGACGCGGCCACCAAGGTAATCGCCAACCAGGCGAGTTTCAACCTTGACAAGTGCCACGGTTTCCCCCAGGCCTACGGCTACCAGGTCGCCACCTTCCAGGAGCGCGACGCCTTCAGAAAGGCGGAAAGGCGCCGGAAGACGTTCACGTCGTTCGAAAGAACGAATGAAGACGATGAGACGTTCGACGCCCTGGACAAGCTGGGATGCTGCGATGAAGCTTACGAGCCCGACCGGGAGCTCGAGTCCAAGGAGGCACAGGCCTATATCTGGGACAAGATGGACTCCTTGAGCGAGCGGTACCGTCAGGTCCTGACGCTCGCGGCGAACGGGGAAAAGCCTCGGGAGATTGCCAAGATTCTCGGGTGCAAGCCCACAGAGGTGTCCATGACCCTCTTCCGGGCCCGTCAGGCACTGAAAAAGGCCCTCGGCCCTGATTTCCTCCGTCAATACGGTTATTGCGCGTGACCCTGCTGCACACTGCCGACCCGCGAAAGCGGGCCGGCAGTTTTGCGTTTGGGGGATTATTGCTAACTTTGGATGCATAACACTGAAACGAAATGTTCAAAGACGATATTATCATCCAAGGCGGGCCTTTCACGGATCCGATCACTTACGAAGGCATCCTTTCCAAGCGGATGAATCTTGTATACGGCCGTAACGGCAGCGGCAAATCCTCCATTGCACGGGCTTTCCGCGAGCAGCAAGCCGGTCAAGAGCAGAAGGACTACCGGCTTTCCTTCGACGGAAGCGGCAGTCTCCCCGATACCGTGCGGGATCATCTGTTCGTTTTTAACGAGGACTTCATCGACGGGTCCGTCAAGTTCTCGAAAGAAGGCTTGCGGTCCATTGTCCGGATCGGCGCCAGCGCCCAGCTGGACGAGCCCATCCAGGCGGCGAAGGACAAGATCAAAGAACTGGCGGAACAGCGGAAGTCTTTTGCTGATGAACAGGAAATCCTTTTGGGTACCAAGGTCGGGTCCATCCAGGAAAAGGACAAGGAGCTGAAGACGCGGTTGAAGGCTCCGGGAGGATTCATTGAACGGCTTGCCACATTGGAAGGGAAACGGTGCAACCTGACGCCACAGCTACAGTCCTCCGTCTCCGGCACAACGGTCAAATCCCAGGGGGACTTCTCCATCGCGGAAGCGACGGCGAAGCTTCTGGCGGGCATTGACCGATACCTGACCCTGCAGGACGGGACTCCGGTTTTCTGGCAGGCACCCGACCTCGCGGGTGTGCCGGACCTTGACCGTATCAATGGGCTGCTGGCCCAGATCGTCCGACCCGCTGAGCTTTCCGACGAGGAACAATCGATCCTGGACGACCTGTCCACGGCTCTGGCATCGGAGGATATGCTCTCCCGGACGCAGAAACTCATCATCGACGGCGACCGTACCTACTGCCCGCTCTGCCATCAGACCGTTTCCCCGGAGCACAAGCACAACCTCGCGCAGCGGCTCCTGCGTTTCCGGGACCGTCAGGTGGAAGATTTCAAGGGGCAGATCGATGTGGCCTTGGGTAGTATCTGCTACCTGTCGGAGAATCTGCCCGCCTTGCCCGAATCCGAATATCGGGACGACCTCCAGCAAGGGAAGGACGCCATCGCCGGCTTGAACGGCTATCTGGCCGAAGTTTGCAGTACCTTGGAAAAGAAGCTTTCCAATCCCTGGACGGCCCAGCCCGCTTTCCAGAAGCATGATTTGGACGCGTTGATGTCGGCCTGTCAGACTGCGCTCGACCGCCTGTCTGCTGACGTCGCTACCTACAACCAGTCCATGCAGGAAAAGAAGATGCTTCTGGATGAGCTGAAGAAGGACAATGTTACCCTGGCCATCCATGAGAATCTCGATTTGATCCTGGAGTATAACCGCAGGGTGGATCGGGAAGATGAGTTCGCTCGGGAGATAAACCTGATTGACCGGGACATCGCCGACCAGCAGGAAATCATCTCGCAGCTGCAGGGGCAGATGGATCAGACGGACGAAGCCCGCGAACAGATCAACAGCTACCTGGGCATTATCTTCGGACAGAAGAAGATGCGGCTTGTCAACAACGGCAAGGACAGTTACCGGCTCCAGATGCGAAAAGGCGATACGTATGTGGACCTCCCGCCCAAAGCCGTCTCTTCCGGCGAACGGAACGCCCTGGCCTTGGCCTATTTCTTTGCCTGCGTGATGGAACAAAAGGTCAAGGACTACGCGTACGGAGACCCCACTCTCCTGGTCATCGACGACCCTGTCTCCAGCTTCGATGCGGAGAACAAGGCGGGCGTGATCTCTTTGCTTGTCAGGCAGTGCAAGAAAGTATTAGATGGGAATGAAGACAGCAAGGTGCTGATATTCACGCACGACGTGACCACCCTCCGGGAACTGTGCGTCCAGCGGTCCGACTACTTCGACAAGGACGAGGAGGAGACGAAGAAGTATCTCTGGCTGACATCGGCCCGGAAACTCAAGCCGGTGGATTGCAGCCGCATCCTCGAGAATATGGAGTATGATGCTGAGCTGAATACGATTTTCTATTTTGCGGATGCCGATACCCCCGAGGACTTCGACCAGTACGACACCATGGGCAATACCATCCGGCGCTTCGCCGAGAGTTATGCTTCCCGGATGTTCAAATGTTCCTGGAATACCCTGTTCACAAGTAAGAGCCGTCTGGGGTGTCTCCCGGTGGACATTCGAGAAAGTGTCAGCGCTTTCGCCATCCGACCCATCCTCAATTCAGGGAGCCACAGCGTCGTGGAAGAATACGAACCCTCCGAAGTCCAGCGCGCGGCCCGCATCCTGCTTATCTACATGTCCTACGCTTCTCGGGAGCACCTGGAAGCCTACCTGGTAGGCCGGAGCAAGAAACTGGCATGGAAGATGGAGAAGATTGAGGATTGGGTGATGGATCTTTGAGTTCGTAATAACTAGATTCCTATTCCGTCT
>CAMJHJ010000246.1 GCA_946405485.1 uncultured Bacteroidales bacterium | reverse complement strand
GTCATCGCCCTGCTCATCCTCTGTCCGCAGGCTATCCGGGCACTGCGCGAGTACGAACAATCGATCCGTTAAAGCGTGCCGGCAGGGGCGATGGTGATCTCGCCCAGATAGTAACGCCGGTGACCGTCGTCCCCTTTGTACGGGAGGGCGAGGGTCGGAGTCCCGTATGCCGTCCCCACGGAGAAATAGATTTCGGCCTTGCCGGTGGGGCAAGCCCTTGAAAAGGAGCCGAACGAGTCCGTAAACACCTTGGCCACGGTAAATTCCACATCCCGCTTGAAAGCAACGCCCTCACCGGGGGCATCGACGCCCAGGTCCTTCACGTTGAACTCCGTATCCACGAGCACGGCCAGGATGCCGCCCTTCCGGTCCTTGATGGTAAAGCAAGGGTAGCCACCGCCGTAGCAGGGGGCTACACCCTGGTTCTTCCATGCGCTTTTGATGTTGAACGCCTCGTTCAGTCGGATCTCGGAAGGCCATTCGGCCTCCGTCATATTGATGCGATACCCCAGGCGCCGGTTAATCTGAGTGATGATGTCCTTGTTGGCCTCATATTCCTCACGCGGCCACCAGTGTATGGACAGGAAAGAGGCATGATAATCTTCGACCGCCTTGAGAAGCAGGTCGGGGAACCAGGAATTGTATTTGACGCTGGTTGCATAGTGCTCATGCTCAAGGATGACCGGCATTTCCGGCCAGAACAACTGCGCCATTCCGCTATGGTACCACGAATCGGGCGGGCTCATCACCAGGATGCTGTCGTCCTTGATGGTGACGCCTTTGGACTTGGCGTAATCCGTGATGGGGAAACGGGCCCGGCGGTCGCTGTGACCGGGATAATCGTCCGAAATGCAGAGCTGGGTCTTTTTGAAATGCCGGGTATAAATGTCAATGTACTTTTTCTGCGTCTCGAAACCCCAGGAATGGCCATGGTTGGGCGTGGTGCGGACCGTATGCCCCTCGCCCCACATCCCATAGGCGCCGATCGCGAAAAAAGCGACTGAAGGGTCTCCGTCGTATCTGGCAGCCATTTTCTCCACCATATGCTCCACGGCGGCCAGGAAAATGGGATCGTCATAGTCCACCTCGGTGAAACCTCCCACCTCATAGTATTTCGCCCCCTCGTCGAACACCCATTGGGGAGTGCCCTGGCGCGTCCAGTTTTCAGTAGCCGTGATACAGAAAGCCACCTGATAACCCTTTTCAAGCCAGCGCTGTGCCGGAGTGTCGATGATTTCCCAGTTGAAACGGTCCTTTTCCGGCTCCAGAAAACTCCAGGGCAGCCGGAGGAATACCGTGCTCATCCCGGGGAAATCCGCCACGACATCGGAGGGTTCCAGCCGGGAACCGTACGTATCGAGGATATTGGAATAATAGTAGAGCATCCATCCCATTCCGGGATTCACGAGAGCCTTCCCATTGTCTTCGGGAAAGGCTTTCCTCGTCTGGGCGGCGAGAGGAGTCCGGCAAAAGCCCAAAAACAGGCATGCGGCAGCGAGAACGGCAGACACTTTTTTCATATTTTCGACAGAATGGATTCTTCCCAAATATAGCAAAGGTCCGTCACTTTTTTATTAAATTTGTGATTCAAGTCAAAATAAGATATGAAGCACTTCACCCTGCCGCGCGAAGGCGGCCTTATCGAAAAAGACCTTCCCAAGGGAATCCTCCACAGCCGGGAACGGATCCAGACTGAAATCTATGCGGATGCGACGGTCGCAAGCCGCGACATCGCGGATGTGATCGTCCGGGCCATCGAGGCGCATCGCGCTTCGGGAGAGACCCGGCCGTTCAAACTGGGCCTTTCTACAGGCCGCACACCCTCATCCGTGTATCACGCCCTGGTCAAAAAGTTCAAGAAGGGGGAGATTTCCTTCACCGACGTGCAAGTATTTTCGATCGCCGAATATTATCCGACGGAGGGCATCGAGACCCAGAGCCACAATTACCGGCTCCACCGGGAATTCCTGGATCTGGTAGACATCAAGGAAGAGAATGTCTTTATTCCGGACGGAACTGTCCCGCAATCCAAAGTGTCCGAGTATTGCGCCGAGTTTGACAAACTGGCACGCGGACTGGACCTGCTGGTCGTCGGCATCGGCCCCCACGGACAGGTCGGATTCAATGAAGTCGGTGCTTCTTTCCAAAGCCGGACGCACGTGGTGGCCCTGTCCTACACTTCCCGCAAGCGCCAGGCCAAGAACTTCAACGGATCCATCCAGGATACGCCCAAGACTGCAATCACGATGGGTATGTCGACGATGATGAGCGCCCGGCAGATTATCCTGATGGCCTGGGGCGAAAGCAAGACGGAAATGGTCAAGCAGATCGTCGAGCGTCCGGTCGACCCGACTTACCCCGCCTCCTTCTTCCAGCGCCACGACAACATCTCCCTTTATGTCGATGAAACGGCCGGCGAGATGCTTTCGCGCATCGAGGCGCCCTGGCTGGTCGGTCCCTGCGAATGGACGACCAAGTTCCGGCGGAAAGCCGTCGTTTGGCTCTGCCAGACGGTCGGGAAACCGATCCTGAAACTGACGCAGCAGGACTATCTGGAGAATTCGCTGGGCGAGCTCCTGGACCAGTTCGGCCCCTACGACAAGATCAATATCGATGTCTTCAACGACTTGCAGCATACGATCACCGGCTGGCCCGGCGGCAAGCCGAATGCCGATGATTCGACACGTCCCGTCGCATCCAAACCCTTCCCTAAGACCGTCTTGATCTTTTCACCACATCCGGATGACGACGTCATCTCGATGGGCGGTACTTTCATCCGGCTCGTATCCCAGGGACATAATGTCCATGTAGCCTATCAGACTTCGGGAGACCTGGCGGTCCATGACGATGTCGTGATGCAGCATATGGATGCGGCCCGGCAGCTGGGCCTGGGCGACCGCGTCGCCGAGGTCCGCGACATCATCGCCTCCAAGATCCCCGGAGCCCCGGAGCCAAAGGAATTGCTCGCCATCAAAGCCGCCATCCGCCGGAGCGAAGCGCGCGGCGCCGTCCACTCCTTCGGACTGAAGAGCAGCTGCATCCATTTCCTCAACCTGCCGTTCTATGAGTCCGGCGGCGTGACCAAACTGCCCCGGACGCAGAAAGATGTGGATATCATCAAAGACCTGATCCGCGAAGTACATCCCGACCAGATCTACATGGCGGGCGACCTGGCGGATCCGCACGGCACGCACCGCGTCTGCACGGAAGCGGCCCTGGAGGCCATCGAGCAGCT
>CAMJHJ010000245.1 GCA_946405485.1 uncultured Bacteroidales bacterium | reverse complement strand
AGGTTGTCCAGTTCCTCGTCGGGACGGAGGGCGTTCATGTCCGTATAGATGCCCCGGCCGGGCTCGACCTTCATTTCACCGAGTTTGAGCCTTTTCCATTTCGCCAGGGAGTGGACGACCTCCGCCTGCCGCTCGCCCATGTCCTTGATGGGGAAGCGGACGGGACGCTCGACTCCATTGAGGTCATCGTTGATACCCGTTCCGGTCAGCACGACCATCGGGGCCGTGACGCGCAGCAGCGCGAGCTGGGCGGAGAGGTTGTTCTGGAACATGTCCTTTACCGTCTTGATGGCTTTCTCGGTCGCTTCGGTGCTGCCGAGCAGGTTGGTGTAACCCTGTGGGATAAAGAGGCTCATATGATAATCGTTGGTCGGACAAAGATAGGGAAAAATGGGAAAGGTGCGTTCATTCGGGAGTTTTTTCTATCTTTGTATCAAGAAACGATTCCATTAATGGGAAAACTTTACGACGAACTAGCTAAGGATTATCGCTTTAAGGAAGGCCTGAAAACCTGCATCAACTGCGGGACTTGTACGGCCATCTGTCCTGCGGCAGAGTTCTATAAATATGATCCCCGCAAGATTTTAGATACGGTCCAACGGCGGGATGAGGCAGAGATCGAAGCCCTACTTAAAAGTGAAACGATCTGGTATTGCGGGGAGTGCATGTCTTGCGTGACCCGCTGCCCCCGGAAGAACGGCGCCGGGCTCGTAATCATGGCCCTGCGGAACCTGTCTGCGAAGTTGGGCTATTTTACCTGCTCCGAAAAGGGGCGTCAACTGTATGCGCTGACCAAGGCCCTGAACGGCAATGTCCTCAATCTGGGATATTGCGTGCATCCTTCCACTTTCGCTTACCGTGACCATCCGGAGTCCGGACCCGTCTTTGAATGGGTGCTGGAACACAAGGAGGAGATCTATCCCCGGCTTGGGGCCAATTATGACGGCGAGGGTCCCGGTCCGCTGCGCCGCATCCCGCAGGAAGACTTGGATGAACTCAAGGCGATCTACGATGTCACCGGTGGGACCGAACGCCTCGCAGCGGTCGAACACTTTTCCAAGGCCAAGGCTGAAGAAATGGGTTTGACGATGGATGAATATCTGGAGTATACTTTCACCCACTGCTCTCCGGGGCATTTTAACAACGAAGACTGATCCATGATCTACGAAGGCAAACAGAAGATCTGGTCCGATTACCAGAAAGAGATCCCCGACGACCATTGGTTCTATGTCAGGAGTTGTATCCGCCAGAGTTTCTTCCCGGCATCGGAGCAGCATTTCTTGAAGATTACCCGGGACGTCCTGGGCAAGGATATCTATGAAACCCCGCATCACACGACTTGCGGCGGGATTGCCTATCACAGCGACACTATCCCGCAGGAGACGGCGATGACCATCGTCGCCCGGCAGTTCGCTCTGATGACGGAAGCAGGCTACAAGAACCTGGTGACCTCCTGCATCACCTCGTTTGGCAATTATACCGAGATCCTCGAGACCTGGCGCGAATTCCCTGAGTTGGAGACCCGTATCCGGGAATACTTGTGGAAGTCCTGCCGCCGCGAATTTGAGAAACCTGCCTATGTCGCGCACGCCAGCGACCTGGTTTACAAATTCCGAAATGAGATCGCTGAAAAGGCGCAGCGCCGTCTGGTGGACCATACGACCGGAGAGCCTTTGCGGGTGGTTGAGCATATCGGCTGCCATTATTCGAAAATGTTTCCCCACAAGGGTGTCGGCGGTGCCGAATACCCCTGCGTGTTGAGCGGCATGGTGGATGCATGGGGTGGCCAGATCATCGACTATCCAGAGCGCCGTCACTGCTGTGGATTCGGTTTCCGGCAGTACCTGGTGAAGGCCAACCGGGGTTATTCCGTTTCGAACACGCACAAGAAGTTCGAGTCGATGGAGCCCTACCATCCGGACCTGATCATCACAAACTGTCCGGGCTGCCCCTATTTTTTGGACCGTTGGCAGTATGTAATCGCCGAGCAGACCGGCAAGACCTATGGTCGGGACGGCTTCGGTATCCCGGCGCTGACATACGAAGAACTGGCCGGGTTGGTTTTGGGCTATGATCCTTGGGACCTGGGTCTCCAGATCCATCAGGTCGCCATCGAACCCCTCCTCGATAAGATGGGCGTCGAATATGACCCCCAAGCAAAGTACCTGGGCCTGAATAAACAGGACATCCTGCGTCCCGGCCTTCCGCAAAACCTAAAATGCTTCTGAAATGAATCCCGGAAATATCGTAATCCTCGGCGGCGGCATCGCCGGCATGACGGCAGCCTCCCAACTTTTGCGTCTGGGTCATACACCCATCATCGTGGAAGAATCCGACCATCTCGGCGGTCATGTTGCGGAATGGCACAAACTCTTTCCGGACATGACTCCTGCACAGGACATCATCCAGCGTCTTGCGACGGAAGTCAGCGCGGCCAATGTCTTCCTTTCGACACGTGTGCTCTTTGTTAACCGCCTGAATGACACCTATATCGTGATGCTCAACAACGGGGTCAGCATCCAGGCGCAGGCAGTCCTGATCGCGACGGGCTTCCAGCTTTTCGACGCCGCCAAGAAGGAAGAATACGGCTACGGCATCTACGATCAGGTCATGACCAACCGCGACCTGGAGCGCTGGTTCACCACGGGCGATGATCCGCGCCTGAATGACAAGGAGATCCGGAAGATAGGCTTCGTCCATTGCGTGGGCTCCCGTGACGTCAAGGCCGGCAACACGCAGTGCTCCAAGGTCTGCTGCGTCACCGCCATCAAGCAGGCGATCGAGATGAAGGAGATATTCCCCGATGCGCAGATCTGGTGCTTCTACATGGATTTGCGCCTGTTCGGAAAGAAATACGAGGACTTCTACATCAATGCCCAGCGAGACTACGGCATCCATTTCATCCGCGGGCGCGTTTCCGAAGTGAGCGAGGTCTTGGACGGAAGGGTGCTGGTCAAGGCCGAGGACACGCTGTCCGGCAAACCGGTCAAGGTCACCCTCGACCTGCTCGTGCTGATGTCCGGGATGGTTTGCAACGCCCGGATCAATCCGATCGCAACTTCACTGGGCGTAGATTTGGATTCGGACGGTTTCCTTCGAAGCAAGGACAATATCTGCAATATCGTTTCTTCGGGTCGCAAGGGCCTTTTCCTGGCCGGTGCCTGCACGGGGACCAAGACTGTCCCTGAGACCATTTCGGAAGCCCGCGCCGCAGCCTTGGATATTCACCTTTATCTTACCGC
>CAMJHJ010000244.1 GCA_946405485.1 uncultured Bacteroidales bacterium | reverse complement strand
ATGCGCACGCCGATCTTCGCATCGATGTGCAGGCAGTCCTCCATCGTCAGGCCCGGATCCGTATCCACCCTTTGGAATGGAATCCCCAACCTGGCAAACGTCTCATATACACATCGTTGTAGCTCGGAAGCAAACTTCTCCGGCGCCGTTGTTACAATATCACTGACCTTGAACATAACAAATCAAAGATACGAGTTTTTTCCTTATCTTCGCATCATGAAACGCATCGTCATTTTAGCGCTTGCTGCACTGGCATCCTTTGCCTTGAACGCCCAAGTCAAGATAGACAGTCCCCGGAATCACGGGATGGATCCGGAACGCCTGGCGCGTGTGGATGAGGTCATCACGGAGGCCATCCGCGACGGGGAGATGCCCGGCGCCGTTCTCTCGGTCGTGCGCGGCAACCATATCGTTTACCTCAAGCCCTACGGCAACAAGTCGGTCGTGCCCACGGAAGAGCCGATGACGGTCGAGACGATCTTCGACCTCGCCTCCCTGAGCAAATGTGTGGGCACCACCCTATCCGTGATGCAACTGATTGAGGACGGACGCCTGCGCCTGAGCGACCCGGTCAAGCGTTTCATCCCGGAATTCAAGCCCTGGACCGACTCCAAGACCGGCGAGGCCGTGGACATCACCGTCCGCGACCTGATGACCCATTCCTCCGGTCTGAGCGCTTACTACGACGCCGGCAAGCTCGTCGCACGCTTCGGCCCACACCAGCCCGATTCGCTGATGCGCGTGATCGCGACCGAAGTCGAGCGCCACTTCCGCCCCGGTAGCGACTTCCTCTACAGTTGCTTGAATTTCATCACTTTGCAGCATATCCTGGAGCGTGTGACCGGCGAACGCCTCTGCGACTACGCCGAAGCGCACGTCTTTGCTCCACTGGGTCTGAAGCACACCGGCTACCTGCCCCTGCAAGATGACCTGCGCACCCCCGCGCGTCACGCGGAATGGCTTCCGCTCATCGCCCCGACCGAAGTCCAGGCTGACGGGACTCCTCTGCTCGGCGCCGTCCACGACCCCCTGGCCCGTCTGGTGAATGGGGGCAATTCCGGCAACGCCGGTGTCTTCTCGGATGCCGTCGACCTATCCCGGATCTGCATGATGATCATGAATGGCGGCAAAGCCTTCGCCGACAAGAAGTTGGGGTACCCCGAGCCCGGGGAACGGATCCTCAGCAAGGCGGCGATCCAGTTGATGGGAACCATCCCGTCGGAGAATGACCCTTCGGTCGGCCGGGCGCTCGGCTGGGATGTCCGAAGTGCCCACAGCGGCCTCCGGGGCGACTTGTTCAACCCTGAGACCTGCCTGATGCACACCGGCTACACCGGCACCTCGATCCTGATGGACAGGGACACCCACACCGCCGTGATCCTCCTGACCAACCGTGTCCACCCTATCGACGATGGCGCCGTCGGACGCCTCCGCGCCCTGGTCGCCAACATCGTTGCGGGATCCATCCTCTATTGATCTTCTACCTTAGGAGAATCATATTCCCCGTATTCACAGCCGATGTTTTCGGCGTGGATGCGGTCGACCAATTCGCCATGATGGTCAAACAACTGGATAGTCCCGACGCCATTGCCTCCATTCCAAAGACGCTTGTGGCGCCTGGCGCCATCCGGAGACTCGTAGTTCACCAGCAGCATGTCCTTTTTCTCGCAGGTGACATCCGTAATCATCCGGCCCGAGCTGCTTTTTTGCTCGACGTGCCAGACAATCTGTTTTTCTGTCTCCTTGCAGTCGAAGGAAGTATGGACCCCGGTCCAGGCCTTGGAAAAATTGAATTCGTATGGCTTTCCCTCGTACCAGAATGCAGCCAGGAGCTTGCGGGGTAAGGCAACCGGCCCGATTTTCGGCCGGCCGCCACCGATATCGAAAACGCTGTCGCTGAGCTTTTTGCCCGTAATCTCACTGGTCAGGTTGTTGGACGAGAGCCAGACCCACGGTGAGGTGAAATCCCGGCCCCAGTTCTTGTCTGCATAGCCGTAACTGTCCTCCGGCCGGACGAGGTAGCGGCGTCCGTTCCAGACCACTTCTCCTTCATATTCCGTCTTCATCCCTTCTGCATGCCAGAACATCTCAAAGGCTTCGACATGTCGGAAGACCTCGTCCGCTCCGAAGCCTACGTTGAAGGCGACCAACTTCCGGATGCGAAGGTCCCAGGACATATCTCCGTCCGAACACATCCACTCGGGATGCCCGGCCGCCCCTTCCACGCGGACCCGGCCACGGGTACGGTCTTCCGTCAAGAAGCAGTCGTCAGCCTCCACGCTGAAAGGAACGCCCCAATCCACCTTGATGCGTTTCCAGCCCCAGAAGCGGTGAAGCTGGGCGGCATCCTCGCCCCAGGCACCGGCTTTCACCATCAGATAAGAGGGTTTCTGCATTTGCCTCGGGATCTGGCCGAAGACCGGTTCGTCGGCTCCAATGGCAGGATTGCAAAGGAAGAATTCGATAAAGAATGGCTTCGGTGCACCCGTCTCGGCGTCATAGCCCGTGAAAGAATGCCACCACCAATCGTATCCCTGATGTGCCTGCACCCCGAAGAGTTGGCAGGCATCCCGGGCGATGTCATGCTTATTGAAACTCATAGTATTAAGTTTTTTATTCGTCAATACCCGTCAACACTGGAAAAGTATTCTTTCCGCTCCTCGCGGCAATAATCGATCGCCCGGTTGACATAGTTGAGGAAGGGTTTGGCCGTCTGGAAGATGGCCAGCAGCCGGTCCGCCAGGTCCTGGGAAAGGATGAAACTGTCATCCAGATCCTCCACCAGGCAGAAATTCCTGAGCTTGAAGTATTCCGCATCCGGACTATCGGCCGGGAAACCCTTCGGGACCTTCTTCAGCGCACTCTCGGTCTCCAATGCCAGACCCGGAGCAAGCCCCTCCAAGATTCGGCGGAAGTCTCCCCCACCCAACTCGATATCTTCCCGCAGCACCTTCAGCACCCGGGGCTCGGTAAAATAGTTCCCGACGGCAAGAAGATGATTCCCGCCCCCGTCTATGTGGAAATAATACCCGCTGTACCCTGACTTCTTCCCACCCCGGTTTACAAAGATTCCCATGTGCGTCTTGTATGGGCTCTTGTCCTTGGAGAATCGCACGTCCCGGTAGATGCGGTAGGTGCAGTCGGACACGGACAGCGGACCTATGCTGTCATCGAAGGAACGGATCCCGGCGATCAGCCTCTCCGCCAACGCCGCCACCGTGCCCTTCGCCTTCAAATAATCCGCCTTGTGCGCCTCGAACCAAGTC
>CAMJHJ010000243.1 GCA_946405485.1 uncultured Bacteroidales bacterium | reverse complement strand
GAATATGTGGAGAACGAGGAGCAGCTCGCCATCATCGAAGAGATCCTGCGCGGCCGCGGGCTGAGCATGCTGCCCATTAACCGGGCGCAGGCCCTGGTCCCGGACCGTTGCGAGGTGATTCCCAACCGCAAGGGAACGGCGCCGGTCATGGTGTTCCGCTTTCCGGAAGATTCCTTCAACGCCACGCTGTTCGCCCTTCCCGGCGTTCCGTTCGAGGCTGTCGGCGCCATTCCGTCCGTCATGGAGGACATTCGCGCACACTATCCCCTGAATGATATCCTGCATCGGAGCATCATGGTGTCCGGAATTGCTGAATCCGCTCTGTCTGAACTCATTGCGCCCTGGGAGGACGCCCTTCCTGAGGATATGCACCTCGCCTATCTCCCCAGTCCCCTGACGGGAATCCGCCTCCGTCTGTCCATCTACAACGGCAATCGCGAAGACGAAATGGCCCGCGTGGACGAACAGATCGCCAAACTGAAGGAAATTCTCGGAGACAAGGTCTATTCCGACCAGGACGACACGCTGGAAGCGACGGTCGGCCGGATGCTCAAGGCAGCAGGCAAGACGGTGAGTGCCGCGGAATCCTGCACCGGCGGCGAGATCTCCCATCTCTTCACGTCCGTCCCGGGCGCTTCCTCCTATTACCTGGGATCGGTCACTTCCTATGCTGTTTCCGTGAAGGAGAACGTGCTGGGCGTCCCGGCGGAGACCGTGGAGAAGTACGGCGTCGTGAGCGGCGAGGTCGCCGCGGCGATGGCCGAAGGCGTCCGCCGCGTGACCGGCAGCGACTACGCCGTGTCCACGACAGGACTTGCCGGACCGGACGGCGATGCGTTCAATCCAGTGGGTACCGTATGGATCGGCGTGGCCGGTCCGAAGGGTACGAAGACCGTCAAAAAGCTCTTCAAGAACGACCGGAAACGCAATATCGAGCGCTTCGCATCCTCGGCGCTCGATTTTCTGCGGCTGACTTTGATTGAAGATTTAAATCTCTAAAAGATAAGCAGTAAAACAAAAGAGTTATAAGGTATAACTTTTTTGTTTCACCCTTTTCATGACCTCCAGGAGGTTCTTTCCGGCCACTTTTTCCACCGATTCCTCGTCGTAACCGCGGCGACGCATCTCGTCGAAGACCAGACCGATCTTGGACACGTTCTCCAGCCCGGCCGGAGCCACCAGGATACCATCATAATCGGAACCGATTCCCACATGGTCGATGCCGGCTAGCTCAACCGCATGGTCTATGTGGTCGACGATCTCTTTGACGCCGGGACGCCAAACTGTCTCGAGCCGGTCCTGCATCTGTTCCCAGGAACGCACCCGTTCCGGGTCTCCCGGTTCGGCGATGAACGCGGCTTCCACCCGCTCGCCCTCGTCGAACAAGGCTGCATCGGCCGGATCGGACAGGAACCGTTCCGAAAGGAAGGCAGGATAGAAATTGATGCCGACATAGCCGTCTTTCTCCCCCAGCGCCTTCAGCATCTCATCGGTCAGGTTGCGCCGATGGTTGCAGAGCGCCCGGCAGCAGGAATGCGTGGCGACAACCGGAGCCGTGGACAGGCGGATGCAGTCCCAGAAGGTTTCGTCGGAGGCATGGGACAGGTCGATCATCATCCCGAGTTCGTTCATCTCGGCGACGACCTCTTTCCCGAAGGGACTCAGGCCGTGCCAGCGCTTCCCTTCGGCGGCGCTGTCGGCGATGGCGTTGTCCCCGTTATGCGTGAGCGTAAGATAGCTGACGCCCAGGCGGTAGAAGGTGCGCAGCAGCGAAAGCGACTGCTGGATAGGCGCCCCGTTCTCCATGCCGATGAACACGGAAAACAGACCGTCCTTCGTGTTCTGGGCAGCCTCCTCCGGCGAGAAGGCCAGGGCCGCCAGGTCCGGATTGGCATCGACCGCGTCATAGACGGCCGAAATCATCTCCAGCGCATACCGCGTAGCGGCGTCAGGCGCGGTCTCCGGAGGGGTGTAAAGAGCGAAGAAGGCTCCTCCGACTCCCCCGCGCTGCATCTTGGGGAAATCGACGTGTCCATATTTGTTGTCGATGCCGAGATCCCGCAGCCGAATCAGTTGCGAGGGGGTATCGACATGGCTGTCAAAGACTTGCATTATTTCGTTCCGTAAGGGGCCAGGGTGGACTTGATGATCTTCTCGATCTCGATCGTCGGGTTGCCGGTGAAGTAGAGGGCGCTGCCACCTACGAGATTGGCATGAATCGACTTGGAAGCATCGACCAGTACGCTGGAAGAGTTGGCCATATTGGCATCGACCGTCTCCAGGGGCATGGCCAGGGCGTCCACGGTGGCGTTGCGGGAACCCTGGATCTTCATGTCGTAGGCCTTGCCGGTGAGCGTCAGCTGGGAATTGCCCTCGGCGGCGATGTCGAGGACTTCGGTTTCAGAGGAAATCTTGACCTGGGAGGAACCGGCGGTCGTCAGGTTCATCGTGACACAGGGGCCGTCGGCATTGATAATCGAGGATCCGCCGGAGAGCAGCGTCAGGGTTTCGGCATCAAAGGAAAGGTCGAGGGTGGAATTGTTGTCGGTGGAGACTTCGAGACTCCGGTCCGTCCGGACTACCATGTTGGCAAAGGCGTTCTTTTTCAGGGAAATCTTCGCGGAAGCGGCCGTGATGCTGAGGTTCTTCACCTGGGTCTTACCGGCTGCCACCAGTTCGAAATCACTGGCCACGAAATCCTCGGTGCCGGTCAGAATGGCATAGTCAGAAAGCGTAACGCTCTGGAGATCAGGTGTATAAACGGTAACGCGGAAGGTCGCGGTCAAGCCGCCTCTTCCCCGGTAAAGCTTCCGGAGATCCCTCGGAACCGCCTTTTCGTCAAAGCTGATGAACAGAGTCCTGGAACGCACGTACACTTCCACATAGGGAGACAGCTCCTTGTCCACGGTGAGATGGGCGCCGTAGGCACCGCGGGCCATCGTCACTTCAAAGTCGTCGGAAACGTTGAGCGCATTGAATTCGGTCACCGTAATGTCCTTGTCCAGCATCAGCGGAGACAGGACCTGAGCTGCGGAACGAAGCGGTGCGCCAAGGAGGACTGCAGCGAAAGCAACCGTTCCGATGATTGCTCTCAAAGAATTGTCTTTCAAGAATTTCATATCAGTTCGTGTTTTAATTATCTAACTTTTCCATCTGCAGGCTCCACTCCTCAGTGAAGGCGTCCAGACTGCGTTTGTTCTCCAGGTACTCCCTCGTCAGTTCCATCACGTCATCGTCCTTTCCGGGGGCGGAGAGGATCTTCTCGATG
>CAMJHJ010000242.1 GCA_946405485.1 uncultured Bacteroidales bacterium | reverse complement strand
GGTCCAGATCAACAGCTGGTTCTCCATGATGCAGCCCTTCTACTACGACGAGCCGCAACAGAACATCTATCGTGACTATGTGCAGCTGCGTTACAACCTGATGCCTTATATCTATTCCGCAGCCCTGGAAGGCGGTCTGAAAGGCCTGCCGATCGTGCGCTCGATGCCTCTGATGTTCCCGGAGGACCGCAACGTGGACGACATGTGTTATCAGTATATGTTCGGCGACAACCTGTGCGTCGGTATCTTCAGTGAGGAGATTTATCTTCCTGCCGGGACCTGGATCGACGCCTGGACCGGCGAGCGCATCACAAGCAAGGGCGAAACCGTCACCCGCAGCTGTCCTGCCAACCGCGCCGGCCTCCTGTACATCCGTGACGGGGCTATCCTCCCCTGCCAGCCCAAGGTGCAGCATATCGGCACGAAGCCCTTTGAGACCCTCGTCCTGCGTGCTTTCCCGGCCGGGAAATCTTCTTACACGCTTTATGAGGACGACGGTGACAGTTATGGTTACGAGCAGGGTATCGTGGCTTCCACGCTGATGGAGAGCGAGGTGGACGGCGACCGTGTCTTGGTCACCATCCATCCCGTACAAGGCAGTTATGAGGGTATGCCGGCGCAGAGAGACTGGCGTTTCGAACTGGCACTGACCCGCCAGCCACTGACCGTAAAGGTGGATGGCAAAGAACTGAGTGCCTGGCGTTTCGGGAAGGATGGACTCCTGCACTTCAATATCGACGGGAAGGCGGTGGACCAGCCCCTTCAAGTCGAGATCAGCCTGGGTAAGGAGACCGGTATCGTCCCTGCCGGCGTCTTCGGAAAGACAGGACTGCCGGATCCGCCCCGGGCTGGAGTCCCCGCTCAGATTAAATCTCCTGATACGGCGGGCAAACCCCGCGTGATTCCCGCGGAAGCATTGAAAGAAGAAGTTATTTATTGACCCGTATGTATAAGAGACTCATCACGACGGCAGCCGCCCTGGCGCTGTTCTTTTCCGGCGCCGTCGAAACCCGGGCTCAGCAGCCCCGCGACCGGGAAATCAAAACCCCCGAGGCGCCCGCCACCGTACTCAGCCTGGACGGCAGTGATTGGAGCCTCCGCTTCTGGAAACAGGGTGAGGAGCCTGTTACGGCTCCGGACGCGATCCCCTCTGATGCCCGGAGCATCAGCGCCACCGTCCCTGGGAATGTAGACATCGATCTCTGTGCCGCAGGTCTGGAAGCAGATCCCCGCATCGGACTCAACAATTACCTCACACGCCAGTGGGAGGACTTCCAATGGTGCTATGCCCGCAGCTTTGCATTCCCCGCCGTAGAGCCCGGGAAGCATTATCACTTGCGCTTCGACGGCATCGACACCATCGCCGATCTCTGGCTCAACGGGGAATGGATCGGACGCGCCGAGAATATGATGATCGAGCATGTCTATGACGTCACAGACCTGCTTCATGCAGGCGACAACCGTCTGGAGGTCATCATCCAATCCTCCGTTTTATACGGGCGCAAGCCCTTCTTCGGAGCGATCAGTTTCGGCCATTCCGCATCCCCGGAAAGCGTCAATATCCGCAAGGCACCGCATACTTTCGGCTGGGATATCCTGCCGCGCGTGGTCAGTGCCGGTCTCTGGAGGGGTGTGTCGCTCTGCACCGTGGAGCCCGTCCATTTCCGCGATGTTTATTGGATGACGGCCAACGTGGATGTAGAGAAAGGCACTGCCGAGATCTTCGCGGACACCCAGTTCGAGATGCCCGTGGAACGCTTCGACCACACCAGCGCCGTCTGGACACTGAGCCGCAACGGAAAAGTCGTGTACAAAGGCGCCCAGCCTTGTGTCTATCATGCGCTCAGGCAAAAGATCTATCTCAATGACGTAGACTTCTGGTGGCCCCGCGGTTACGGAGAGCCCGCTCTCTATGATGCGAAATGCGAACTGATCGCCGACGACGGGACCGTCCTTGCCGTGGATGAGCAACAGATCGGCATCCGCAAGGTACAGCTGGATTTCAATGAAATCAATCTGCCAGACGAACCGGGGCGCTTCTGTTTCATCGTCAACGGGGAACCGATCTTCATCCACGGCACCAACTGGGTGCCGCTGGATGCCCTCCACAGCCGAGACCCGCAATGGGTGGACGAAACTGTCGCCCTTTGCGCCGATATCAACTGCAACATGATCCGTTGCTGGGGCGGAAACGTCTATGAAGACCACCGTTTCTACGAGCTCTGCGACCGCTACGGCATCATGGTCTGGCAAGACTTCACTTTCGCCTGTAACGCTTATCCCCAGGACGCACAGTTCGGACAACGGATCTGGGACGAGACCAAGGCCGTCGTGCTGAAGCTCCGACGCCATCCGTCCATCGCCCTCTGGTCCGGCAACAATGAGATCGACTATTCCCTGCGCCGTGCCATCGCCTGCTTCGATCCCGATCCCAACCGGGACAACGTCAGCCGCAATGTCATCGCCCAGGTCCTTTGGGAATTCGATCCCTCGCGGCCTTTCATACCCAGTTCCCCCTACTACACGGAGGAAGTCTGGAAGCGGGGATTCATCGATTATGAGCACCTTCCGGAGAATCATCTCTGGGGCCCGCGGGGCTACTACAAGACCCCGTTCTACACCGAGGCCGGCTGCGTTTTCGTCAGCGAAATCGGCTACCACGGCGCGCCGGATATTTCGAGCCTGAAGCAGATGATGAGCCCGGACTGCGTCTATCCCTGGCTGAGCGCGAAACAACTGCAGGCCAAGGCTGCAAAAGAGGCTCCGGCACCTACCGTGCCCGGTGCATCCGTCAAGGACGGTTCTTCGTTCGCCATGGAGCGCGGTCCCGTCCTCAATGCCATGGATCCGGACAAGAACTGGAACGAGGAATGGCTTACCAAGAGCGTGCGCCGCTTCCCGGAACTGGGCAAGACCTACGACCGCAACAACTTGATGATCAACCAGCAGCGCTTGCTCTTCGGCGAGTGTCCCTCTGACCTGGAAGAATTCATCTTCGGGTCCCAGGTCGTTCAGGCTGAGGCGATGAAGTATTTCGTGGAATTCTGGCGCGGCCAGAAATTCGCTCCCAAGACCGGTATCATCTGGTGGAACATCAAGGACGGATGGCCGGACATTTCGGACGCTGTCGTGGACTATTATTTCAACAAGAAACTGGCATACTATTTCATCCGCAACGTCCAGCGGGACGTCTGCGTGCTGATGATGGACGCAAAGGATGGTAAGCACCCCCTGATCGCAGTCAACGATACGGCGGAGCCGGTCGAGGGAAGCGTCCGTGTCAAGGATGTGGAAAGCGGAA
>CAMJHJ010000241.1 GCA_946405485.1 uncultured Bacteroidales bacterium | reverse complement strand
TGGAAGAGTTTCGCGATATGGGCCGGCGGGTTCCTGAACGCGCCGCAGCCCATCGCGGAGAGCACCAGGGAATCGTGGAAATTGGCCATGCCGATGCGGAAGATGGTGCGCATCTTCTCGAGGGTAATCTCCGCTTCCTCCGGGAGCATCATGCCGTCCGCGCCGATGCGGGGACCGTCCAGCGCCGCCACGGAAATGACGGGAATGTTGTAAGGCTTCTCTTCCAACTGAGAACCAGTCGATTCCGGCCCGCGGAAGAACGTGACGGTACCGCTGTAGATGCCGCCGTAGCGCTCGTCCATCGGATACTGTTCCTCGCGCGAAACCAGCCCAAGCCCCGGATACTGCCGAACCCGGGCGGAAGAGAATTGATACAGGGAGAGAATGAGATCGCTCCGCCGGCACAGGTTCTCTTCCTGCGCCCCGGAGCCGTGCTCCACCAAGCCGCCGGGAGTATAAAGATCGGCCAGATTCAGCATCGCGGGGTTATAGCCCTCGTCGATGAGTTTCTTCGCCGCCAAAACACAGTCCATATTCTCCACCCGCACCTCCGTCGTGATGGGTGCGATTGGGTCGATGAGAACACTGAAAGGCTCGCTGTACAGGGACGCATTGGCCATAACGTCCTCCACCGGAGGCAGATCGACCATCTTCCCCGTCGAAGCCACATACCACCCTTGGCGCAGAACGTCAAGCGTAGAGTTGAAAATGTCGATTCTAAGTGCGTGTTTATCCATAGTACGTAACGGTTATGCTGCAATATAGCAAAAAAAAGCTTAAATCAGCACAACCGTCTTACCGTACAGGAATCTCTCCAGCAAATCTGAAGTCTTGAGTTTGAGGAAACACGTCGCCGTGCCGTCAGTGCAGGCGTAGAAAGGGCCTTCGGCGACAGCGCGATCCATCACCAGATGGACGCCGGCAGCCTGTGGGAGGATGGCGCTGAGGATCGTGGTGGCGCCCACTTCGACGCCCGTGAGCTCCCAGAGTTTTTCCGCCGATGCGAATGAGACGCGCGGGATGCCCAGGGCGCTGCAGAATTCGCGGGTGACGAAGGGTTTGTCGTCGGTGGTGACGTACAGGTAGAACTCCGTCTGCTGGCGGTTGCACAGGAAGATGGTCTTGACGATGCGGACGCCGATCTTGGCGTCGATGTGCTGGCAGTCTTCCATCGTCAGGCCCGGGTCCGTGTCCACGCGCTCGAAGGGGATGTCCAGCGCGGTGAGGGTTTCATAGACCTTTTGCTGCAGCTCCGTAGCATAAGCCGGAGGCGGCGTAGTGAGGATATCGCTGACTTTGAACATCGATTTAAAACTCGGGCGGCAGGGTTTTCTCGAGCACATGCTCATAGAAGGACCGGCGCTGGTCCTGGGTGATACGGTAACGGACGAGGCGGGAGGACGCGGAGAGGCCCTCGTCCAGGTTGCAGACGAAGAGGTCGTCCACATCGGCAATATACAGGCGGTTGTAGCGGAGGTCCTGGTATTTCTGGAGGCTGATGGTGTAGTTCATCGCCTTGACGGCGGCACCCTCCCCCAGGTTGTCCTTGCTGAAGACGAAAAGGCCCATGCGGTCGAACCGGCCGTAGAAGCCGCACCCCACCTTGGATACTTTGCTTTCCAGGATACGGCGCATCGGGAGGGCCATCTTCCAGTATGGCAATTCCCTGACACCCACATACTTGCCGGTTTGAAGGCCATAGGCGTAGCCGCTCTGGAGCACCCGGTCCAGGTCCTCGTCGGGCAGTGTCTTCGTGAGACCGGCGATGTCCTGGAGGAGCGACAGGCCGGCGGCCTTGCTCTCCTCCATCGCCCGCGTCACCTCGATGCCCAGGGTGTGGCAGCCCGGCGACTGCAGGTCCGGACGGTCCAGGTTCACGAGCCCGTCGAAATCGTGCCCGAGCACCGTGGCCAGCTCGATCTGCGCGTACTTCTCGAAGAAGCACGTGTCGTATTTCTGGGTCGGAAGAAGCTCCTTATTTTCCTTATCGGCCTCCATGACACGCAAATGTAGCCAAATAATCGGATTAATCCTCTTGTCAAGTGCAGGAAAATGCGTACATTAGCCAAAACGTATCCTGAGTCTTATGAAAACTTTCCAACTGATGTCACTCCTCACCCTCCTGGGCCTTGTTTCCTGCGGAAACGGCCAAAAGGCCTTTAAAGAAGCAGTGGCCCAGCGCACCGCCCGCTACGAGGTGGAAACCTTCCAGACCAAGAGCGGCAAGCCGCTCGCCATCACCCTCATCAAGCACGGCTCGCTCGAGATTTACTATGACGGCCTGTCCATCCAGGTGGACCCGGTGTCCGGACTGGGCAAGCCCACCGACTACGCCGCCGAGTTCCCGAAGGCCGACTTCATCCTCGTCACCCACGAGCACGGCGACCATTACGATCCCACGGCCCTCGACGCCCTTCAGGGAGAGAACACCCAGTTCATCACCAACGCCCGTTGCGCTGAAATGAGAGGCACCGGCGACGTGATGGCCAACGGCGACACCCGCGAAATCCGTAAGGACATCCAGCTGGACGCCGTACCCGCCTACAACTACTCGGAAGGCCGAACGATGTTCCACCCGCAGGGCCGGGACAACGGCTTCATCCTCACCATCGACGGCTTCCGCATCTACATCGCCGGCGACACGGAGGACATTCCGGAAATGGCGGACATCAAGGACATCGACGTAGCCTTCCTCCCTGTGAATCAGCCTTATACGATGACGGTGGACCAGTGCGTCGCTGCCGCGCAGGTCATCCGTCCGAAGGTCCTCATCCCCTACCATTTCTCGCAGACGGACCTGTCCGGACTCCCGGACCGCCTGCCCGGAATCACCGTCCTGCTCAGACAGATGCAATAAACCTTGCGATTCCGGCCGTGATTCGCTACATTTGTAAATCGAAATAAAGTATTGCGATATGGCAAAGACAGTAGGTAAAATCATCGCGTGGGTCGTCGTCCTCCTCCTGCTGGTGGGCGCGGGCTTCTGCTATTACAAATTCCTGTGGGTGTTCAGCGACGGCACCAAGACCGGCGAACTGAACTCGCTCACCTACACCGGCTACATCTGGAAAACCTACGAGGGCGAGATGATCCTCTCGGGCTACGGTGCCAAGTCCTCCTCCGGCGGCGCCGTCCAGTCCAAGATCTTCAAGTTCTCCGTGGCCGACAAGGCCGTCGCCGAAGAGCTCCAGCAGCTCACCGGCCAGCGCGTGACCGTCCATTTCAAGGAATACAAGGGAGCACTCCCCTGGCGCGGCTATGAGCGCGCCATCGTGGACGTCATCGAGAACAGCGAGCCCATCACGCCGGA
>CAMJHJ010000240.1 GCA_946405485.1 uncultured Bacteroidales bacterium | reverse complement strand
ATGCGGTCGCCCTTCCAGTTGCTCGTGTAGTCCTGCCCGTCCTTGCCGATAAAGTTGCGGATCACACCGCAGACAGCCACGTCCAGGTCTACCCCGGAACGATTGGTCACCTCATAGGACAATACGGCCAGGGGCAACCCGCTGGTTTCAGAATCACCGGGAATAAGCGGATTGAAGCCTTTGATCCGGACGGTGACGGGCATCGCAGGGTCGGCGAGGTTCACTTGCCCGAAAGGGTATGCGGCATCAAATGAAGCATCATCAAAGCGAGGCATTCCGTGGTGGTTGACAGGACGCCCTTCATAATGGAGATACTCCTGGGGATAAAGGGGCCCGGAGAGCAGCCGCGTCTGCGCACCGTTTGTCTCTGAACGTGTATAAATGGCGAAGAACGGGGCATCGTTGCCGGGAGGGACCGTGCCGTTGCCCTTGCCGGGGACGTTCATGATCTCCCAATCCCGCAACTCTCCGCGGCCGCCGAGCGACACCGTCCCGGTGCCGATACCGCCGATCGGCAGGGCGACCTGAGCCAGATGGGCGGCATCATAGTGACGGAACACCGGCCATTCCTGAGGCGTCCAAGCCCCGGCCCTCGCAGGAAATCCCATCTCCGCCGCAGCGAGGACCGACAGGATCAATGCCAATCGTTTCATATCAATATCGATCCTTTATTTATTCGACTTTTCTATTTCAAGTATTTCTCATAAACCCGGTCGGTCGGGACGGTCGTGTCCTGGATGAAGAGGTTCGTGAAGGTACCGAGACCGCCTTCTTCGGCCACATCCAGTACGATGTTTTCTGTGGCGGCGCTGCTTTTGATCATGCCGACAGTCATGTTGGAGACGACGGCGTTGAACTTGCCCGTTGACTTGAAGGCCGTATGGCGTCCTTCTTTGCTCGAGTACCACCAGCAGAAGCAGTCGGAATAGACTACGTGCCCGCCCTTTGTCTGAAAGCCGATGGCGAACTGGTCACTGTAGCAGTAACTGTAGAAGTTATTATTGGACTCATCCAGGAATCCGCAGCTTGTAGCATATTCCCCGGATTCATATCCCGAGCTTGTGTACAGGGGGTGGATGTTCCGGAGACTGTTGCCTCCCGAGCGGAGCTTGAACCCGCAGTGCACGGCCGCGATCCGCATATTTGAGAAGGTGTTGTCGTATCCGATCACAAGCACGCCAATGCTGTCATCCGCCTTGTTGCCTACGATATTCACATCATGGATGTCGCAGTCCGAGGACCCGTTGTTGGCACCACGCTTAATCAGAATGCCGATCTTGACATTCTTCATCGAGCTGTTGCGGATGACCGTTTCCCTTCCACTGTCGACGGATACCCCGACCGCTTTGCCATTCCCGTCTATGATGCCACCGTCAAGGTAGTAGTTGCTCCCGTTGATGTATATACTGTTATAGGGATCTTTCCCTCCCAATCGGATCATCGCCTCCTCATGAGACCAGCCATCCATTGCCTTGATCGTCGCATAGTTAGATAGCTGGAGGGAAACGCTTTTCGTCGGGTCCGCCGGAGTGCAGATGGGCTTGGATATCAAATAAACCCCATCGGGGAAGTACAGGGTCCGGTTGGGATTACTGTCGATAATCTTCTGTATGGCAGCACTTACATCCTTCTTCCCGTCAGCCTTGAGGTAATCTGTGACAATTACATAACCTTTGTGCTTAGCAGACTGCCCCACAGCCAAGGAAGAAAGGCAAAGGCTCGCGATAATGACAAGGATAGTTCTCGATCTCATAAAGTCATGGTTTACTGATCTTCTTGAGCGTCGTGACGAGTGAGACTTCCGCATTCTTCGGGAGGTCGAACTCGTAGCCGACGATATAGGAATTCTCGACCAGTTTCACGAAATCTTTGCCATCCAGGCCCATGGAGGCAGCGTCCGTAGGCCAGCTGGTATAGCTGACCTTTGCTCCGGAGGCTTCCAGCTTCATCTTGACATCGCCTTGCGAAAGGATGATGCCTTCCGGGGTGATTTCCGGCTTTCCATAAGTAAGAAGGGTCCAGCGGATATGGGCGGGCTTGGCTCCGGCCTTGAGCGCATCCTTCACCTCGAGATAGGATTTGTCGATGATGGACGCGGTCCGGACAGCGGAAGCGATCTGACCGGAATAGACCGGTGTGATATCCACGGTGGCCCCCATCACGCCATCCTGGTCGACGGCTTCGGTAATCTCACAGAAACCCTTCACGTCAAACTTGCTGTCATTGACCGTGATGGTATTGTGCTGCTTGTTGTTGTAGGCGAACAAGTCCCAGCGCTGGGAGGTCTGGCTCATATCCCAGAGGCCGCCTTCGCCCCGGCCCTGCTCGATGAAGAACTTCTCCAGGAGCGAATAGGAAGGCTGGCCGTAATCGGACGCCCAGCGGTAACCATAGGCATCGAAGACAAAGGATCCCGCATCCATGTGCGCATGGGGGCCACCGGCCCTGCCGCCCTTGATACCCAGATAGAGGTCCTTCTCATCCCAGCCGGTGCGCATCATGGCGACGGGAGTGGTACCGTGGCCGACGTAGACATTCTCCGTCGGAGTGGGAATTTCGGAGAAAGAAGCCTTGGCTGCGCAGGTCAGCGCCAGGAAAAGGGTGCGGCTGCCGACATATCTCTGATTCTCCAGGGCAGGCTGCTCGAAGAAGAGGATTTCCGGCTTGTTGAAACGACTGGCGAAGAACCAGACGGCCGGATTGCCGCCGAGACCCTTTCCGCAGTCGGAATAGTTGAAGCGCTGGAGGGTATTGCCGATCGTGTGCATCTCATAGTCTCCGGTCCTGTCGAATCCCTGGGCCTGGCAGATGCCGAAATCGCTGCCCAGCGTGCTCTCAAGCGCGGAAATCATGATGCACTGGAATTCGGTCCCATACTCCCAGTAGGTGGAGCCTTCCGGGAAAGCGCCATCGGGATAATAGCAGAAGCGGAGGGCGCCCTTGTTGCTCTCGATGGATTTGGCGACCATGGCCTTGCACATCTCCGGATCTGTCTCCCAGATGGTCAGGGCGCCGGAGATCAGACCGGCGTTGCAGACCTGGTTCCAGTTGTTCGTGCCCTTGTAGAACCACTTCCCTTCCGCCGTCTCGAACGCATATTTGACGAGCGTTTCCTCGATCAATTTCCTGGTATCCGGACTCAGGGCCTTGTATAGCCAGTCATAGCCGATAGACACGGCCAGGCTCATCTCACCGGTATCCAGGAAGTGGGAAGGATTCCAGTCCGGGAAATGACATACGTCGATGATATCCTTCTCGGCGTGCTCGAGATAACGCTTGTCTCCCGTCATGTTGTAGGCATAGGCGGCGGATGC
>CAMJHJ010000239.1 GCA_946405485.1 uncultured Bacteroidales bacterium | reverse complement strand
CGTCCGGGCATCATCCTCCAGACCGGAGACATCATCCAGGTCCTGGGTACGTCGGAAGGCGTCCGCCGTGTAGAGGAGGTCGTCGGCAACAATCCCGACACGCTCCGCCGCCCCAATCTCGTATTCATCTTCTTCGGCATCGCCCTGGGCGTGATCTTCGGTTCCATCCCCATCCATTTCCCGGGCATCCCGCAGCCGGTCAAACTCGGCCTGGCCGGCGGTCCGCTGATCATCGCCATCATCCTGGGCGCCTTCGGTCCCCGCTGGGGCATCAGCACCTACACGACCGCCAGCGCAAACATGATGATCCGCGAGATCGGCATCAGCATCTTCCTGGCCGCAGTCGGTCTCGGCGCCGGGCAGACCTTCGTCTCCTCCCTGATGGCCGGAGGCTGGTGGTGGATCCTGTACGGATTCCTGATCACGGTCATCCCCTGCCTTACGATCGCCGTCATCGCCCGCCTGTGCAAGGTCAATTTCTACCAGATCTGCGGCCTGATTTCCGGCGGCATGACCAGTCCCGCCTCCCTGGCCTATGCGCAGGACGCCTATGGCTCCGACCACATCTCCGTCGATTATGCGACAGTCTACCCGCTGACCATGTTCCTGCGGGTGCTCGTCGCCCAGTTGCTCATCCTCATAGCCTTCGCATGACGCGGCCCTGAATTGCTTTTTAAGATACAAATTACGATATTTGCCGCGCGTTAGCGCAACGATTTGATTATGAAGAAATATTTGCTTCCTCTGCTTTGTCTGGCCGTGGCGGCCGGATGTTCCTCCAAGGGTGACCCGGTGCAGGAACAATTGGACGAATTCGCTCCCATCCAGATCGGCTCCTCCTTCTTCGAGGGCATCTCCGACAATGGCCGCGAGGTCCTCAACTATTTCAAGCAGGCCTCCGCGGAAGTGGACAACATCTACTGGGACCAGAGTTTCGGCAACAAGAAGGATCTGGACAAACTCCCGCGCATCCAGCGCGAGTGGGCCGAGGTGAACTATGGCCCATGGAGCCGTGTCGACGGCCTTTCCTTCGCCGAAGGCTGGGCGGACCGTCCGCTCGGTGCCAATTTTTACCCCGCTGACATGAGCGAGGAAGAGTTCCTCGCCTTCGAGGATCCTGAGAAGGAGAATCCCTACACGCTGGTCCGCCGCGACGGTAACGGTGAGTTGAAGACCGTCTGGTATCACGACGCCTATAAGGACCGGATCGAGAAGATCAAGTCTTTCCTGATGGCCGCCGCCAACTATACGATCAAGCCCAGCGTGCGCGAGTACCTCCTCGCCAAGATCGAGGCTTTGCAGACCGACGATTATTACAAGAGCGACCTGGTCTGGCTTGGGATGCAGGACAGCAAGATGGACCTTATCATCGGTCCCGCAGAGACGGAAGACGACCGCCTGCGCGGTGTCAAAACCTCTTATGAGTCCTACGTCCTGCTCAAGGACCTGGAGCTCACCTCTACGATCAACGCCCTTTCGGAGCTCATCCCTTCTTTCCAGGAGAAGCTCCCCTGCGATGTGCAGTATAAGGCTTTCGAGCCCGGCGCAGGGTCCACGATCTATGCCTATGACATGGTCTATGCCGCGGGTGCGGCCAACGCCGGCGTCAAGAAAATCGCCATCAACCGCCCTTATGACCTCCGTGTCCAGAGCGAACATGGCACCCGCACCGCCGTGCTGAACAATGTCATCCACTCCAAGTATCTCAAGATCATCCTGCCCGCCGGACGCTTGATGCTGACCCGCGACCAGAGCGCCAACCTGAGCAGTAAGGCCTTCTTCTGGAACACCGTGATGCGTGAGATCGCGCATGGTATCGGTGTCAAGGAGACTGTCTCCGGGAAAGGCACGGTCACCGAGGCCCTCGGCGACGGTGCGCTGACCATCGAGAAAATCAAGGACAACGCCCTCGGCCTCTATCTCAACCTCCAGGCCATCGCCGCCGGCCAGACCGATCCGACCGTGCGCCGCGAGGACGCCCTGGCGACCTTTATCGTCTCCACGATCCGCTCCGCCCGTTTCGGCGATGCTACGGCCCTGGGCCGCGGCAACATCATCCTCTACAACTATCTTAAAGAGAAAGAGGCCTTCAGCATCGACCGCAGCGGTCATTATCTCGTAGACTTTGACAAGGCCGAGCTGGCCGTCACCGAGATTGCTTCCCGCGTCCTGACAATCCAGGGAGAAGGCGACAGCGCCGCAGCCAATCAGCTGATCGAGACCTACGGCGCCCCGTCCGAGTCCCTGCTGCTGGACTTCGCTGCGATGAAACGCGCACGCATTCCCGTTGACGTCCGCTTCCAGTTTGTCTGGTAGTTGCGAAGACCGGAATCGGGAACATTCCCTCAGCCGCCCTTCGGACAGGGCGGCTTTTTTATTTGACTACAATTCAAAAACTTAATACAATGGAAACAAAAACATTCAAGGAAGTCTCGGAAATCTGGAAAAGAGACAAGCGACAGTATGTCAAACCCTCCTCCTATTCTACCTATGTCCTGCTGCTCAACAAGCACATCCTGCCGGTCTTCGGCGAATCTACCCTGGTCACGGAAAGCGACGTACAGTCTTTCGTCTTGAAAAAGCTGGATGAAGGACTCAGCACCAAAAGTGTCAAGGTGCTGGTCCTGGTCCTCAAGATGATCACCCGGTTCGGCGCCAAGGCGGGTTACTGGCCCGTCCCGGACTGGAGCATCCACTACCCCACCGAGCAGGTCGCGACCAATCTCGATGTGCTCAACCGCCAGGACCAGAAACGTATCCTCACCCACATCAAAGACCATTTCACCTGCCGTAACCTCGGCATCTATATCTGCCTGTCGGCGGGTCTGCGCATCGGTGAGGTCTGCGCCCTTCAGTGGCAAGACCTCGACATGGAAGATGAAGTCATCCGCATCCGCAAGACGCTCGGCCGGGTCTATCAGCCCGACGGGACGAGCCAGCGCTCACATTTGGTCCTGGGCAAGCCGAAGACGGTCAATGCCATCCGGGAAGTTCCGATGTCCCGGGAGATGATCCGGCTGGTCCGCCCCCTGACCCGGGTGGCCAATCCGGAGTATTTCCTTTTGAGCAATGATGAGAAACCGCTCGAACCCAAGACCTACCGGAACTACTACAAACGTTTCATGACAGACCTGGGCGTAGCTGACCTGAAATTCCACGGCCTGCGACACAGTTTCGCGACGCGCTGTATCGAAAGCGGCTGCGATTATAAGACCGTCAGCGTCCTGCTCGGTCATGCCAATATCGGCACGACCCTCAACCTATACGTCCACCCCAACCTGGACCAAAAGAAGAAATGCATCGAGAAGGTCTTCCGGCATTT
>CAMJHJ010000238.1 GCA_946405485.1 uncultured Bacteroidales bacterium | reverse complement strand
GTACCGTCATACTTCTTTGATAAGTCTGCAAATTTACATATTTTTGCGTTATGATTGATTACATCAAAGGACAAATCATCGAACTGACGCCCACGGAGTTAATCCTCGAGTGCGGCGGCATCGGCTACAGCATCCTCATCTCGCTCCAAACCTACGAGAAAATGCAGCTCCAGACCCAGACGGTCGCGTACATCCATCACTACATCCGTGAGGACGAAGAGCTCTTTTACGGTTTCGCGACGAAGGATGAGCGGGAGCTGTTCCGGCTGCTGATTGGCGTCTCGGGCATCGGTGTTAATTCCGCCCGGATGATGCTGTCATCTCTGACCTCCGATGAAATCCGTCACGCCATCCTCGCGGAGGATGTCAACAAGATCAAAAGCGTCAAGGGAATCGGCCTCAAGAGCGCCCAGAGGCTGGTTTTGGAGCTCAAGGACAAGATCGTCAAGGGCGCAGGCACCGAGTCCAACACTATCTTCAAGGCCGACACGAACGCGCTCGTAGATGAGGCCACAACCGCTCTGGTCATGCTCGGCTTCACCAAGGCCAACATCAACAAAGTCATGCCTTCAATCCTGAAGGAAAACCCTGGCGCCAGGGTAGAAGAAATCATAAAAGCAGCGCTGAAGAAGCTCTAGAAGGGGGAGTGGGTATTCTTCCGGAAACCGCCTCCGCTTCGCTCCGGCCCCTCCCTCTTATGTGGCCGAGGGTGGCCACAGGTTTCCGGAAGAACACCGCACTCCCCCAAAGCGTTTGTTCTACGTGGAACAATTAACGTCCGAAATAGACGAGGAGGACGGCGATGTCGGCGGGGGAGACACCAGAGATACGGGAGGCCTGGGCGATGGTTTCGGGCTTGTAGCGCTTTAGTTTCTGGCGACATTCGATGGAGAGAGACTGGACGTTGTCGAAGTCGAAATCAGCAGGAATCTTAATGTATTCCAGGCGATTGTTCTTTTCGGCCTGCTGCTTTTCGCGCTGAATATAGCCGTCATATTTGATGGCGATTTCGACAGCCTCGATGACCTCCGGAGAAAATGTTCCACATGGAACAATTTGCATCAACTCGGCCAGAGAGAGCTCCGGACGCGCGACTAGCTCAGAAAGATGGCGAGAATCCGTCAGGGGAGCGGAGGGAACGGAGGACAAGTAATCATTGACCTTATCGGCCCGGACCTTCTTGGATTCGCAGATATCTTGCAGTTCAGCTATCTGCTCCTGTTTGCGGCAAACGGCTGCGTAGCGCTCTTCCGAGGCCAATCCAAGCTCATAGGAGCGCGGCGTGAGACGGACGTCAGCATTGTCCTGACGCAGCAGAATGCGGTATTCAGCCCGGGAGGTAAACATGCGATAGGGCTCGTCGACGCCTTTGTTGATGAGGTCGTCGATGAGGACGCCGATGTAGGCCTCGTCGCGACGGAGGATGAAAGGATCCTTCTCCGCAAGCTTGAGATGGGCATTGATACCAGCCATCAAACCCTGCGCTGCGGCTTCTTCGTAGCCGGTTGTACCATTGACCTGACCGGCCAGGAAGAGGTTCTCGACGACGCGGGATTCCAGGGAATACTTCAGATATTGCGGGTCGAAATAGTCGTATTCGACCGCATAGGCGGGCTTGAAAACGACCGCGTTTTCAAGGCCGGGGATAGCGTGCATGGCCTCCAGCTGGACCTCTTGCGGAAGCGAGGAGGAGAAGCCCTGGAGATAGTATTCGGGGTTATTGCGGCCTTCCGGCTCCAGGAAAAGCTGGTGGGAATCCTTGTCAGCGAAAGTGCGAAGCTTGTCCTCGATGCTCGGGCAATAGCGCGGACCGCGGCCATGGATAATGCCCGTGAAGAGGGGAGAGCGGTCAAAGCCGGTACGGAGGATGTCATGGACCTTCTCGTTCGTATGGAGGATGTAGCAGTCCATTTGAGGTGCGCCGCCTTGGATCGCAGAGGGGACATCCAGATACGAGAAGCGGGCAGGGTTGTCGTCGCCGACCTGGACCGGCAGCTTGGATAGGTCGAGGGAGCGGACGTCGATGCGCGGGGGAGTGCCGGTCTTCATCCGGGCGGTCGGAACGCCGAGCGAAGCGATCTGGTCGGAGATCCCGTAAGCCGCCGGCTCGCCGATGCGGCCTCCCTCGAAAGAGTGAGTGCCGATGAACATCCGGCCGTTCAGGAAGGTTCCGGCGGTCAAAACAACCGCTCGAGAATGGAAAATTGCCCCGGTAACTGTACGGACGCCCGACAATACGCCATTCTCAAAGAGAAGATTCGCCGCGAAATCTGCGTAAACGCTTAATTTAGAGCAACTTAACAATACTTCGCGCCATTTCAGCGAAAAGGCGAGTTTGTCGCATTGCGCACGCGGACTCCACATCGCCGGGCCCTTGGAGCGGTTGAGCATCCGGAACTGGAGCGTCGCCGCGTCCGTGACCACGCCGGTCCATCCGCCGAGCGCGTCGATCTCCCGGACGATCTGTCCTTTGGCGATTCCGCCCACGGCCGGGTTGCACGACATCTTGGCGAAGCCATTCAAGTCCGGGGAAAGAAGCAGGACGGAGGAGCCCAGCGAAGCCGCGGCCATCGCCGCTTCGCAGCCGGCATGACCGCCGCCGATAACGATGATGTCAAACGAGTTCACGAAGCGACAGATAATAGTTCTCCTTGGCGCGCATCTCGGCGATGTCCTCTTCGGTATGGTCGTCATAGCCGATCAGGTGCAGGACGCCATGGACGATCACCCGGTTCAGCTCGTCGGCAAATTCGGTTCCGTAGAAGGAGGCGTTCTCCCGGACGGAATCGACGCTGATGAACAGGTCGCCGTTCAGGCGGTCGCCTTCGCAGTAGTCGAAGGTGATGATATCCGTAAAATAGTCGTGCTGGAGATACTTCATGTTCACGTCCAGGATGTAATTGTCCGAACAGAAAACGATGGAGATATCCCCCAGGCGACGGATTTCGCTTTCGGCAACGAGTTTGAGCCAGCGGCTGGTCAGCCGTTTCTCCTTGAAAGCGAACGATATATCTTCCGTAAAATAAGAGACCATACTCTGGATTTTTGTGCAAATCTACGAATAAAATGGCTATTTTTGCACGATTAAAGCTTTTTGAAGACAAGAGAACAAGGTATGAGTCAATACAAGACCGAAAAAGCCGTATTCGTCGGCGTCGTCCTGGAGAAAGGAGGAGAGCGCAAGGTGCAGGAGTATCTTGACGAGCTGCAGTTCCTGGCGGAGACCGCCGGAGCCCTGGGCGACAAGATGTTCATGCAGCGGATGGACCGCCCCGACAAGGCCACTTACATCGGCACGGGAAAACTTCAGGAAATCAAGGAATACTGCGT
>CAMJHJ010000237.1 GCA_946405485.1 uncultured Bacteroidales bacterium | reverse complement strand
TCAACGTATTCGGCGGCAGCAAGGAAGGGACGGTGAAAATCCGCACGGGCGGACGGACGGTAGCGCTGGAACGGGTCTCCACCCCGGCGCCGGAAGTCCTTGCACGGATCGAGTCCAATCTTGCGATGACCCGCGAATACCGCCGCGCCCACCGGGAGGAGTTCATTCCCCTGCGGAGAATCGCTTCCCCGCATGTCTGGCTGGCGCCGGAGGGAGCAATTTTATCTCCCGGAGACCGGATCACAGTCATCTACCGCGACCGGAGGATGAGATTTAAGAAAAGCTTGAATTATAATTAACTATGAAACGCACGGTTCCATTCTTCGCTATTTGCCTTGCACTCGTTTTGCTTTGCGGCTGCAAGCAGGGGCCGACACTCGCCGGCCTCGTCGATCCGATGATCGGTACGGCCTACAACGGCCACACCTTCCCCGGGGCGACCGTTCCTTTCGGGATGGTCTCGCCCAGTCCGGATACGGGGCTGAACGACTGGCAGCACTGCGCCGGCTATCATCACGACGATGACTGGATCCTCGGATTCTCCCAGACGCACATGAGCGGCACGGGAGCACCCGATATGTGCGACCTGCTGCTGATGCCCGTCTGCGGGGAACCGGCTTTCGAGCCCGGAGACAGCACGCGGAAGGGTTACCGAGCGCATTTCCTGCATGAGTCCGAGTCCGCCCGTCCCGGCTACTACGCCGTCACGCTGGACGAGGACGTCATCCGCTGCGAGATGACGGCGAGCGAGCGTTGCGCCTTCTACCGCTTTACCTTCCAGGGACCCGAGCAGCAGCCGGGACTGCTGTTCGACATGCTGCACGGCAACGACGGGGGCATCTATGAAGCGGATGTGCGCTGCACCGACGACCGCCACATCGAAGGCTTCCGGCGCTCGTACGGGTTCATCAGCAACCATGTATGGTATTTCTGCGCCGAACTGTCGGAGCCGGTGGCTTTCTGGACCGGCTGGGCCGACGGTCACGCGCTGGAACCCGGGAAGGCGTCGGAACGCATGAGCAAGCTGCATGTCGCAGTACCTTCGAAGAAGCCCCTGCTGGTACGCATCGGCGTCTCGACGGTCAGCTGCGAAGCGGCACGGGCCAACCTGCACGCCGAGCTGGATGGGAAGTCTTTCGGTGACATCGCCCGTGCGGCGGCCCTGAAATGGGAAGGGGCGCTCTCCCCTATCCAGGCATCCTTCGCCTCGGAAGAGGAGGCCCGCATCTTCTACACCGCCCTCTACCACGCGATGGTCGTTCCGAACCTCATCACGGATGTGGACGGTAGTTACCGCGGCTGGGACAAGGAAGTCCACCGCTGCCCGGAAGGCGCCTTTTACACGAATTATTCCCTCTGGGACACCTACCGCGCCGTGCATCCGCTTTACAATCTCATCTGCCCGGAGCGCAATGTCGCGTTCATCCGCTCCATGCTGGAGCGCTACCGGCAGATCGGAATGCTCCCGATCAACGAATACGGCACTTGCGAGACCTTCTGCATGATCGGGTACCACGCCGTGCCGGTGATTGCGGACGCTATCCTCCAGGACCTGGGCGGATTCGATTACGAGGAAGCCTGGACGGCGATGAAGGCCATCGCGGAGGATCCGGACCGGGGCGTCTGGCCCTATAAGCTATTCGGTTACATCCCGACGGGGATGGACCACAGTTCCGTGTCCAAGACGCTGGAATACGCCTATGATGACTGGTGCCTGTCGCTGGTGGCCCGCAAACTGGGCAAATCGGAAGAGGCGGACTATTTCGCAGCGCGGGCGGGGAATTATGCCAATGTCTTCGACCCTTCCGTCGGCTTCATGCGGGCCCGGAATGAAGACGGGAGCTGGAAAGAACCGTTCAGTCCCCTGCGAACAGCCGCCCACGACCAGGACTTCATCGAAGGGAATGCCTGGCAGTACACCTTTTATGTGCCGCACGACCGGGCGCGGATGGTGTCGTTGTACGGGGGTCCCGAGGCTTTCGGCGCCAAACTCGATGAGATGTTCGCCACGACCTTGTCGGCGGACGATATCGTCGTGCCGGACATCACCGGCCTGATCGGCCAGTATGCGCATGGCAACGAGCCTTGCCACCATGTGGCTTACCTGTATAATGACGCCCTGCAGCCCTGGAAGGCGCAGGAGATGGTCTCCCGGATCAAAAAAGAGATGTACAGCGATGATTTGGACGGGCTATGCGGCAACGACGACTGCGGCCAGATGTCGGCCTGGTACGTATGGAGCGCGCTGGGCTTCTATCCCGTTTGTCCCGGGAGCGGGTCTTTCGACATCGGCAGTCCGTCGGTGCGCTCCGCTACGATTGCGCTTCCGGGCGGTCATTCCTTTACGATCCGCACCCGTACCGCAGACGGTGGCCAGATCGGACCTGAAGACATCTACATCCAATCCATCACGCTGAGCGGCGCGCCCTTCACCGGGACCACGCTCGCCCTCTCCGACATTCTCGCCGGAGGGGAAATGGTCTTTACGATGGGTCCTGCTCCTAAGGAATCGTGACGGCAACCCGCTTCAGATGCGGGTCTTGGGCCATTGCCTGGGGATTGGTGCCGGGGATGTCCTGCGGAATGTCCTGGCCGATCATTGCGAAGAGTTGCTGCCAGTAGACCGGGTATTCGCCGTCGGCATTCTTGAAATTCATCGGAGCAGAAGAGAAGATGCGCGACCCGTCGTCGGTCAGATAGCTGACCTGGACCAGCTCACTGCAGTAAAAGGCGCCGTTGTCCGGGAGGAAGGCGACATCATAAGGAGTTCCCAGGAAGATCTTGGCCCGTTCCACGGCTGTCTCGGCCGGCTTGTCATCCTTCAGGCGCATCACCTCGAAGACCGGCAGGGAGCCGTCCTTGAGCGTGAACTGCGTCAGGAAAGTATCCAAAGGGTGGCGGTCCACGCCATATTTGATCGTTGCGTCGATAATCCACGCCTGACCTTGCGCATCCACCTCGGCGATGGCCACATGGATCAAGTTCAGGCTGTCCGCAGTGCCGGTCGCCTGTGTGATGGCGGCATCCATCGAACCTTCGTCCAGGGTATAGTCGGCCGGAATGCCGACAAA
Source organism: uncultured Bacteroidales bacterium (assembly GCA_946405485.1). The sequence goes on along the minus strand of CAMJHJ010000237.1, from coordinate 264 downwards.
GATCAAGTCACCGGTTTTCAGCTGCTCCTCCTGCTGCCGGGCGCAGGAAAGGGTCAGACACGCACAGAGCGCGCAAAAGAGAGTCAAACGTTTCATGATGCGAAGATAAATCATTTTCTTGCAAAAGAATTTGGTTTGGGTCAAAAAAGTAGTATCTTTGCAGTCCCATTCTTCTGGATGTAGCGCAGTTGGTAGCGCACCTGGTTAGGGACCAGGAGGTCGCTGGTTCAAGTCCAGTCATCCAGACACAAAAAAGCAGGCATC
>CAMJHJ010000236.1 GCA_946405485.1 uncultured Bacteroidales bacterium | reverse complement strand
GCATCGACAGGCCGTTCATCGCATCATTCTCCGTCGCGAGCACATAGGCCTCGCGAATGCCGTTCCAGTCGAAGGAGGAGCACATCAGGGACTCGGGGAAGTCGAAATTGGGCTTGTAGTCGGTCCACTGGCGCTGGCCCTGCACACCGCCCGCGATGGCGTTGTGGCCGAGGGCCTCTTCCTTGTAACCCATCTCCAGGAGCTTGGGGTTGCCGTACATGAGGTCGCGGATGATCATCATGTTCTTGACCGTGAACTCCCAGTCTTCGTCCTTCTCCGCGCGGTTCTTTCCTTTGCCCTTGCCGTTGAAGGTGGTCATCGGGGTGCCCGGGAAGAGCGGACGGTCCTCGTTGTAGTCGTGGCCTTCCTGCGGCTTGCAATACTTCTCGACCCACTCCATCGCCTTCTTGAACTCCTCGTGGTCATAAATCTCGAAGTCCACACGGCGCAGGATCTCCACCAGGGAGACGTACTCCGCATGCATGCCGAGGTACTTCTGCAGGAAATCCGCATCCACGATGGAGCCGGCGATACCCATGCAGGTGTTGCCCATCGACAGATAGCTCTTGCCGCGCATCGTGGCGACGGCCTGTGCGGCGCGGGCGAAACGCAGGATCTTCTCCGCCACATCGGCGGGAATGGTATTGTCATTCAGGTCCTGGACGTCATGGCCGTAGATGCCGAAGGCCGGCAGGCCCTTCTGGGCGTGGGCGGCCAGGACGGCGGCCAGATACACGGCGCCGGGGCGCTCCGTGCCGTTGAAACCCCAGACAGCCTTCGGCCAATGGGGGTTCATGTCCATCGTCTCGGAACCGTAGCACCAGCAAGAAGTCACGGTGATGGTGCTGCCGACGCCCTCGCGGATGAACTTCTCCTCGCAGGCGGCCGTCTCGGCGACACGGCCGATCGTCGTGTCGGCGATGACGCACTCCACCGGAGAGCCGTCTCCGTTCTTGAGGTTCGAAGAGATCAGGTCCGCCACGGCGTGGGCCAGGGCCATCGTTTTCTCTTCCAATGCTTCACGCACCCCGCCCTGACGACCGTCGATGGTCGGGCGGATACCGATTTTAGGATAATTAGCCATAGTGTTTCGTTGATTATAGTTTTAATATTTTAACCTATGTTTCGTCAAAGCTTTCCGTAAGTCAGGCCCGGCCAGTCGTCGGTGCGGAAGGGCCAGGCGGGCAGACCGGCGGAGTTGAAGAGGTTGCAGACGGGGTTGGCGCCCCAGGCATAGCGGACTGCGATCGGGTGGGGCACGTCAGGGCAGGATACGACGACGGTATCGCTTTCAATGACGGCGTCTGCCCAATGCCAGACCCGGTCCGCGCCGGCGATCTGGAAGCCGCAGAGCGTGCCGGACTCAGCTTTTTTCACGAGTTCGAAGTCCATCCCGGCGCTTCCGTAACGGAGCTCGGCGTAGTCGCCGGAGGACCGGACTTGCAGGCCGCCCGCCACATCGCTGAAGCGGACGCGTATGAAACCGTCTCCTATCGTATATGACGTGAACCTAGGCCCATCACAGGCCATCTTCCGGCCGTAATCCCGGACCAGGGCCAACCGCGCGAGCCGCTCCCCTACCTCCTGCTTATGCACCGGATGCACGTCATCCGCTTCCCCTTTATCAATGAGGCAAGCCATCCCGACCTTGTCGACGGTCCGGGCGGCAAGGGCCTGCGCCTCGCGCAGTTCGGCCCAGTCATCGTCCCCGGCCACGCGGGTGATCGGCCGGAATCCGGCCAGCTGGGTGATATAGAAGGGGAAATCGTAGCCCCAGAGCCTGCGCCAGTCGAGGACCATGTCCGCCATCAGGTCGCGGTAACGGTACGCCTTGTCGGCATTCGACTCACCCTGGTACCAGAGCGCCCCCTTGATGGCATAAGGCGCCAACGGAGCCAGCATCGCGTTGTAGAGCACCGTCGCGAGATTGGGTTCGCGCGCCGCAGAGCGCGGAATCCCTTCGAAAGAAACGGAAAGCGTCACCTTCCATTCATTGTCCAACCGGATCTTGCGGCCGTCGGGACCTTGCAGATACAACAGCGATGCATCCCCAAGGAGGCCGCCGTTGCCGTGGTCATCGACATTGCGGACGCTGATCACGGCCTTGCCGCCATGAACCATGCGGGCTGGGATGGTATAAACCCGGTGCTTGCTCCAGAGGCGGGCGAAGCCCACCAGTTCCCCGTCCCAATAGGTCTCATCGAAGTCATCGATCGGTCCCAGGCTGAGGGTCAGGTCTTTCCCGGCCCATTCGGCGGGGACTTCAATCTCTTTGCGGAACCAGAAAATGCCGTTGGTCCTGGGCCAGATTTGCTGGATGATGCACGGAAGCGCGACGGTCCGCCATCCGCTGTCGTTGAATCCGGGCTGCGCCCAGACGGCCACGCCGCCGATCGTGCCCAGATCCGCAGCCGTCACCCGCTTCATGAAAGCGTCATACTGCTGCGTAAAAGACGCTTCCCGTTCCTCTACGGTATCCGGGAGCGAGCGGACCAGGTCGAGTTGGTTCAGCATCTCGGGATAGCTTCTCAGCGCCCCTTCGCTCATCCAGGCCTCGATGATGGTGCCGCCCCAACTGGTGTGGATGATCCCGACAGGGACCTTCAACTCCTGCAGGAGAGAGCGGCCGAAGAACCAGCCGACGGAAGAGAAATGCGGGAGACTCTCGGGAGAAGACAGTTCCCATCCCCCGAACTCCGTCTCGAAACTGTCGTGCGGGGCCATCCCGGTCGAGCGGGCGACCGTCAGCATGCGCACGTCCGCCCAGTCCGAGGCCGAAGCGACCTGATCCTTGAAGAAGACGTCAAAACGCTCATGCCCGAAGGTCCGCTCCATGTTGGACTGGCCCGATGCGAGCCAGACTTCACCGACGGCGACGTTCTGCAAGACCACGGGCTCTCCGTCGGAAATCGTGAGCGTATATTTCTTGAAACTGCCTTTCGGCGTGGCGAGACGCAGCTGCCAGCAGCCGGAAGCATCCGCGACCGTACGCACGGCCTTCCCGTTCCAGGACGGGGTGACGCTTACAACGGCACCGGGTGCCGCCTTCCCCCAGACGGGCACCTGCGCTTCCTGCTGAAGCACCATGTTGTCCGTAAAGAGCGGCGTCAGCTGCACTTTCGCGCCGGCAGACAGGGCTGCCAGCGCCGTGAGCGCGGTCAGGATGCACCTTTTCATCTTACTCCAGACTTTCTACACGCACACCCGGCAGACCGGACAAACGCACGAGTAGGTCGGGCATCGATTCTTTTTTCGGGACATACAGCGATACCTCAGCCTCAAAGCCCGCCTCTTTGCGGGCGAAAGAGACTTCCCGCACCTGCTTCCCAAGGCTCTTGACGGCCTCTG
>CAMJHJ010000235.1 GCA_946405485.1 uncultured Bacteroidales bacterium | reverse complement strand
TCGCGGGCGATCTTGCTGTCGTCCGGATGGACGCCGCCGATGGAGAATGTCGTCAGTTTAGCCATTGCTTTCCTCCTTTTTCAGTTCAACGCTCTGGGGAGCGGCCGGTGCAGGCGCGGCGGCCGGTTTCGGAGCCGGAGCCGCTTTCGGCGGCAGGGGCTTCGGGAAGTTGATGTCATGGATGGCGCCGGTCGGACACTCCTGGACACACTTGCGGCAAAGCTTGCACTTCGCGAAATCGATATACGCCACGTTGTTCTCGACGACGATCGCATCGTGCGGGCAGACCTTGGTGCACTTCATGCAACCGATGCAGGCTGCCTTGCAGGCCTTGCGGGCGACGGCACCCTTGTCCTTGTTGATGCAGGACACATAGACGCGCATGCCGCGCGGACCCTTGTTTCGCAACTCGATGACCGCTTTCGGACAAGCCTTGACGCAGGCGCCGCAGGCGGTGCACTTGCTCTCGTCCACGACCGGCAGACCGGTGGCGGGATCCATCGAAAGCGCACCGAACTGGCAGACTTCCACGCAGTCTCCGCAACCCAGGCAGCCGAATGAGCAGCCGGTATCGCCGGCATAGAGGGCCGCCTTGACCTTGCAGGACCGTACGCCATCATACACATTGGTCGTGGGCCGGTTCCCGCAGCTGCCGTTGCAGCGGACGACCGCCACCATGGGGGCCTTCGCCTGCGCCTCGATGCCCAGGATTCCGGCCACCTTCTTCATCACCTCATCGCCACCCACCGGACAATACTGGTTGTCCAGGTTGGTCGCCTTGACCGCGGCATCCGCAAACGCCCGGCAACCGGCGAAGCCGCAGCCGCCGCAGTTGGCGCCGGGCATCACCTTCTCGATCTCATCAATCCGCGGATCCTCCTCGACCCGGAACTTCTTCGCGATGAAGAAGAGGGCGAGGGAAAGCAGCAGACCGAGGCCGGCTAGGATTCCGATGGTCCAAAGAAAAGTTGTCGTCATAGTATATGTTTTACTGTTTTTTACGGATCGTAAAGATGTACTGGTCGCGCAGGCGGTCCCGCAACAGCCAGATGCACAGATAATAAACGGCCACGGCGCCGATGCCGGAGAGGCCTGCGACCAGTTCGCCGGCGCCCGCCTTCAGCAGGATACCGATGACCGCAAGCAGGACGACCAGGGGCAAGGCATAGGCAATCCAGACCGCCTTGTGCCCCATCGATGCCTTCAGGTCCACGAAGACCTCCTCCCCGACCTCATAAAACGGGGAAACGGGCGTAGGGACCGAAACCTGCTTTACTTTCTGCTCTCCGACACCGCAGAGACCCTTGGCATGGCAGGCGCCACAGGCGGATTCGGAGACGATTTCCACCTGGATGAACTGCGGATCGGCCGAAATGACCTTACCGGTATGGGATACTGTTTCCTGTGCCATAGTCTAAAAACCTTGAGGTTCGAATCCACCGCCTGCGAAAGGCGCGTCGCCGGCAAAGGGGTCATAGCCGCCCGCGGCATTCTGCGGAGCGGCGTTCATCCCCGAAGGGATGTTCAACGCCTGGGCCGCCAGGGCTTCGTCCATCTCGACGAAACGGACCTGCTCGCTCTTGAACAGCATCGGCAATTCGCCGGTCTCGCCGTTACGGTGTTTGGCGATGATGATCTGGGTCACCTCCTTGTCTTCCGGATTTTCCGAAAGGCCGATGAAATCGGGACGGTGGATGAAGATGACCATATCCGCATCCTGCTCGATGGAGCCCGACTCACGAAGGTCGCTCAGGACGGGCTTGCCGCTGCCGCCGCTGCGCTGCACCGCGTTGCGGGACAGCTGGGACAGGGCGATGATCGGCACATCCAGCTCCTTGGCGGTCGCCTTGAGGGTACGGGAAATTGCCGCCACCTCCTGCTCACGCATGCCGCGCAACTCCGCAGGCCCCTGCATCAGCTGGAGATAGTCCACGACGATGAGCCGCACGCCCTTGTTCTTCACAAGCGTCTTGACCTTGGTGCGGAACTCCATGACCGGGATACCCGGCGTGTCATCGATGTAGAGCGGAGCCTTGATCAGGTTCTTGAGTTTGAACTCCAGCTGCTCCCACTCATAGCTCTCCAGCTTCGTACCACCCTTGATCTTGTCGGCGCTGAGGCCGGACTCGGAAGTCATCAGGCGCTTGGCCAGCTGGATGGCGGACATTTCCAGGGAGAAAAAGGCGACCGGCATATGATGGTCGACCGCAGCGTTGCGGGCCAGGTTGAGCGAGAACGCCGTCTTACCGACGGAAGGGCGCGCCGCCAAAATAATAAGGTCGGACTTCTGCCAGCCCTGGGTAATCCGGTCGATGGAGGGGAATCCGGACGGTACGCCGTTCAGCCCCGTCCTGCCCTGCATCTCCTGGATGTCCTCCATCGCGGTGTTGATGATGGAGCCGATGTCCTGGACTTCCTTCTTGACGTTGTTCTGAATCGCGTTGTACACGCGGGTCTGGGCGATGTCGATCAGATCGTCCACCTTGACGGAATCGTCATAGGACTTCTTGAGGATCTCATGGGAAGCCGTGATCAGATCCCGCTGGATGGTCTTCTGCTTGAGGATCTTGATATAGTACTCCATGTGGGCCGCAGCCCCGACCTTCTGGGAAAGCCCGGCCAGGTATACGGGACCGCCCACATCCTCGAGCGTGCCTTTCTCCTTGAGCTTGGTGCTGACCGTGATGATGTCGATGGGCGTGTGCTCCAGGACAAGGGACGACATCGCCTCAAAGATCATCTGGTGGCGCTTATCGTAGAAACAAGACGCAGAAAGCTCCTCCATCGCCTCATCGACGGCGACGGGCTCGATAAGCATCGCTCCCAGGACAGCTTCTTCAACATCAAGAGCCTGAGGGGGTTTATTACCCATCTCAAGCCCTATGGTGTCCAAATCTACTGCCTGATTCTTCTTTCGGGAAGAAGACCTTTGGTTGGTTTCAGGCATAAAAATGTGGTATCGTGACTCCTATTCGGCAGTCGGATTGACGATGATACGTCCGCAGTGCTCGCAAATGACCAGCTTCTTGCCGCTCGCAATCTCGATGAGACGCTGGGGAGTGACAGTATTGAAGCAGCCTCCGCAAGAGTTCCCGTTGAACACGGGGACCACCGCGAGGTGGTTGTGTACGCTCTGACGGATGCGGGTATAAGCGCTCATTGTACGGGCGTCGATCTTGGCGGCCAGGGTCTCGCGGCGGGCCTGGAGCTTCTCCTCCTCGGCGGCCGTGGAATCCTTGATGACAGCCAGTTCTTCGCGCTTGGCAGCCAGGTCCTCGTTGCGGATCTCAAGCCGGCGGCCGAGCTCCTCGAGCAACTCTTTCTTCTCCTCGATGGCCATGCGGGTCTCGCCGATGTTCTTGACGGCGATCTGGCGGAGCAGGTCCTGGTTCTCGAG
>CAMJHJ010000234.1 GCA_946405485.1 uncultured Bacteroidales bacterium | reverse complement strand
GACTTGCCGATGCCGGGCTCGCCGCCGATCAGCACCAGGGATCCGGGCACGATACCGCCGCCGAGGATCCGGTCCACTTCGGCGTTGCCCAGCGAGATGCGGGGTTCGTCCGAAGACTGGATATCCTTGAGACGCTGTGGTTTTCGCACAGCGCCTGCCGCCGTGTTCCGGGCCCGTTGGGGACCGGCCTCCAGCACTTTCTCCACCATCGTATTCCACTCCCCGCAGGCGGGGCAGCGCCCCATCCACTTGCTGCTCTCGTTGCCGCACGACGTGCAGTACCAGAGCGATTTGCTTTTCGATCCCATCGTTGCCATGATACAAAGCAGCCCCTTATCTTGGGCCGGAAGACAAATTTAATAATTAAATGTGAAGTATTTTCATTATTTTTGTGTGATAACCGAAGACAAAAGAGATATGGGGATTTTCAATATGTTCGGCGAGCAGGAGCACCGGGTGTTCAACTACAAGCCGATTTACTACGACAAGGATAAAGAAGAACGCCGGCGCCGCTTCGGAGCCGTGGACGGTTCCCTGGACCGCGAGATCGAGAAGGCGAAGGAAGAAGGCACCTATGTGCCCGGTTCCTATATCAAGGAATCCATGCGGGAAGGCCGCGACCGCCGTATCCGTTCGCATGCCAACAAAGCCCAGAACATCATCGGCCTCGTGGGTCTGCTGCTGATCTTCATCGTCCTTTTCTATATCGCCAAGTTCTATACCCTGTTGTAATGGGCGCGCTGAAGATCCTTCCCGGCAACATCGCCAACATGATCGCGGCGGGCGAGGTCGTACAGCGGCCCGCCTCCGTCGTTAAAGAGTTGATGGAGAACGCCGTCGATGCCGGCGCCACCGCCGTGACCGTGGTCGCGACGGACGCGGGCCGTACCCTGATCCAGGTGATCGACAACGGCTCCGGCATGTCGCCGGACGACGCCCTGCTCTGTTTCGAGCGCCATGCGACCTCCAAGATCGCGACGGCCGAGGACTTGGAAAAGATCCTGACTTACGGTTTCCGCGGAGAGGCCCTGGCTTCGATCGCGGCGGTCGCAGAGGTCACGCTCAAGACCCGGCGCCCCAAGGACGAAGTGGGCACGCAGGTGCGCATTTCCTCCTACAACCACATCGAGACCTCGCAGGTCTCCGCGCCCGTCGGATCGAACTTCGCCGTGCGGAACCTGTTCTACAATACGCCTGCACGGCGCAAGTTCCTCAAGAGCGACAACGTCGAGCTTAAACACATCGTCGAAGAGTTCTCGCGCATCGCGCTGACCCGCCCGGACATCGCTTTCACACTGACGCACAACGGCCGCGACCTCTATGTCCTGAAACCGGCCAAGTCCCTGAAATTCAGGGCGCAGGACCTGTTGGGCGCAAATGTGGTCGGCGAGCTTGTGGACATCGAGGCACAGACTTCGCTCGTGCGCATCACCGGCTTTGTCGGCCGGCCCGACACCGCAAAAAAGACCCTCGGCAACCAGTTCTTCTTCGTCAACGGACGCTATTTCCGCAGCCCTTACCTGCACAAGGCCGTCATGAAGGCTTACGAGGATTTCATCCCGGAAGGCGTCACGCCCTCCTATTTCCTTTACCTGGACATCGACCCGCACTCCGTAGACGTCAACATCCACCCGACCAAGACGGAAATCAAGTTCGAGGATGATTCGCTGGTCTTCCAGATCCTGTATGCCAGCATCAAGGAGACCCTGGGCAAGCACGCTTTCGGGGCAAGCATCGACTTCAACACCGAAGGCGCGGTGCAAATGCCCGTTTTGGGGCCCAACTTCGACCAATACCATCCCACGACTTCGCCGGCGGTGGATTTCGACCCGGATTACAATCCCTTCGAATCGTCAGGCCCCGCGCCTTCGTTCGACTTCCCGAAGCAGACGGAGGCGGACCGGCAGGCGGAAAGGAACGGCGGAGGCGGTCATGCCGCGGGCGGTTATGGCGGCATCATCCCTCCTACGCAGAACTACGGCAAGCTCTTCGAAGAGACCGTCCTGCCTTCAACGCGCCTGCTGCTGATCCAGGACCGCTTTATCCTCACACCCGTTAAATCCGGCGTCATGGTCATCCGCATCCGCCGGGCCCAGGAACGTATCCTGTACGACCGTTTCCTGCGTGCGATGACGCAAGAGCACCATGTGACCCAGACCGCCCTGTTCCCGGCCCAGGTCCAGGTGGGCGTAGAGAACCGGCTGCTTTTTGACGCCAACGCGGAATTGCTGCAACGGCTGGGATTCGACATCACCCCCTTCGGGACCGACACCATCGTCGTGAGCGGCGTGCCGGAAGGCTATTCCTGCGAGGCGGGCAAGGTCGAGACGATGGTCTATGACTTGCTGCTGATCCTGAACGACAGCAGTAAGAACCTGAAGGAAATGATGGACAGCTCCACGGCGCTCAAGTTCGCCAAACTGGGTGCCTCAACCGGCCGGAACATCGGATCCGTACAGGAGGCGCAGGCCCTGGTCGACGCCTTGCTGAACTGCGAGAATGCGGAGTTCACTCCTTCGGGCCAGCGTATCATCTCGATCCTGACCCTTGATGAATTGGAAAAAAGATTTTAGACATGGCTTTTTTTGACAACGTCCCGAGAGTGACGCGTAACCTCATCATTATCAATGTGCTGATGTTTATCGGCACGTTGTTCAACGAGGAGGGGATGCTCAAGGCTTTCGCACTGTTTTATCCCACTTCACCCTATTTCCACTGGTGGCAGTTTATCACCCATATGTTCATGCACGGCGGGTGGTGGCATATCTTCTTCAATATGTATTCCCTGTTCATCTTCGGTTCCGTCCTGGAACGGATGATCGGGGAAAAGAAGTTCCTGATCTTCTATTTCGTCTGCGGATTGGGTGCGGTCGCGCTCCACACGGGGGTCCAGTATCTCCAGGCGCAGAGTTACATGGCGGAGATCGCCAAGGGTTCGAAGGCGGCCATGGATGCCTATCAAGTCTTGAAGATGACGCCGACGGTGGGTGCCTCGGGTGCGATCTACGGTCTGCTGATCGGATATGCGATGCTGTTCCCGAACGCGCAGCTGACGCTCATTTTCCCGCCCATCACGCTGAGCGCGAAATGGTGGATCATCATTTTCGCCGTGATCGAACTGGTGACGGGAGTGACCGGCGTAGCTTCCGGCATCGCGCATTTCGCGCATCTGGGCGGCATGTTGTTCGGTTTCCTGCTGATCCGGTATTGGCGTAAGAAGGGGACCTTGTTCCGGAGTTCGTATTAGTTCCATATGAATACGGTTGATGTTTTGAAAGAAGCCGTCGGTGTCCTGCGGGATGGCGGCGTGATCCTGTATCCGACGGATACGGTGTGGGGCATCGGTTGCGATGCGACGGATCCGGAGGCGGTGGCGCGGGTGTTTGCCATCAAGCGCAGGAGTGAGGCGAAGTCGCTGGTGCTGCTGGCGGCGGACCTGGATATGGTGGCGCGGTATATCAAGCAAGTCCCGAACATAGCGATCGACCTTGT
>CAMJHJ010000233.1 GCA_946405485.1 uncultured Bacteroidales bacterium | reverse complement strand
GGGGAGCCAAAGCGGACAAATCATCGGAAACGACGGTTTGTCCGTTTTCTTTAATGTATTGATCATCAGCATAATAGCAATAAGCCTCTCCGTTTATTCCAGAGAGGCCTATTGCTAAATTATTGACAACCAAAAGATTACAAATCACGGCCCACTGCAGTATCCGAGCCCACTGCTGCGTCCGAGCCCGCTGCTGCGTCCGAGGCCGGCATCAACCTACAGGTCATCAATGGGATTTCGGCCGAGGGTGCCGGTCGTGACCGTCGAGAGGGCGTTCGCGTATTTCAGGATCACATGCCAGGTAGAGCGGTCCTTCACATCGGCGTCAAGGGTGATCGTTCCGCCCGGAAGGTCATAGACGGCGAGATTGTTGTCGGTCGATGTCCTCGGCTCGACGCCATACTTCTGCGTCAAAGAGGCCTTTAGGGAATCATAGGCCTTCTCCAAGGCATCCCAGTCCGAAATGACAGGGAAATCAACCCGGACTTCCTGGACGGGATTGCTTCCGGATGGTGTAATCTTGCAACCGCTGTATCCTGCAAAATCACCGGTATAAGTACCGTTCCCGGCATTCCGGAATCCGGCTTTGACCAATTCCGTTCCGAATGCCGACAAGGATCCGGACATGGGGATACCCTTGAAAGAAAGTGTGGATGACGCCGACGGGGTGGCGGAAGTGCTGGTGCCGGACTTCGCCGAGCCCTTGTTTTTCCCGATGCCGAGTTCCCGCTCCAGGTCCTTGACGGAAATGTCATCCGGATCATCCCCGATCGTGGTCGTCTCATCGGTCTGACCCTTCGGCTTGAACCAGCCTCCGGAGTCCTCCGTATTCTCCTTGCCCAACCCGCCGGGAAGGGAAATCACGCTCCCGAAACGGTCTGAGCACAGTTTCACCGCCAAAAGAATGACCAGCAGGGTCAGGACAAGTTTAATGAGCTTTTTCATATCCGCTTGATGATTAGTCTTCACAAATATAAACAAATAATCCGCATAGTTTTGCTACTTTTGTAAGTACGATTGAAAGACTATGGATAGAAGAGACTTTGTCAAGCACCTGGCCGGAGCGGGCGCGCTGATCGCCACCGCCCAACTCCCCTCCTGGGGTAAGGACCGGCCGGAAGTATTCCCGGAAAGAGGCACTTGGGAGCGCCTGTCCCTGAGCTACGCAGTGGTCAACATCGGCCTGGAGCATCCCTTCTCCATCCTGCATCTGACCGACTCGCACCTTGCGGCGGCCTATCCCGAAGAGGATGAAAAGAAGCAGCGGCTCCATATCCGCCGCACCCAGACCTTCGGCGGCCGGCAGGAAGAAGCCCTGCGGGACGCATTGGACTGGGCGAAGGAGCACGTGGATTTCATCGTCCACACCGGCGACCTGATCGACTGGCAGAGCGAGGAGAACTTCGACCTCGTCCGCAAGTACTTCGGCGACAGCCTGTTCGGCAGCCTGGGCAACCATGAATTCAGCCCCGACATGTGGCTCAGCGAGCCCAAGGAGAGTCGGGATGAAGAGTGGAAAGACCGGACCCGGGCGAAGCTTCAGGAAGTCTATCCTTTCGACGTGCGCCTTGCCTCGCAAGTCGTGAACGGCGTCAATTTCGTCACCCTGGACGACGTCTACGGCTACGTAACCTGGGAGCAGGTCAACCGTTTCCGGGAAGAAGTCAAAAAGGGCCTGCCCATCGTCCTCTGCATGCACGTCCCCTTCATCTCCGAGACCATCTGGCGCGCCCGGACCCGTTTCTGGGTCCAGAGTGGCAAGATGGAGGGCAACGGCACCCTTCCCGAGCCCAGCGGTGACTATAAAGCCCAACTGGAAGACCCCGTGACGCGGGATTTCATCGCATACCTGAAAGAGGAACCCCTGCTGAAATGCATCCTCTCCGGGCATCTGCACATCACGGTCGAAGACCAGTTCTCCCCCACCTGCCGCCAATATGTCACGGCCGGCGGCTTCCTCTTCCACGGACGGGAAGTGATTTTTATCTAGCAAAGAATATGACTATGAAACCCTTACACATCCTCTTCGCCGCAGCAGCACTGGCTGCTTGCCTGTCCTGCGGCCAGAATAGTTCCCTGCAGACCGAAGTCCGCGACTATGCGGACTCCACCGCCCATTCATACCTGACCCTCCATGCGGAACTGCCCGTTCCGGCCGATGCGGCGTCCAAGGCGATCCGCGGCAAACTGGTGGACATGATGGACACCCAGCTCAGCCAGATCACCTTCGGCGAACCCCAGCGCTATTTCCCCCGCTTCGAAGGCAATACCGATGATACCGAAGCCCTGATGGCTTACTATAAAGACCAGACGCTCGCCCTGATCGGCCGGCTCTCGCAGGAGGACGCCGACGAGCGCGAGCGTTACATCCGCGAAGACGGCGATCTCTCCGAAGAGGAAAAAGCCGAGATTCTCGCAGACAGTCCCTCCTGGGGCTATGAGTTCAACCTCAAGAAACTCGCCGACACCCTCGGCTACGTCGTCTTCCAGTCCCAGAACTACATCTACCAGGGCGGCGCCCACGGCGGCATCACCGGCGACGGTTACCTCACTTTCGACCGCAAGAGCGGCCGCTTCCTCGAAGCGACCCTGGATCCAGCCTGCACGGCCGAAATCCAACCCCTGCTGGTCAAAGGACTGTTGGGCTATTACGGCGAATTCGGAGAAAAGATGTCCGAAGAAGAACTGCGGGAACGCCTGCAGATCGAAGGCGACCAGATTCCCCTGCCGGCCTGGACGCCCTATCCGACCCCCGAGGGCCTCTGTTTCGTCTATCAGCAGTACGAGATCGCCAGCTATGCCGACGGCATGCCGGCCTTCATCGTACCTTTCGACGAAATCCAGCCTTTCCTGACCGCCGAGGCGAAACAGGTCCTCGGCCGCTGAATCCCCTGAAGCCTAGCGCTTGAAATGCCGGCTGGCGAGGACGAGATACCGTGCCCAGTCGATAAGAGAATGTCGTACTTGCCCGACCGGATGTGCTAGGCCACTCATATGCGCACACTTTGAAGGTCTCATTGTCAATGACTCTCCGTCAAAAACGGATGAAGAGATTCATCAAACGCTATTTGGGGATTCCCGGACAAAAGGGCTCGGGATGCCGGTCAGGATTCCGGGCGTCATAATACTTGATTCCCAGGGAGTCCAGGTACTCATACGCGGAGTCCAGGCGCCTCAGGAAATCCTCGTAATCCATGTTCTCCTCCTGCGTCCAAGCTTTTTCAGCCAGGGCCATAAGCCGCGGGAAAGCCATGTAATCCAAACGGTCGGCATTGTGGACAAACTCCGTCCAGAGATTGCTTTGGACACCACAGACATGCGGGTCTTCCTTCAACGGGAAACGATAGAGATCTTCCATCCGGTTGAATCGCCCTCTCCAGGAAGCAAAACCGTATTTGTGCCAAGTCTCCTGGCAATAATCCAGATAGAACGGCCGCTCGGGGCAGATGACGGTCGGGTATCCGGCCGCCACATCCCGGTCCAGGTCACCGGGGCG
>CAMJHJ010000232.1 GCA_946405485.1 uncultured Bacteroidales bacterium | reverse complement strand
TCAGCGGCCGGATGGTCGTGATGCCCGGAGGGGTGTGCTCCTCCATCAGCTGCGCCTGCGTACCGAGGGCCATGAGCTTGCCCGTCTTGGTATCGGTCGCGATGATGCTGGGCTCGTCAAGGACGACCGCGTCATCCTTGAATATCACCGTGTTGGCCGTGCCGAGGTCGATGGCCAACTCCTGTCTTAGAAACGCCATGATTCGATTTCTTTTGCATAAAGTTCCTTGATTCCTTATCAGAAAGTCCCTGGTTCAGAAGTGTCGGAAATAGGAAATCGTTCGGCGGCGGAGCAGCCGTCTTCGAGATTCTCCACCCGGATCTTCTCCTGGTCGAACGAAAGGCACACGTCCCCCGTACGTCCCTTCCTGTTCAGGACGAGGCTCGCTATCAGCAGTTCCTCCGCCCCGTCATCCGTCTCCTTGCTGAGGTCGGGAAAGGAGGCCTTATGTAGAAGAATGATCTTGTCGGCGAAGTCTTCTGCGTTCGGACAGTATTCGTCGAAGTCCTTCAGGGTGGGCCACGGGATGCCTTTCCGCACCGGCCTTCCCAGGCTGGACAGGACGATGACCGCAGCCCCAAGGGATTCGGCCGTCCGCTTGAGGAAATGAAGGGTCTTGCGGCACTCGTGGGCGAGACAATCAGGCTCCCATCCGGTCCAGTCAGGGACGGTCGCCTGCAGGTTGTCGATGACGAAAAGCTTCACCTTCCTGTCTTTCGCCAGCGGCTCGGCCTGGGATTGGAATTCGGTGATGCGGTACTCCGGGGGCAGGCCGGGAGGCGTGTCGTCGAGATAGAGCGGGGCCTCCGACAGTCTCTTCAGGGATGCTTCCACCCGCTGCCAGTCGAGGTCCTGCATGGCCCGCTCCCCGTGGAGCTTCTCCATCGGGATGCGGGATTCGGATACGATCAGCCGGTCGGTCATCTCCAGGACCGTCGATTCAAGGGAGAAGAAAGCCGTCGGGACGCCGAAGTCCACGGCCGCATTCCTGGCCATCCCGAGGGCCAGGGCGGTGGTTCCCGTCCCCGGCCTGCCCCCGATGACGACCAGGTCTCCCTCGCTCCAGCCCCGGGTGATTCTGTCAAGGGATGGATAGCCGGAAGGGATGCCCGTAGGAAGGGATTGGTCTTTCTCGGCTAGCTCCAGCGACCTGTTGATTGCGTCCCCTATGCTGACGGGCTGTCCGATGTGTATTTGTTTTCTTCTGTCCATTGTCTATTTCTTGTGTTTATCGAATTCTACTAGTATTTCTTTGAACAGTGTAGGGAGCGGTTCAGTCACCCTGTCAACAACCCACTTAGGGATATCCCGATAGTATGCCTCAGCAATCCCGCCTGATATGCAGGCCAGGGTATCAGAGTCGCCACCAAGGGAGACGGCCTTCCGGATGGCGTCCTCGAAACTTGTGGCATCCAGGAAACAAATGATGGCCTGCGGCACGGTTCCCTGACAGCTGCTTTCCCAGTCATAGATAGGATGCCAGTACTCCCAAGTCTTGTGGAGGTCGTACCCATAGGTCTTTTCAATGTAGGTCCGAATCTCCTCCTTGGTCTTCCCTGTGCGGGCTAAAAAGATGGCCGCAGCGGTTGCCTGCGCACCCTTGATTCCTTCAGGATGATTATGGGTGATGGCCGCCGAGATGGCTGCCACCCGTTCGGTTTCTTCGAGGGTGTTGAAGAACCAGCCTACCGCGCTCACCCGCATCGCAGAGCCGTTCCCCCAGGAACCGTATGGATGGCGTCCCGTCCTGGACTTATACGGGGGCACACCGTACCGGTCGTTGAAGGGAGACAGCCCGGAAGGGCGGAAAAGCCAGAAATAGAACCCAGTTCCATACCCGCCCATTGGGCAGGGACAGTTCTCGGCAAAGTAGATCATGCTGTCTTCTAGCCCTTGGTAAGTGTGTTCTTTGTCCCGCAGCAGCCAGTTGGCCACAGCCATCGTCATCACACTGTCATCCGTGTATGCACTTTCCGAGTTGAAGAACTTGAAGTTATAGTCCTTCGTGTTTTGGAACTCGTAGACGGATCCTACGGTGTCCCCAATAATTGCTCCTAACATAATCCTTTTTGATATGGTTCGTTAAGTCCTTCATAATTAATTGTTTCGCCCTGCTTGCGCTTCTCTTCCAATTGGGCGTTGATGCGTTCGAGCTGTGCATCGCAGAAGGGACAGGTGCCTATGCAATCCTCTCCCTTGTAACGGCAGTCTCTCTCGGTGTTTTCCAGTCCATTCAGGGCGCAAACCTTCCTGCGTATCTCGCGCAGGATAGCGCATTTCGTCTGTCCGTTCATTATGCTATCTTTCTTCAGTATTAATCCCATGAGGAATAGTCACCTTCCGTTGGAGTGTCTGGATACAGGGGAATGCCCGTGAGGGGTGTTGTAAGAATCTCATAGATGTTTTTCAGTGCTTTATGACTGTAAGAAGCCCCATCCCTGCAGCCTTCCGATTCGACTTCATCCGAATCAATCAAGTAACCCATAAGCGCCTCTCCGTCAGAGTACTGCTTTATGAAACTATCCGGAATGATATAATCGAAGACCTCTGTCTCATAGCCGCGTGCTCTGAGCTGGCGGGCGGATCGCATAATGTCTTGAAGGGTGTTAAGTCCCAATATTCTCGGGATACGTACGAGAATCCTGGATGCGCATCCACGCTCCTCAAGTAGATTCAAGTTGGATGTCACACGCTCGTTCGACTCTCCTGTGTACTCACGGTATTTTGCGGGATCCAACTCCTTGATATCAACGATCCAGCGGCCCACGATGCCGATGAGCCGTTCCACGTCTTCCTGCGGGACATTCAGCGAGGTCTCAACCGCGATGGTCCATCCGGCCGGGCAAATCTCCCGGAAACGCCGGATGAACTTGCTGTGCAGGAGAGGCTCACCGCCACCAAAGGTGATTCCTCCGCCGGAGGCCATGAAATAGACGTCATCGATCCGGACCTGTTCCAATAGTTTCTCCGGGGAATACTCCTCACCGAGGGTGGGATTCCGGAGTTTGCTGTTGATGCAGTAAGCACAGTCCAGATGGCAGCCGCTCAGGGGCACCAGCGTCCGGATACCCGGGCCGTCCGTATCGAAGCGAAGCCGTGATATGCCCGCGATCCGGGCGGTAAACATTCCTATTTCCATATTCTGTCTTCTTAATCTCCGCATGTTATTCCTCTCATCATCGTTTTATAGCTTGAATACGTTCTTCCATTCAATGCGGCGCAGTACAAGACCACGCAGAATCCTACATAAAACAATCATCAGATAGACAGTCACCGGTTGGACGAGTAGCCGGATCAGGCGGGCGGTTTCCCAGGAGAGGTCCAAGGAAATTCCCCATGGACGTCGAAACCAAGCCCCCAGAAAGCAGTAGAGTGCTGCGGGAACCGCCAGCCAGAGGAACCACTTGCGGGACCCGAGCCACTGACCCGCCTTCGAGAAGGCGAACTCGGTGGCAAACAGGAGCGGTGGAACCATGGCCAAGGGAAGCATGTTCGTCGTGAGGACGAGGAGGAA
>CAMJHJ010000231.1 GCA_946405485.1 uncultured Bacteroidales bacterium | reverse complement strand
GCACCGGCCGCGCCGTCTTCGCCGTGGACATGTCCCAGCTCAAGAGCAAGTGGGTCGGCGACTCCGAGAAGATTGTCAAGGGCGTGTTCACGACCTACCGCGAGATGTGCCGCACGCACGAGCTGGCGCCCATCCTCCTCTTCAACGAGGCCGACGCCATCTTCTCCAAGCGCCTGGAGAATCCGGAGGACAGCGTGGACCAGATGCAGAACAGCCTGCAGAACATTTGTTTGGAGGCCATCGAAAACCTGGACGGCATCCTCATCGCGACGACGAACCTGGCTTCGAACTTTTGCGACGAGGCTTTCGCGCGCCGCTTCCTCTTCAAGGTGGAGTTCGTCAAGCCGGGGGTGGAGACCCGAGCGAAAATCTGGAAATCCATGCTAGACGGCCTCTCGGACGAGGACGCCCTCGCCCTCGCCGGCCGCTACGATTTCTCCGGCGGCAATATCGAGAACATCGCTCGCAAGGCCACCGTCGGCTACGTCCTCTCCGGACAGAAGGCCACCCTCCAGGATCTCCTTACCTACTGCGACGAAGAGACCCTCTCTGCCCAGAAGGCAGCCCGCCGCATCGGATTCAACGTTTGACTGAAATAATTCTGCAGAAGCGACGTATTAGTTGGAGTATGAGACAGAATCAACTGAAAAGACCCGACCAGATCAAGGCCTACCTTGACAAACACGTGGTCGGACAGGAGGAGGCCAAGCGGACTCTCTCCGTAGCGGTGTACAACCATTACAAGCGGATTCTCCACAAGGCCGACCCCGAGCGCGAGGTGGACGTGGAGAAGAGCAATATCCTGCTGCTGGGCCCTACGGGCTGCGGCAAGACTATGCTGGTCAAGACCATTGCGAAAATGCTCGGCGTTCCCTTCTATATCGGGAACGCGACCTCGATTACAGCGTCGGGGTACGTGGGAGACGACGTGGAGAGCCTGCTCTCGGGGCTCCTTATGAACTGTGACTATGACGTTGAAAAGGCGAAAACCGGGATTGTCTTTATCGACGAGGTGGACAAGATTGCCAAGCGGGAGGCGGGCATGTCGGTCACGCGCGACGTGTCGGGCGAGTGTGTCCAGCAGGGGCTCCTGAAAATGGTCGAGGGGCACATCATGGGTGTCCAGCCCCAGGGCGGGCGCAAGCACCCGGAGCAGCCGCTCATTTACCTGGACACGACCGATATCCTGTTTATCGGCTCAGGCGCGTTCGTGGGCCTGGACGGGATCGTGGAACGGAGGACGGGACGGGACCAGAGCCGGATTGGCTTTGGCAATGCGGCGGCCGCCCAGGACAGCGGCAACCCGTACGCGGACGTGACGGCCCAGGACCTGCGCGATTTCGGACTGATTCCCGAGTTCGTGGGCCGATTCCCGGTGGTCACGTATGTCGACCCGCTCGATACAGCGGCGCTGGAGAATATCCTGACCAAGCCCAAGAACAATCTGGTGAGCCAGTACACGGAGCTTTTCCGCGAGGACGGGATTGCCCTGACTTTCGAGCCGGAGGCAATTTCCGCAGCCGCGCAGCTCGCAACCGACCTGGGCACGGGCGCGCGCGGCTTGCGCAGCATTATGGAAAAGGCTATGCGCGACGTTATGTTCGCGGCCCCGAAGGCCGCGTATATGAAAGGCGAACGCGAGATTGTCGTTACGCGCGAAATGATTCTTAGTTCCGGCCCGGGCGGCCCTGCTCGGGCCGTATGACGAAGTAAAGTGGAAGAAGACGCAAAAGAGTTTGATTTGTTTCCAAAAATCACTATATTTGCAGAGTATTGGAAACAAAATAACAAAATGGACTTTCTAACGTTCCGGGACAGGATGTACCCGATGGGGTGCTTCAACATCAACCAGGTGCTGTTGTGGGAGAAGGATTTCGACCGTAACAACCTGACCCGGTGGTGCCGGAAGGGGCTGCTCCTGAAACTGCGGAACCAGTACTATGCGTTCCCGGAATTCCGGCAGGAACCCGACTCCGCACGGTACGTGGCAAACCGCATCTACATGCCCTCCTACATCAGCCTCCACAGTGCATTGTCCTTCTACGGTATGATACCGGAGGAGGTAGTGCAGCTCACGAGCGTGACGACGCTCAAGACGGCAAGGTTTGAGAACGCTTTCGGCACGTTCCACTACCAGAATGTCAAGACGCCGCTCTATTTCGGATTTGAGGCCAGGCCGATGAAAAACGGGCGCAGCATGCTGCTCGCCACTCCGGAAAAGGCGCTTTTGGACCTTCTTTACCTGTACCCTTTCTACAAGACGGAGCAGGACATGGAAGAACTTCGCCTGGACGAGGACTTCATGCAGGACGGGCTCAACACGGAGCGCCTGTCGGAGCATCTCTCGCGATTCGGGAGCAAGACGTTGGACCGCCGAGTAAAACTTTTGCGAAAGGTGTACGGAATATGATTGACCTCGACTATATCCGCAGTTTCTTTCCCCCGTCGATCGCTGGGGAAAACCATTTTGACCGCTATATGCTGAAAGAGTATCTCCAGCTGATGATCCTGGATCACCTGGCTTCCACCCCTTTCATCACTAAACTGACTTTCATCGGCGGCACCAATCTCCGGCTCGTCCAGGGCATCGACCGGTTTTCCGAAGACCTGGACTTCGACTGCAAGGACCTGGACGAGGAAGGGTTCGTGGCGATGACCGACTCCGTAGTGGCTTATCTCCGGCAGAACAACATCGATGTCGAAACGCGCGACAAGCCGAACCCGAAGCTGACCGCATTCAGGCGCAACCTCTATTTCCCTGAGATGCTGTTCAACCTGGGGCTGACCGGTCACAGGGAGGAGAGGCTGTTGCTGAAGGTCGAGGCACAGGACCAGGGGGTCTCTTACCTGCCCGCAGTCGCCAATATTAACAGGATGGGCTTCTTCTTCCGCATCCAGGTGCCCCCGCAGGACGTGCTCTGCGCCATGAAGTTCGCCGCCATCCTTTCCCGCCAGAAGGGGCGGGACTTCTACGATGCCATCTTCCTGCTTTCGAAGACCCGTCCGAACATGGACTTCCTGTCTGCCAGGACAGGCATAACTTCCATGGATGCGTTGAAATCGGCCTTGATGGAACGACTTAAGGACATTGACCTCAACCAAAAGAAACGGGATTTCGCGCACCTGGTTTTCCACGAGCGGAACGCGGACAGGATCCTGCAGTTCCCGGGTATCGTTGAAGAGCTCTAAAACGCTTCCGCCAAGGACCTTCCTACTTGGACACCCTCTTGTTCCAGACCCTGGCGAGGGCGTAGTCCCGGATCCGCCGGACTCCCGGAATCTCCTCGTGGGCCAAGTCTGGCCGGTGGATACAGTACGGGACCAGTCCCACGATCCGGTCCACGCTCGCCAGCGTGACCGGAATCTCCAGGAAGTACTCGTCGACGACCCGGACTGTCAGGACATTCTCGTCCAGACGGGTCTCGAACAGGAACGGAATGCCCCGTTTCCGGAGCCCGTCGCCGATCTTGACCGCCAGCAGCGGGTACTCGATGAGGGCGAGGTTTCGGCTCCTG
>CAMJHJ010000230.1 GCA_946405485.1 uncultured Bacteroidales bacterium | reverse complement strand
TCAGTGACTAGGCTTACCGCAGGCGGAAGCGGGTCTTCTTCAGGTCTTTGGGATTGGCGCTGGGACCGGCGTAGACGGTGAAGCGGCCGGGCGTGGTGGTCATCTTGCCCGCCGTCTCGTCATAGGTTGCCCAGGTCTCGTCGCACAGGGGGATCCGCACCACCACTGATTTCCTGGCGGGGATGCTTACCCGTTTGAAGCCGCGCAGGGCATATTTCGGTCCGTCGGCATCTTCCTTCTTGGAGACATACATCTGGACCACCTCGTCGCCGTCGCGCTTGCCGGTATTACGCACCTTCACGACCAGCTCGCCGCCACGCACACGCGGCCGGCCGAACTTGAAGGTCGTGTAGCTCTGTCCATAACCGAAATACCACAGCGGTTCGCCGTAGAAATAGCGGTAGGTACGGCCTTCCATATGATAATCGCGCACCTCGGGCAGGTCGGCGTCGGACGCATAGAAGGTGACGGGCAGGCGGCCGGACGGGTTGTAATCACCGAACAGCACGTCGGCGATGGCCTCTCCGCACATCTCGCCGGCATACCAGGCCTGCAGGATGGCTTCGCAGTTCTCCTTTTCCGGCGCCAGGGCCATCGCACTGCCGGAGTAATTCACATAGACCACCCGCTTGCCGGCGGCCTTCAGGGCGGCGATTTCCGCGCGCTGGTCCTTAGGCAGCTCGATGGAAGTACGGTCGCCGTGGAAGAAGCCCTCCATGTCGACCGGCATTTCTTCACCCTCGATGCGGGGGTTAATGCCGCCTACGTAGATGACAATGTCCGCCTCATCGGGATTCTCCGTGACATTATCGGTGCCTACGGCATTGCAGATGCCCTCGAAGGCGGAGATGACATGCGCGGGCTCACCCTTATAGTTGCCCAGCGGATACTCCTCATCCTTGGCGTTCACGCCCACGACGGCGTATTTCACACCTTCCTTGGCCAGAGGCAGGATACCGGTGTTGTGGAGCAGAACCAGTGACTCGTGCGCCATTTCCAGCGCCTTGGCTTGGTGAGCAGGGCAATCGAGCAGGGCCGTGTCCACGCGGTTCCAGACCACGCTCTCCTCGGGATCCATTTCTCCGAGGCGGAAACGTGCGACCAGCAGGCGGCGCAGGGATACGTCCACATCTTTCTCGTCAATCTTGCCTTCACGGATGGCATCCGCCATCTGGCGGTAGGTCTTGCCGCACTCCAGGTCGGTGCCGCTGCGCACGGCGTGCGAAATGGCCGTCGTCGGATCGCCGGGGTAGGGCTGGTGGCCCGGGGGAGACCAGAGGTCGCGGATCGCCGAGCAGTCGCTGACGACGAGGCCCTTGTAGCCCCATTCCTCGCGCAGGATGCGCGTCAGAAGCTGGTCATTGTCGCAGCAAGGCTTGCCGAACACACTGTTGTAGGCGCACATCACCTCCTGGACATCGGTATTCTTGATGATGTCCTCGAAAGCATAGAGGTAGGTCTCGCGGAAGTCGCGCATCGGGATGTCCGACACGTCGAAATGGTGCCGCTCATACTCCAGGCCGCTGTGGACCGCATAATGCTTCAGGCAGGCGTGCAGTTTGTCGTAGCCGTCCTTCGGCTCGCCCTGCAGGCCCCGGACGACCGCCGCACCCATCTTGGCCGTCAGGTACGGATCTTCGCCGTAGGTCTCCTGGCCGCGTCCCCAGCGCGGGTCGCGGAAGATGTTGATGTTCGGCGTCCAGACCGTCAAACCGTGGTAAAGCGGATCCAGGTTATTCTTGCGGCCCTTGACGAAGATGATGCGCTGCTCGGTGCTGGCGATGTCGAACACCTTCTGCAGGAGGTCGACGTCCCAGCTGGCTGCCATGCCGATCGCCTGGGGGAAAGAAGTCGCCAGCCCGGCGCGTGCGGCGCCGTGCAGCGCCTCGCTCCACCAGTTGTAGGCGCGGATGCCGAGCTCGGGGATTTCGAAACTATAATTGGTCATCAGCTTGGCCTTCTGGTCAATGTCCAGGCGGCCCAGCAGGTCATCCGCCCGCTCTTCGGGCGACAGTTTGGGATTCTGGTAAGGCAGCAACTCCGGGGCGGTCCCGCCCTGGGCGAAAGCGGTCAGGCTCATCGAGATGCCGGCCAGCAAGGAAAGGATAGTTTGTCTAGTCATAATCGGTCAGGGTCAGTCTATTGATTCCAAACCAGGTCAAACCACGCCTGGGAGTCCTGTATGTCGCCTTTGGACCAGCAGTTGCCGAACCAGTAGGTCAGGGTCTCTCCCGGACGGAGGGTCTTGCACAGCATCAGGTGGTCGAGGTCGATGCGCGCCAGGGGCATGTCGGCGCCGGGCATCACGACGGCTACGCCGATCCGGCTGTCCTCGGGTTCCGCAGAAGTATCGGAGGCCGGTTCCCAGATGGCGACGCGGTCGTCGCGTATCGTCCATGCGTCATGGAACTCAGTGACTTTTTTCTCTTCATCGATGACGGCGTTGCCATGGAGCTTGATGCCCGCGACAACGGCCAGGGTGTCCGTGCCGGAGAAAGTATAACTGTCATCCACGCGGATGAAATAACTGTCGGCCGTGACGGTGATCTTCTTGTCCAGGGCGACGCGGATCCCCTCGGCAGCCTCCCATTCGGGATAATGCAAGACGAAGGACACCTCGTCCGGCTTCTGCGACAGTATCTCATACGAGCGGTAATTGGTCGCCGGGTAACAGATCGTCTCATTGATGTAGGGAGCAGAGCCGCCTCCGCCCAAGCTGACCGCCACCTTGTAGCAGTCCTTTCCGCCATGGTCGCGGTGGTAATAGCCCGGTTGCGTCTGCTCCGCGGCATACCACTCGTCGGCGACGAGCTTGCCGGGCAGCTTGACCCAGATATCCACGCCCGGGGAAGTCGGATTGCCTTCCAGCGCCTTGCCGTAGATACGGCCGGCGATGAGATTGTTCTCAAAGACGAAGTCGTCGGCCCGCTCCGGGACGAACCGGGCCATCACTTTCTGTTCTTTGGCCTTGGGCGCACAGCCGGCTATCAGCGCGACCAGTGCGCAAAGCAAAAAGATTCGTTTCATGTTATTTCAGATCTTTGGTGGCACACCAGTCCATGTCGTTGTAGTCGTCATTCTCGCCGCACATGCCCCAGATGAAGGTGTAATTGCGGGTCGCGCAGGCGCTGTGGATGCTCCACTGCGGGCTGATGACAGCCTGCTCGTTGTGCATCCAGATGTGCCGCGTCTCCTGAGGCTCACCCATGAAGTGGCAGACAGCCGCATCCTCGGGAACTTCAAAGTAGAAGTATACCTCCATGCGACGGTCGTGCGTATGCGCGGGCATCGTGTTCCAGGTGCTGCCGGGAGCCAGTTCGGTCATGCCCATCTGCAGCTGGCAGCAAGGCACCACCTCCTTGACCAGCAGGCGGTTGATTGTGCGCTCATTGCTTTCCTCCAGGCTGCCCAGGTGCATCACGACGGCGTCTTTCTTGCTGACTTGCTTGACGCCGGTCTCGCGGTGCGCGGTCGCCGAGCAGAAGTAGAAATGCGCCGGATGCTCCGGATCCACGCTCTTGAAGGTGA
>CAMJHJ010000229.1 GCA_946405485.1 uncultured Bacteroidales bacterium | reverse complement strand
TATCCGACGATGTCCAGCAGGGCTGCGAAATAGTCCCGGTTGCAGGCAGGGAAAAACTTGTCTTCCGCATAATGGTGATGGACGCCGTTGGAGAAGAAGACGCGCTTGGCATAGACGAGGAAGTCCTGCCAGTCGGGACAATTCCGGTCTCCCTTGTAATCCGTGATGATCTGCTCCAGTGCATGACGGAGCGGGAGATTGTATCTGCAGTTCTGGTCCCAATAGATGTCCCGGCCCCATTTGGCCGCCTCGGCCAGGTGGTAGGCATAGGCTTTCTGGTCCAGGCTCAGGTCTTCCCAGCCGGGGACGCGGTAGCGCATCACCTTGATGTCGGCGAAACTGTCCAGGGTATATCTGAACTCCTCATTCTTCTGCGTGCAGGCGACGGCGGCCGCCACCGATCCCGTGAGAATCAACATTTTGACGAAAGTTTTCATATTCTTTATTTTCTTGTGCAAAAGTAGTAAATTTGCGCCGCGAAAATAGTAAAACACAACAAATATCATCACTTATGAGAAAGAAAATCGTTGCGGGAAACTGGAAGATGAACACCACCGTTCCCGAGGGCGTTGAACTCGCCAAAGCAGTCGTTGCCAAATCCGCTGAAGTTCCGGCTTGTGTCGGTCTGATCGTTGCCACCCCGGCCACCCACCTCTGCCCCGTCGCCGAGGTCGTGAAGGGCACGCGCGTCGAGCTTTCCGCTGAGAACTGCGCGGACAAGGAGAAGGGCGCCTATACGGGTGAGGTCAGCGCCGCGATGGTCGCTTCGACCGGTGCGCAGTGGACCATCCTGGGCCACTCCGAGCGTCGTCAGTACTATGGCGAGACCGATGAGAAACTCGTCGAGAAGGTCAAGCTCGCTCTGGCGAACGGGCTGAAGGTCATCCTCTGCGTCGGGGAGAATCTCGACGAGCGTGAGGCCGGCCGCCACTTCGAGGTGGTGAAGACCCAGACCGAGAACGTCCTGTTCCGGTTCACGGCCGATGAGATGGCTTCCATCGTCATCGCCTATGAGCCCGTCTGGGCCATCGGTACCGGCAAGACCGCGACCGCGGAGCAGGCCGAGGAAATCCACGCTTACATCCGTGAGGTCCTCGCCGCCCATTTTGGCACGCAGGTCGCCGAGGAAACGACCATCCTTTATGGCGGCAGCTGCAAGCCCTCCAACGCGAAGGAACTCTTCGCCCAGCCCGACATCGACGGCGGCCTGATCGGCGGCGCCGCCCTCAAGGCTGACGACTTCATCGGCATCGCGCTGTCTTTCTAGGCAGTAGCTGACTCTTTCCTTCAACCGCTCCGGGATTGATCCGGGGCGGTTTGTTTTTTCTCGCTATTTATTATATTTGTACAGATAATATCATTTTATGCGTAAAACGATTCTTTCTTTTTTCATCCTGATCCTGTCCCTGGTGACATGGAATTCCTGTCAGGAGAAACAGCACGAATTCAATTTGGACGAGCACATCGGTATCTGCGGACTGAACCGGGCTCCGGCCGCCGTGGCTTGCGGGCTGGATTATCTGGAGGCGAATGTCGCCTCTTTCCTGGTCCCGGAGCAGAGTGACTCCGTCTTTGCCGCCCAGCGGGCCGCAGCCGATACACTGGGTTTGCCCATCTATTCGGCCAACGGTTTCTTCCCGAAGGACATTCTGGTCGTAGGACCGGAGGCGGATCTGGAACGGGCGGGCCGCTACTCGGAAGTTGCCATCCGGCGCGCCGCCGAGGCGGGTCTGAAGATCTTGGTCTTGGGCAGCAGCCGTTCGCGATCCATTCCCGAGGGCTTCCCGCGTGAGGAGGCAGAGGACCAGTTTCTTTCCCTTTTGAGAGGGATGGCGCCCGTAGCTGAGGAGTGCGGGGTCATCGTGGCGATCGAACCCTTGCAAGAATCGGAAACGAACTTCATCAATACGGTGAAGGAGGGAGCGGAAATGGCACGCCGGGCCGGCAGCCCCAACATCTGCGTTATCGCCGACCTGTTCCACATGGCGCGTGTCGGGGAAGGTCCGGACGGAATCCTCGGCGCAGCGGACAAACTGGTCCATTGCCATATCGCGGAAGTAGGGGAGCGGACCGCTCCGGGCGTTGCGGGCGATGATTTCACACCCTATCTACGCGCGCTCAAGAAGATCGGCTTTACGGGTCGCATTTCCTTCGAGTGCAAATGGAATGACGTGAAGACTGAACTGCCCGTCGCCGTCCAAGTCTTGAAAGAACAAATCCAATCAGTCAAATAATCATGCAGACCAGAAGAGAGTTTTTGAAAACCAGCCTGCTCGGAACGGGTGGCCTGGTACTTGGGGGATTGTCCCTTGATTCGGCATTGTATGCCAAATCAAAAAAGGCCAACGACATCGTCAAGGTGGGAATCGTGGGATTCTCGGACCGTTGCCGCGGCTCGCTGATCCCTTCGTTCATGAACCACGCCAAGGAGCTCGGCTTCGAGATCGTGGCTGTCTCCGACATCTGGAAACGCCGGCGCGAGGAAGCGGCGGAGTATTTTAAGAAGAACTACAACATGGAGGTGAAGTTGTTCCGCAACAACGAAGAATTGTATGATTCCAAGATGTGCGATGCGGTCATCATCTCTACGGCTGATTTCCAGCACGCGACGCATCTGGTGGAGGCCGTCAAGGCCGGCTGCGACGCCTATTGCGAAAAGCCCTTCGCCGAGACGATGGAGGACGCGCGCAAGGCCCTCAAGATCGCGAAGAAGTCCAAATGCATCATCCAGATCGGCTCCCAGCGCCGTTCGGCGCCCAACTATCAGGCGGCCTACGATTACATCCAGTCCGGCAAGTTCGGCCCCATCGTGATGGTGGAGATGAGCTGGAATGTGAACCAGCCCGGCCGCTGGCGCCGTCCCGCCCTGGTCGCGGAGTGCCGCGAGGAGGATACGGACTGGAAGCGTTTCCTGTGCAACCGCCCCTACGAGCCGTGGGATCCGCGCAAATATTTGGAATACAGGCTGTTCTGGCCTTATTCGTCCGGTATTCCCGGACAGTGGATGTCGCACCAGATCGATACGGTCCACTGGTTCACGGGCTTGAGCCACCCGCGCAGCGTCGCGGCCAACGGGGGCATCTATCTCTGGAAGGATGGACGCAGGAACTATGATACGCTGACAGCGGTGATGGATTACGGCCCGGAGGGGAGCGACGAGGGCTTCCAGGTCCAGTACACCTCGCGCTTCACCAACAGCGCGGGAGGCGTGAAGGAGCTGTATTTCTCCAATGGCGGCACGCTCAACCTGGATACCAATGAAGTGACCTCCATCGGTGGCATGAAAGCGAAGGACGCCCAGGCGATGGGTATGGAGGCCAATCTGCTGGAGACCTTCAAACTGCCTTCCATCCGGGTGGAGACGGCCGCCAATACCGGGGGCGATCCGATGACGAGCCTGCACATGCGCAACTGGATGGAGTGCGTGCGCAGCCGCAAGGAGACCAACGCCCCGGTCCAGGCGGGTTATAACCATTCGATCGCGACGATGATGACGAACGCTGCGGTACGCAGCGGCGAGAAGGTGACCTTCGATGAAAAGAAGCAGGAAATCCTGGCCGGAGGCAAG
>CAMJHJ010000228.1 GCA_946405485.1 uncultured Bacteroidales bacterium | reverse complement strand
TACGCCACCGCTTCGAAGATCCCCTTGAAACATTAGTCCCATTTTCGTGTAGAATCATCTCATTTTCCTCCTTTAGAAAAAAAGGGAGAGGGTACGGGCTTTTTTTTAGGGGGAATTCTTTATATTTGTAAGGATGTGCGGAAATACCCGTAATGATACTGCAATTAATTCACTAAAAATCTGATCATATGATTTCCAGAAGAGATTTCCTGAAAACGGCGGGTGCCTCTGCGGCAGCCCTGGCCGTCAATCCTTTGAGCACCCTCGAAGCCTCTGCAAAGAACCGCAAGGAGGCCAAGGGCGCCTCTGAGAAGATCAATGTCGCCTTCATCGGTATCGGCTACCGGGGCGGTGAAGACGCCCGGCACGTCCTGGAGACCGGGATGGTCAATGTCGTGGCCCTTTGCGACGTCAACATGGGCGCACCCCACACCCAGCAGATCATCGGCATGTGCCCCGGCGTCCCGCAGTACAAGGACTTCCGGAAGATGTTCGACGAGATGGCCGGCAAGATCGAGGCTGTCATCGTCGGCACCCCCGACTTCTCCCACTTCCCGATCACGATGCGTGCGATCAAGGAAGGAATCCATGTCTATACGGAGAAGCCCCTCTGCCGCACTTTCGCCGAGAACCAGCTGCTGATCGACGCGGCCCAAAAGTATCCCAATGTCGTCACCCAGATGGGCAACCAGGGTCACTCCGGCCCCAACTATTTCCAGTTCAAGGCCTGGGTCGAGGCTGGCATCATCAAGGATGTCACGCACATCACGGCCCACATGAACGGCTCCCGCCGCTGGCATGGTTATGATGTCAATATCAAGAAGTTCCCGGATGCGGATCCGATGCCTGAGAACATGGATTGGGATGTCTGGCAGATGCAGACGATGTACCACGATTACAGCAAGAAGTTCGACGAAGGCAACTGGCGCTGCTGGTATGACTTCGGCATGGGCGCCCTGGGCGACTGGGGTGCGCACATCTTCGACACTTGCCATGAGTTCCTCGAGCTGGGCCTGCCCTATGAGGTCGGCATGCTGAAGTGCGAAGGCCACAACGACTATTTCTTCCCGATGGCTTCCACGATCGAGTTCAAGTTCCCGCGCCGCGGCAACAAGCCGGCCTGCGACATGACCTGGTACGACGGCGTCAACAACTTCCCGGAGCTTCCGGTCGGTTATGGCAAGAGCCAGGCTTCCGACGTCCCGACGGTCAACGGACAGGCATACGTCCCGACCAAGCTCAACCCCGGCAAGGAGATCTACACCAACGACCTGATCTTCAAGGGCGGGTCGCATTCCTCCACGCTGGATGTCATCCCCGAGGCCCTGCACAAGGAGATGGATGCCAAGGGCTTGCTCCCGCACGTCCCCGAGGATTACCACTACAACCACTACATCAACTTCTTCAACGCGATCAAGGGTACGGAAATCGCGCACTCCCGCTTCGAGGTGTCCGGTCCGCTCTGCCAGGTCATGAACCTCGGCGTCATCGCCCAGCGGCTCAACACGACCTTCCACTTCGACCGAGCCACCAACGAGATTACCGACAACAAGTTTGCAAACGCCCTCCTGACCGGCATCCCGCCGCGCAAGGGTTGGGAAGAGTATTATACCGTCTAGTGTCATGAAGAAAGTTTTGCTTTTCGCGTCCCTGCTGGTCCTGACCCTGACGGGCTGCGGCCCGAAATGGACGCCCCTTTTCAATGGGAAAGACCTCAGCGGCTGGCATCAGGCCGTCGGTGAGGCGGAGTATGCCGTAGAGAAAGGTTGCATCACCGGTACGACCCATGTCGCCGGCGGTCCCAACTCTTTCCTGGTAACCGATGCCACTTACGGCGACTTCATCCTGGAATTTGAATTCAAGATGGACGAAGGCGCCGGCAACAGCGGCGTGCAGTTCCGCAGTTTCTTCAACGAGGACCGCGGCCGCGTGATGGGCTACCAGTATGAATTCGATCCCAAGACCGACCGCCGTTTCACCGGCGGCATCTACCACGAGGGTGTCGAATGGATCTACCGTCCGACCTTCAACGAAGCGGGCCGTGACGCCTATCATCCCGGGCAGTGGAACAAAGGCCGCATCGAGGCGGTCGGCGACCAGCTCCGGACCTTTGTCAACGGCGTGGAAACCGCGAATATCCTGGTCGATATCTATGATGACGGTTTCTTCGGCCTCCAGGTCCATGCGACCCGTGATTCTTCCTGCTTCGGCAAGAAGGTATGGTGGCGCAAGCTCCGCATCCTGACCGAGGACCTTGACAAGAATCTGACCCCTGCGAATCCCGATATCCACCAGGTCAATTGGATTCCCAACACCCTGACCGAGCAGCAGAAGGCCGAAGGCTGGAAGCTCCTTTGGGATGGAAAGACCTCCGATGGCTGGCGCAGCGCGAAGGCACCTGATTTCCCCGTCGAGGGCTGGACCGTCGGTGACGGCATGCTGCAGGTCTGGGAGAACGGCGGCGCCGAATCCACCCACGGCGGTGACATCATCACCGTGGACCAGTATGAGAATTTCTGGCTCTCCGTGGACTTCAAGCTCACGAAGGGTGCCAACAGCGGCATCAAGTACTTCGTGCGTCCCGACCTCTACAACGTGGTCGAGGCTTCTGCGATCGGCTGCGAGTTCCAGCTGCTGGATGACAAGAACCATCCGGACGCCCATCTCGGCGTCAACGACAACCGCACCCTGGGCTCCCTGTACGACCTGATCAAGGCCGACAAGAGCGACGCCTGGTACAACCCCGGACAGTGGAATACGGCTTGGGTCAAGGTCGAGGGCGACCATGTGGAGCATTGGCTCAACGGGTCCAAGATCCTTGAGTATGAGCGCAACAACCAGCTGTTCAACGCCCTGGTGCAGTGCAGCAAGTACAAGAACTGGGAGAATTTCGGCAACCATCAGAAAGGCCATATCCTCCTCCAGGAGCACGGCAATGAGGTTTTCTTCCGCAATGTGATGATCAAGGAACTGCCGGCGACCGAGCCGGTGGAGAAGCCCGTGGCGAAATTGTCCGAGAAGGACCTGACCGAGGGCTGGACCTCTCTCTTCGACGGCAAGAGCCTGGAAGGATGGCGCAGCGTCAAGGAAGACAAGGTCCCCGAACAGGGCTGGACCGTTGAGGACGGCATGCTGGTCGTCAATGCGGAGCCCGGAAAGCGGGGTGGTGACCTGATGACCGTCAAGGCCTATGAGAATTTCATGTTCTCCCTGGAGTTCAAGCTCACCGAGAAGGCCAACAGCGGCATCAAGTATTTCATCAATCCCGGGACCTTCAAGGATCCGTCCATCGGCTGCGAGTTCCAGGTGCTGGACGACAGCCTGCATCCGGATGCGAAGTTGGGAGTCGCGGGCAACCGTACGGCGGGTTCACTGTACGACTTGATCCGTGCCGACAAGGATGAGGCGAATTTCCAGCTCTATGACTGGAATACGGCGCTGATCTGCGTCAACGGCGACCACGTGGAGCATTGGCTCAACGGCGTAAAGGTCGTGGAGTACGACCGGAACAGCCAGGAGTTCGATGCTTTGGTGAAATACAGCAAGTTCCGCAATTGCGAGGGCTTCGGC
>CAMJHJ010000227.1 GCA_946405485.1 uncultured Bacteroidales bacterium | reverse complement strand
TCGACGGCTTCTACTATCTGCCGCTGGACCAGATCAATTCCAGCTGGATGCCTTACGACGACCACCTGCAGGTCGATGTCGCCGTCATCGACACCGCTACCGACCAGGTTGTGAAGGTTATCTCGGAGACCGCCAGCGGTCTCAGCTTCCCGACCCGTCCCTTCCTTCCGGGCATGATCTTCACCGACGAGAACAAGGATATCTATATCGCCTGCTACGGTTTCTTCGGCTACAATCCGGCGCACCTGGAGAATGGCTTTGCCTGCATCTCCACCGCCCGGAAGGAGTTCGACGAAAGCAAGTCCTGGGACATCAGCGGAACGCCCATCGAGGGCTGCGATTACAAGCCCGCCAGTGTCTATAACTGCCAATACCTCGGCGGCGGAAAGCTGGCCGCGTATGTGGGCATCATCGAGTTGATGAGTGATAACCCCTATACCGCCCGGAACTCCATGCCCGTGATCATCGACCTGAACAAGCGCACCATCAAGATGATCGAAGGCATTCCGTGTTCCGACGGTCACAGCGTGGCCATCGAATACCATGACGGGCTGGTGTATTACTCCGCCTTCGGCGTGGACAAGGCGGGCGTCTTCACCTATGATCCCAAGACGGAGGAAGTGAAGCAGGTCATCAGCCTGAGCGGCAATCTCAACTACATCCATTTCTTCGACTGATGCGTTGAGAAGAATTCTACAAATCTTTTTCGAACGGGGCCTTCTGCATTTCAGAGGGCCTTTTTTCGAATTAGAAACTCTACAATAACACATCAAAAGCTGTAGAGGTCTTGTTTTTCTGCTCCTTTATTCGCTAACTTTGAAAAACCAACCACGTACCGCGGATGAAACTGTTCGAAATATTCTCTACAAAGAAGGCCTTCCGCTTCGTCGAATCTGTCGACAAACTCCTCAACAATGTCGATACGGCCTTGATTATCTTCAAGGATGGCGTGCGCTGTTATCTCTACAATGATATGGAAGGCTTTGCCGAAAACCTCTCTACCATGGCGAAACTCGAAGGGGAGGCCGGCGCCCTGCGTCGGGAGATCGAAAACAGCCTCTATTCCCGCGGCACCCTGATCCGTTACCGGGGCGACATCATGCGTCTGCTCGAGCGTTTCGACCATATCTTCACGATCATGTCCAACGACCTGATCCAGTTCGAGATCGAGGCGCCGAACGTTCCGCAGGAACTCAAAAAGGAGTTCATGAAGCTCGCGGACCTGGCGACAACGGCGGTGGAAACTTCCATCCCAGGCACCAAAGCCTATTTCACGGATCCGGACAAGGTTTCCGAAACCACCCACCGGGTATATTTCTATGAAAAGGAAGCGGTCAAGCTGGCGCAGTCCATCAAGCGGACCGTCTTTCATGACATGCAGTTGAAGCTGAGCGAAAAGTTTCATCTGCGATATTTCGCCCTTCACATCGAGGACCTCTCCACCGCTGCGGTCAAGGTGGCGGAGCAGCTTTCCGTGATGGCCATCAAGCGCGGACTGTAAGCCATGGTTCTGCGGATCCTCATCCTCTCCCTCGTGTCGCTCCTGGCGGCCTGGCCGGTCCTCCGGTCGGAACTGCCGGCGATTATCGGCCCGGTCTGGGCCTCCGGGGCGGGGGAACGGTGGTCCGTCAAGATTCTCCTTCCGATACTTTTCCTCGGCGCGCTGGTCTGCGCCGCGTGGGGCGTTCCCGTGGAGTCTTCCGTCCTTCCGGATTTCCCTTCCGCCGATCTGCCCTCGCTTTTCGCCATTGTCCTGTCGACCTTGGCGGCCGTGGCCATTTCCGCTCTGATTAGTTCCTATACGGCAGTTCCTTTCGCGTTCCTGGGCGCTGTCGCCGGTTTCCGCCTGGTGACGGAAGGCGCGTTGGACTGGACGCTGGCCATCCGCACGGTCGCGGCCTGGTTCGTCGCTCCGCTGCTTTGCGGTCTTCTTGCCGCGGGCATCGCGGCGCTCGTCGCCCCTCGTCCGGGAAAACGGACGGTCCATCTGGCCGTTTCTGACCATAGGCTCCTGCTGGGGTGCGTCCTGGCCGCATTCCTCCTGGCGGGCGCTTCGGCGTGGAATCTGGGGTCCATCCTCGCTTACTTCCCGGTGGCTTCCTTCGGCCACGGGCCGATTTCGGCGGCCGTCGCGGCCGTTCCGGCCCTGCTGCTGCTCCTGGCGGTCCATCCGGCTTTTTCCGTCAAGACCTGGCGCGTCGCGGACCAGGACCTGGATTTCACATCCGGCCCCTTGTTCGCTGTCCTGTCGGCAATGGGCCTGACCTATCTGCTCTTTTCCTTCCCTTTCCTGTCCCGGGTGGGTCTGACGGCCACACCGCTTCCCGCTCCGGTCCTGCTGCTGTCGGCGCTCGCCGGGGTGAGCCTGGCCCGCCGCAAGGCTTTCGTGGAAGGGGAGAAGATGCTGAAGTCCGCCCTCTCCGCCGTCGTGTGCCCGATTCTCGGTATCCTCATCTGCTACAGCGTGTCGATGATCCTGAACGTGTCCCCGGAGGATGCCGGCCAGACCGGCTGGAACGCCCGGCTCACGCCGACCCTGATCGTGCTCGGCATCATCGCCATCGCCGCGGTCCTCGCCCTGTATTTCCGCGCCCAGCGGCGCCGCGAACTTCAGAAGGAGATCCTTCTCTCCCGGGACCAGCAGATTTACAATGCGCAGAAGACCCTCTCGGCCTTGGAAGTGCGGGCCGAAATGAACGAGAAAGACCTGCTCAACAAACTGGAAATCAAGCGCAAGGAACTGGTCGATTTCGCCGTGGGCATCAGCGAGCAGAAAGAGTATATGGAGAGCGTGTACGACCGGCTGTCCCATGTGCGGAGCCTGACGGATTCCGCGGAGAAGGATGCCGCCACCGACGAACTGCTGAGTTCCCTGCGGGAAAGGATGTATTTCTCCCGGGAAATGAACGACTTCTACGCGCAGTCGGAAATCCTGCACAAGGACTTCAACATGCGCCTGAAAGAATCCTTCCCGAACCTGACCGAGAGCGAGCGCAAGCTGGCGAACCTGCTCCGTCAGGGGTTCTCTTCCAAATATATCGCGACTTTGATGAATATCACACCCAAGAGTGTCGAAATCAGCCGCTACCGCCTTCGCACGAAGCTGGGGCTCCGGCGTTCCGACAATCTTGTGCAGTTCATAAAATCCATATGATCCTTTTTAACACCAAATTATCAAGCACTATGCGTAAACTACTCTGTCTGACAGCAATCATGCTGCTGGCCATGTCGGTGGCCTCGGCCCAGAAGCCCGTCAAGTACAATCAGTACGGTGTGGCGGTGTCTTCCGACCGGTTGGATGTGGAAGCCCAGGATGGCATCCTCGTCCTCGCATCCCCGACTTCGGGTTATAAACTCTGGTTCGACGTCCGTGCCCAGGCCGACGCCGCCGTCTTCTTCGGCGCGCCCGAGTATGCCGATCCGATCGGCAACGGCGCCAGCATCCGCCGCGCCCGTTTCGCCGTGAAGGGGCAGATCAATGAGGACTGGTACGGTGAGTTCGACATGGACCTCGCCAACGGTCTCGCCGAACTGAAGGACGCCATCGTCCGGTACACCGGCATCCCGAACCTGGACCTCCAGGTGGGTAACTTCAAGGAGAACTTCTCCCTGCAGCGCAACACCACTTCCCGCTACCTCCAGTTCATGGAGCG
>CAMJHJ010000226.1 GCA_946405485.1 uncultured Bacteroidales bacterium | reverse complement strand
GAGACGGTCGTCCGACAGGGCGACGTGGAATTCTCCCTGGACGAAGTGGCGCGCCTATTCGCCGCGCTGCCGGTCGGGGAAGCGCAGGTCGCGGAGGTCCGCGACGCCGTATCGGCCTCCGCCGGGAACGGCTACGATGAAGAATATACGCTGCAGAATCTGTTCGAAGCGCCCGGATCAGGCATCGGTTCGGCGCCGGCCACCCGCGTGGAAGGCTATCCCGAGCCCTTGCGGGACCTGTTGGCGGCCGAAGTGCGCCGCCAATACGCCACCCGCGCCGTGGACCCCGAGGCGTTTCTCGACGCCCTCTCCGCATCGGACGTGCAGCTATATTGGCCGTTCTCGGAGGATTTCTCCTCGGACGAGGCGCCTATTATCACCTTCAACCCAGGGGATAACGCGAGCGTGAATATCGGCTACATCCGATGCGAAGACGGAACGTTGGAAGAGGTTGTCGTGGACGAGGAAATGGCCAAGGAACGGCCTGTCTGGGTAGTGAACCGCAATATTGACGCAGAGTACCAGACTTTAGAAATGCGGCGCCGGGAGGATCCGGACTGGGGCCAGGGCGGCAGCATTCTCGTCCGTTCCGGTGAGGGGCCGGAAACGCGGGCTTCCGGAAAGGACTTCAAGACGCTCGTCCTCCGTTCCTTCAAGTCCAAGCGGAACTTCGACAGTTGGCTCGCGGGCGGTTCGGAGGTCTGGGTGAAATGTGGGGCTATCGAAGACTTCTGCGCCTCGACCGAAGCGGAACTGCGGCTCTATACCCCCTCCATTACGGATTTCCTGATTGTGGTGCGACGGAAGGACATCGGCAAAGAATTGACATTCAATGCTGTGCTCGTTTCGGAATGGACGGGGATGCTGGACAACTGCGCCTTTATGATGGTGGAAGACGACGGCGGCAGCCAGACTTCCTGGAAATGCTCCGCGATGGTCAAATACAACTCCCGCAGCTACGGCTTCGAGATCGAAATCCCCCTCCGCTCCCGCGACGACATCATCTGGCGCGGCGCCCTCACCCGCTCCTACATCGAGAAATACAACGGTACCACCGGCCACTTCGGCGACGTGGACTTAGTGTTGGAATTGATCTAAAACTTTACATATATGTAAATTATTATTATCTTTGCAACGATGAAGAAGAGGCTGAGTTCAATGAAGACTATCAAAGGATATTGGCGGCATTGGAAATCATCCTCGACAGAGGGGCTTTGGAACGGTATTTCCGGCCGGAGGGATCGATCAATGACAACTTGTGCGCCATTCCTATTGAATCAGGAAACATCCGGTTATTCTGTCTTCGAATCTCCGATCAGATTCTGATTCTCGGGAATGGCGACAAAAAGACGACAAGGACCTATCAGGAAGATAGAAGACTGCTAGGGTATGCCCTGGACTTACAAAAGTTCGACAAGTTGCTCAAGAAAGACCTGGAAGATGGTGTCGTAACAATTGAAGAAAGAACACTGAAATATATAGAAGACAAAGAGTACTTGCTATGAAACAGAACGACTCCTTGCACAGACAGTTCAAGACGGTCTCCCCTGCCATCAGGCAGGAGACCGTTTGGTCGGCAGCCATTGTCGATAAGATTGAAAGACTCACGAAAGAGAAGGGAATAACCCAGCGTGAACTCGCGGCCAGAATCGGCTGCAATGAAACACAGATCACTCGATGGACGAAAGGGTTTCCCAACTTTACGCTGCAGTCTCTGGCCAAGCTGTCTATTGCCCTTGGAGAAGATTTGATTCAGGTCTGACCGTCAGCGGACGGTCATTTCGCAGTTGCGGCAGTCGAAGTCGAGGCGGAGTCTGCGGCCGTTGTTCAGGAGGAAAAGCGGGTCCGGACGGGTGCCGGGGCGCTGTTTGGGGCAGAGGCCGAGTTCGTGACGGAGACAGTATTTCGTGCGCATGTATTCGACGCCTTCCCGGTGAGTGAGTTCGTAGGCGTCCTCCATTTGGAGGGCGCCGCGCTCCCGGTAGAGATCACGGGCGACGGAGTTCGCAAGATTATCCTTATAGGTCAATGTTTCCGGCGCGGCATCCGGACGGACGACGCCCTTTCGGAGCGGGAGCATCGGTACCGGCTGCGCGTCCAGAGCCTCCGCAAGCTGCCGGCGAATGCCGTTCAGGAAAGCGGCGGGCATGAAGGGGACGGGGCCGTCCACATCGACGGAATCCACTGTGAAGGCATAAATGCCAGCGCGTTTTGCCAATTGCGTGCGGACGGTTTCGAGCATGCGGGCGGCGTCACGGGCAATGTCGAAGGCTGCCGGGGCGGTGACGGACGCAGTCCGTCCGTCTTCCGAGATCGCATCGGCAACCAACAGTCCTTCCGCCATCCGGACGCGCACGGAGACACTGATCTCCCGCACAGGACGGTTGGCCTCGAGTTTCCGCTCGAAGTCCGCGTCGATGTTGCGGTACAAGCGCATCCCTTCCTTCAAGCCAGGGACATCCTTGCAGCGGATGGTGAAACCTTCGCACACATCTCCTCGGAAGCCGACGATTCCGCCGTCCTTGCCGATAAAGGCGAAGCCATCGCCGTTATGGAGGGCCAGACCGGCATCGGCCGGATTGATAGTCAAGACACCGGACCGGAGGGATGCGACCGTGCCGATGTACTCGCCCATCGACTTGGGCGCGTCCATCGAAGACCAGGAACCGCGGACGCCGTCCAGGAAAAGCTCGGTGTAATCCCGGTTGAAGGTCTTTTTAAGGTCAGGGGTGAAGCCGCCCCGGGGCGTGCCGAAGGAGGCGCGGCGGTAGCGGTCGGGGTAACGGCGGACGAGGGCGTCCAGGGCCTCTGAATAGGCTCGGACGACGTTCCGGACATAGGAGATGCTCTTCAGCCGGCCTTCAATCTTGAACGAATCGGCCCCGGCTTCCGCCAGGTCCTCCAGCCGGTGGATGAGGTTGAAATCCTTCAGGGACAGCAACGCCTTGTTCCGTGCAAGCACCTTGCCTTCGCCGTCTTCCAGGTCGTAGAGGGAGCGGCAGGCCTGGACGCAGGCGCCGCGGTTGGCGCTACGGCCGGCCAGATGCTCCGACAGGTAGCATTGGCCGCTGTAACAGACGCACAGGGCGCCATGGACAAAGACTTCCAGTTCGGCATCGACAGCGTCCCGGATGACACGGATCTGTTCCAGCGAGAGCTCCCGTTCCAGGACGAGCCGGCCGTAGCCCAGGCTCTCGGTGAAACGGGCCTTTTCCGGCGTACGGATGGCGCATTGGGTGGAGGCGTGAAGGATCATTCCCTCGGGGGCGAGGCGCGTTACGGCCGCGTCCTGAACGATCAGGGCATCCACCCCGGCTTCCTGCAGTTCCTGCAGCAGACGCCGGGCCTGAGGAATTTCCTCCTCATAGACCAAAGTATTGAACGTCACATAGATACGAGCGCCGAACCGGTGCGCGTAATCGCAGAGCCTGCAGATATCCTCCACCGGATTGCCGGCCGCCTGCCGGGCGCCGAAAGCCGGGCCGGCGATATACACGGCATCAGCCCCGCAGTCGATGGCGGCGATGCCGATATCGGCCGTACGGGCGGGGGCGAGGAGTTCTAGATTTCTCCACTCCGCCTGCGGCTCCGGTCGAAATGACAGGCGGTTGTCCACTTTATTTGGTGTAGAAAATGAACCGGTTCTTATCGTAGAAGTCCTTGACGATGTCGGTCTGGA
>CAMJHJ010000225.1 GCA_946405485.1 uncultured Bacteroidales bacterium | reverse complement strand
CGATCTGGTCGGAAAGGACGGGGATGTTCGGGGCCTCGGGCGGCGGCGGAGGGGTTTCGTTCTGGATAGCGATCATTTCCTCTTCCTCGAGGGCCTTGGTGGTGTCCTGAAGCATGGCCACCTGCTTTTCCTTGGAGGAGTGCTCGAACGCTGCCCACACGATGCCGAGGGCGATCACGAGACCGATCTCGGTGAAGAGCAGCTTCTTGTTCTCCAAGCTGGCTTTAGCGGATTTTTTGATTTCCATATCTATACTTGTTTGTGGTTTTTCACTGTTGCAAAGGTCGGCATTCCCATCCAAGGACGCAAATCTTCCGCAAAAAACCTTCTCGCAAGCACTCGTTGGATAGGCGTTGAAAATCAGGCAGTTACGAGAGTCTCTTTTTGCAGGATTCTCGCAACTGCCCTAAATCGTGCAGTTGACCACTAAAATCTGGTCGTTCACTAACGCAGTTGGAAGAGGACCGGGAAGATGTAATTGACCTTGACAGCACGGTCTCGCTGCATGCCTGGTTTCCACTTTGGTGAGCTGGAAACGACGCGGACGGCTTCCTTGGAGAGGGACTCGTCCGGGGTACTGAGGACCTTCACGTTCTTCAGGCTGCCGTCCTTGTCGATGGTGAACTGGAGGGTGACTTTGCCCTGGATCTGCATCTCCTGGGCGATTTGCGGATACTGAATCCGGGAGTTCACCCATTTCGTGAACTCGTTTGCATCGCCGCCGTTGAAAGTGGGTTTCTCCTCGACGTTATAGACAAAGTACGTCTCTTCCTCCACCTCTTCTTCGACCACTTCCTTAGTCATGTAATCCTTGATGTCGACCGGAATATCAGTGTCTTCCAGACTTTGGAAGTCAAGGTCCACGGTGACATTGTCATCGACAATCTCGATCTCGTCCGACAGTTGCGGCAGCAGCGGGACTTCCGGTGTCGGAGGGGGAGTCTCGAGCGGGATGGCCATGATGTCCTCCTCGTCCGGTGCTTTGGTATTGTCAATAAGATGCGCGGTCGCTCGTACCTGCGTAGAAGTCTCGAAACCGGCGAAAACGACCAGGAGCGTGACGATCAGACCGATTTCGGCAAAGAGCAGCCTTTTGTTTTCCAGGCTGGCTTGAGGGCTTTTCTTGATTTCCATGGTGCTGGTTTTTAGGGGTTTAACTTGATGCAAAGTTACCCCGGGAACAGCGGGAAATCAATGACGGATTCTTATTGCGAACTCGCAGGGGATATCGCAAAAGTAATTGATAAACAAGAGGTTATAAAATTGCGAGATGGTTTATTTCTCCAAACAGGAGAGGAACTCCTCGCGGTCGGGATCAGAGGAGGCCTTGATGCGTTCCTTCAGGCGGTATAAGCGATTGTAAACGTAGGGCTTATCCTTTTCCAGGAGCGTGGAGATGGTGGTGGCGGAGAAGCCGGAAGCCGTGAACAGGTACAGGAGGAAGTCCTCGTCCTTCCATTTGGGGAAGGCGGCGCGGAGGCGCTTCATCACGCCGTCCGCGCGTTCGTCCAGGGCCTGTTCCAGGTTCTTCTGGACCTTCGTGTCGTTGCGGAGCCCCTCCACGATGGCTTTCACCTCGCCGAGAATGCGCGGCTGGAGATTGGTCGTTCCTTCAAATATATAATACTGTTCGCACAGGCGGTCCAAGGTGTCCAGGCCGCCCAGTTTCGGGCGGTCGGCGCGTAGGGCGGAGAGGCGGGACTGGAGGTCTTCCGCCGCCGACATGTAGCGCTCGTTCTCGGCCTGTTTTTCCGCCAGGAGCTTTTCCGTCTGGCTCTTCCGGGCCCAGAAATACAGAACCAGCGTCGCCAGGATGCCCGCCACAAGGAGCGCGAGCATGCCGATGCGGTTCCGCGCCCGTTCGATGTCGCGGGCCACGGCGCCGGCCTTCCGGAAGGAGACCATGCCGATGCCGTACCGTCCGACGGCGGTCTGGATCGTGCCCATCAGCTCCCAGGCCCGCATTCGTTCCATTGCCGGTCCGTTTTCCTCAAAGTAGAAGCAAGCCCGCTCCAGGGCCGCTTCGGTGGGATCGTCCAGGAAGAAATAGGTCCGGTAGAATGCTTCGGCCGACAGGTAGTCGTATTCGGCCTTTTCCCGGTCCGTCGCCAGGTCCACGCGGGAGACGCCGTCCAGCAGGTAAAGCGCGCTGTCCGGATGGTCCTCGATCACCCGCGCCGCGGTGCGCAGCGCCGGGTCTCCCTTCCCGCACGAGAGCACCAGAAGGGCGGCCAGCAGATATGACAGACGGAGCTTCACCTTACAAAGATAATGAAAATAGTTATCTTTGCAGTAGCAATGAAGAGTAAGTACATTATCATATTATCCCTGCTCTGCGCCGCCACATCGGCCTCCGCGCAGGACATGTCCGAGGTCTGGGAACAGACGAAGGGCTTCCTGAAAGAGTCGTCTTCCCGTAAGAAAAGCCTGGATCCCGCCTATGTGCTCCAGCCCGAACTCAAATGGACCGCATCCGTCGGAGGAACCGGCATCCGGATGGGCGCGGACATGCACAGCGACATAGAGGCCAAAAGCTCCATCGGAGGCGATCCGGCGACCACCAATGTCACGCTGGAAACGAGAATGATGAAGCGTCTGTACAAGAAGGTGGTTTTTGGTCTCTCGTATGGCGACCTTGGCATGAACCTGGGTTTTGAGGTGGGAAACCACAGCCCTAAGCGGAACACCTATTTCAATCTGGGCACGGCCGGATCTTACTATGGCGCGCGCGTACAGTATTATAAGACACATGAATACGTGGAGGGTACGCTGAACTACGGCCTGGAAGACCTCCCTCCGACGACGTTCGTCTCCCAGAATCCCTGTCAGGCGCGCGACCTCTCCATCGACGGTTTCTATGCCTTCAACCGGCATAAGTTCGTATATACTGCCTCGTACGGCGGCCGGATTGTCCAGCGACGCTCCGTCGGCTCCTGGATGGTGGCATCGAAGTATCTCCAGGGCGATTTCTCTCTGACCGACGCCGGACTGTCCTCCATCCTGAAAGATTTGAACCGCTACTCCACGAAGCAGTTCCATGTGGGCGCGGGCTATTCCTACAACTGGGTCATCCTGCATCAGGAGCCCCGGGACGGACGCTCTTGGAAGGGCCTGCAGAACCTGACCGTCAACCTGACGTCGCTGCCGATGGTTTCCCTGTCCAACAACATTTATACGGAAAGAGGAATCGGCCGGGTGAAGACGCGGACGCGTCATGCCGGCAGTATTGCGTTCTCACCGACTGTCCGTGTCGGCGCCTGCTATGCATGGGACCGCTATTACGTCACGGTCCAGGCGTACTACAACCGTTTCGGATTCCGCGGAGCGAATTCCGTCATCGTCGAAGATGACGGCGAGGCACGCGCGGTGAACACGCGGGGCGTGTTCTACGACTTGACGGCGAAGGTGCAGCTGAACGTGCGGTTCTAGAAACGGGCCTTGAAGGCCTCCCAGTCGTAATACGGCCATTGGTCCGTCTCCAGGGGGAGTCGGGCTTCTACGCCGTTTAACAGTACCTTGAAGAGAACCTTCGGGGATTTCTTGGAACGATAGAACACGAGCTGGAGGTTCGCGCCCATCGGCACCTGGTAGGTCTGGCACCAGACGGGGATGTCGTCGGGATTCAGGACATCGTGGCCGAAGCCGTTCACGTCGAGGTTCATCAGCAGGGGCAGGAAGGTGTAGT
>CAMJHJ010000224.1 GCA_946405485.1 uncultured Bacteroidales bacterium | reverse complement strand
CTTGATGACGGAAAGCACCTCGTCGTCGGTGGACTCGGGCTTGATCCGGTCGCGCATTTCGTAAGTACCGAAGATCTGGGCGAGACGCTGTCCGCCGGAGACCTCTTTCCACGCCTCACCGAAGAGGGTGATATAGTCGGACTGGGAATTGACGCTGCGCTCCTTGGCCAGATCGATGGCCTGCAGGAACTCGGGGGTCTGGTTGTTCTCGGACAGAGCCTTTACCAGGTCGGCGAGCTGCACCTGCAGCATCACGTTCATACCGCCCTTGAGGTCCAGGCCGAGGTTGATCTCCTTAGCCTTGACATCCTTGAATGTATAACCGAAATAGACCTTTTCCGCAGAAATGGAGTCCGTGTACCAGCGGGTCTGCTCGGCCCGGATGGAATCGAGGACATGAGCCTGGTCTGCGACGGCGATCTGGTCAAATGCCGGGGAATTCTGGAATGCGGCAGCAACATTCTCCGCATACTTGACAGCCTTCTTCTCCTGGAGACGGGTCACCAGCGTGAAGGAAAGCTGCCACAAGCAGGCCAAGGCCAAAAGAATGGCGACAAGCCTGATAGCACCTTTACTTTGCATACTGTTGTTTGTTAATATTTGTTATTGTTTCAATTCTTTCACTTTTGCCCAGTTAGGCAAAATAGGACGCAAAATTACTGTTTTTTTTCGTAGAAAGAAATTTTATACCACTATTTTCTTAATTTTGCACTCGCAAGACACATGAAAACCCGGGTGACACGCAGATTTTTCCTCACCGTCGCGGCCGCGATCCTTTGCGCCGGGACGGCGCTGCGGGCCGGTGTCCCTCCCCTTTCCGACTCGCTCCGGAGAGCTTATGACTTCAAGGGAGCCGT
This sequence comes from uncultured Bacteroidales bacterium, assembly GCA_946405485.1. The sequence continues at coordinate 2,840 of CAMJHJ010000224.1, read as the reverse complement.
GGCCTGGTGCGAGCGGATGGCGGAGATCGTCGATTCCACCCGGCTCGGAGCATTGGAGCAGGAACTGATCCTCTCCCAGAACGGTCTCAGCATGACCCGCTATTGCAGCCGCCCGGAAGTCGTTGCCCGCTATCGTTTCTCCCTGGAAGACTTTTTCCTCTTCTACCCCCTGGAAAACCGCGCCTGGCGCACCGTCCCCAACCAGTTGGACTCCCTGGCGGAAGAAGGGCTGGTCCGGGCGATGTACGTCCCGCAGGACGCGACAGACATCTACTACTCCGCCCGGGATGCGGACGGCATCCGCAATCTCTACCACACCTCCCTGCGCGACTCGGTCTGGTCCGTGCCCCAACTGATCAACGAAGACCTGACATCCTCGTCGGATGAGATTTATCCTTTCGTGACGCCGGACGGCAAGACGCTCTATTTCGCGTCCAAGGGCCTGTACGGGATGGGCGGCTACGACCTGTATGTCTCCCAATGGAACGAGAATACCCGGGACTGGGACGCCCCTGTCAACCTGGGTTTCCCCTATTCCTCTCCGTATGACGACTTCCTGCTGGCTCCCAGCGAAGATGGTCAGTATACCGTATTCGCTTCGAACCGCGGCTGTCCCCGTGACAGCGCATGGGTGTATATCCTGGCCTTCGACAGCATGCCGGTGCGCACCGAAATCGGGACCGTGGATGCGCTGAAGGCCCTCTGCTCCCTGACTCCGGAGGAAGACCGGCATGAGAGCGCCGGCCATGCGATCCAGGGCATCCCGGAGGATGAGAATACCCGCCGCTATGTCGCCGCGATGGACCGGGTCCGCCTCATCCGCGACTCGATCTCCCGTTTCAACGCCGGTCTGGAACGTCTGCGCAACCAGCTGAAAGAAGAGACGGATGCGGCCCGGCTCGCGCAAGTCCGCGAAGAGATCCTCTCCTGCGAAATCGCCCTTCCGGCGCATCAGAAGAGACTTACGGCCGCCCTCAAGGAGCTCCAGCAGATCGAGATGGACTTCCTCTCCAACGGTATCGTCATCGACCCGGACAAACTCCGGGCGGAAGCGGACCGGGAGATGGTCGGAACCCCCTCGCATTACGTTTTCTCAAAGAACGAGCCGGGGCCTGCGCTGGATCTCGACATCGAGAAACCCGAGCCCAGTTTCGACTATTCCTTCAAAATCCTGGATGTCGGCCAGTTCGCTGAGGACAATACCCTGCCCGACGGCCTGGTCTACCAGATCCAGATGTTCGCATCGGCGCGGAAAGCGACGGAACGCGAACTGAAGGGCCTGAGTCCCGTCTTCGCCCGGGCGGCGAGCGGCGGCAAGACAGCCTATTCGGTCGGTGTGTTCCGCAGCTATGCCGACGCCCTTTCCCATCTCAACAAGGTCAAGAACCGGGGCTTCAAGGGCGCGGTCATCGTCGCCTTCCAGGACGGCAAGATGATTGCCGTTCCGGCCGCCCGCAAGCTTGAGACCGCCAGTCCGTCGCTGTTCAAGGTCCGGATCTGGCCCGAAGACGGCGCCACCCTGTCCGATGCCGCCATGGAAGCCATCCACGCCTGCACGGACAAGGATATCATCCGGGCGAAAGAAGGTGCGGCCACGGTCTACGAAGTCGGTCCGTTCTCCGACCGGGCGGATTGCTCCCTGCTGGTCACGGCCCTCAAGGAGGCCGGTGTGGACAATGTCACCGTCTCTTCCGCGGACGGAAAATAGCTTGTCTTTTCAAGGGGAAAATCCTATATTTGTCTGCTTGTTCGAAACAAACCATTAAAAGCATACCATTATGAGTGAAGAGAATGTGAAAAACCCCATGGATCTCAACGGAGATGGCAAGGTGACCCTCGGTGAAAGGGTGAAATATGCCGCTGACAAGGCCGGCGAGAAGATCGACAAGGCGATGGACCAGATCAAGGCGGAAGCCAAGGAGACGGCAGCCGAAGCGAAGGAAATGTACGCCAAGGCCGAAGAGAAGGCGAAGGACGTCTACGCCAAGGCGGCGGACAAAGCCAAAGTGGGCGCATCCAAGGTCGCCGAACGGGCGAAAGTCGCCTACGCCGAAGCCAAGGAGGACGTCGCCGAAGCCGCAGAAAAGGCCAAGGCGAAATTCCAGGAGATGAAAGAAAAGAAGGAGGCCTAGAGCCTCCCTTTTTTGCATATGCGGGACTTATTCCTAGGCACCGGCATCGCACATAGCGTCCTTCTGTTCGCCCTGGTGATCGCGTCCGGCCTGTGGCTCGGCCGCTTCAAGATAAAGGGCGTCTCGATCGGCTCCACCTGGATCCTCTTCCTGGGCATCCTGGCCAGCCATTTCGGGCTTTTGGTGGACCCGACCGTGCTTGCCTTCATGAAAGACTTCGGCCTGATCTTGTTCGTCTTTTCGATCGGACTGCAAGTCGGACCCGGTTTCTTCCACTCCTTCCGCGCCAGCGGTATCAAGCTCAACCTCCTGGCCACCGGCCTCGTCCTGCTGGGCGTCTTGACGACGCTCGCCATCCACTGGATCACAGGCGAGGAACTCGGGACGATGGTCGGCGTCATGTCTGGCGCCGTCACCAATACCCCCGGTCTCGGCGCCGCCCAGCAGACGATGACCAATGTCTTGCAGGCGAAGGGCGCCGCACCGGAAATGGCCGCCCTGGACGCAGCCGCGCTGGCTTCTTCCTATGCCATCGCCTACCCGCTAGGCGTACTGGGCGTCATCCTCGTCCTGATCCTGCTCAAACCGCTGTTCAAGGTCAACCTCAAGGATGAAAAGGCCCAGCTGGACGCCGAGGACGAGATGGCCGCCACGATGGCGCGCCGCATGCACTGCGAGGTGGAGAATCCCGCCATTTTCGGCAAGGCG
>CAMJHJ010000223.1 GCA_946405485.1 uncultured Bacteroidales bacterium | reverse complement strand
CCCGATCCGCTGCGCTGGTACATGCTGACCAACGCCCAGCCCTGGGACAACCTCAAGTTCGACGAGGCCGGAGTGGACGAGGTACGCCGCAAGTTCTTCGGTACGCTGTACAACACCTACTCCTTCTTCGCGCTCTACGCGAATGTGGACGGCTTCGATCCGAAGGCGCCTGCTGTACCGTATGCCGAACGCCCGGAGATCGACCGCTGGATCATTTCCCTGCTCAACAGCCTTATCCGCGACGTGCGTGCCGCGTATGAGGATTACGATATCACCCTGGCCGGACGCCTGATCCAGGATTTCGTCTGCGACCATGTGTCGAACTGGTACGTGCGCCTCAACCGTAAGCGTTTCTGGGGCGGCGAGCCGGGACCCGACAAGCAGGCCGCTTACCAGACCCTGTATGAGGTGTTGTGTGATGTCGCCATCCTGGCGGCCCCGATCGCCCCGTTCTACATGGACCGGCTCTATCTGGACCTGGTGCCGGATGGGGAAGAGTCCGTCCACTACGTCGGAATGCCCGATCCGGATGCCTCTCTGATCGACACCGATCTCGAGGAGCGGATGGCGCTTGCCCAGAAGGCGACTTCGATGGTGCTTGCGCTCCGCCGCAAGGTGAATATCAAGGTGCGCCAGCCTCTCTCCAAGCTTGTGATTCCCGTCATCTCCGACAAGGTGCGCGCGCAGCTGGAGCAGGTCAAGGATATCCTTCTCGGCGAAGTCAACGTGAAGGAAGCCGAGTTCATCGCCGACACCACGGGCATCATCACCAAGAAGATCAAGCCGAACTTCAAGACCCTCGGCAAGATCTATGGAAAGCAGATGAAGGAGATCGCGGCTGCGTTCGGCGCGTTCGACCAGCAGACGATTTCCGACATCCAGGCTGCGGAGACAGAAGGTCGCGCCTATACGCTTGCGCTTCCTTCCGGCCCCGTGGAACTCAATCCCGGTGATTACCAGATCTCTTCCGAGGATATGCCGGGCTGGCTGGTCGGTTCCGAAGGCTCGCTAACGATCGCCCTGGATATCGAGGTGACGGATGCGCTCCGGAATGAAGGCATCGCCCGCGAACTGGTCAACCGCATCCAGAATATCCGCAAGGACAGCGGATTCGAGGTGACGGACAAGGTACTCGTGACGATTTTTGCCGACGGCAACGATTATGACGAGATTTCCTATTCCCTTGCCTCCTATAAAGACTATCTTGCTTCCCAGACCCTCGCCGTGTCCGTGGAACTTGTGCCGATTGCCGACGCGCCCGCGACCGCAGTGGAAGTCGAGTGGAGCGAAACACCCATAAAGATTAACGTCGTAAAAGAAAAGAATATGGCAGAAGTGAAGAAAAAAGCGAAGGACGCACAGCCGGTCGAGAAGACCCGCTATTCCGACGAGGAGCTCGCCGAGTTCCGTGTCATCATCGAGGACATGCTCGCCAAGGCCCGTTCGGAGTACAACAAACTCCGTCAGGTCGTGATGCACAACGGCAGCAACGACATCGAGGATACCTCCCCCTCTTTCAAGACGGTTGAGGACGACGGTGCCAACCAGCTCTCCAAGGAAGAAGCGAGCGCTCTCGCCCAGCGCCAGTACAAGTTCATCCAGAACCTCGAGGCTGCCATCGCGCGCATTGAGAACAAGACCTACGGCGTCTGCCGTGTCACCGGCAAGCTGATCCCCAAGGAGCGGCTGCGCCTCGTGCCGCACGCTACGCTGACGGTCGAAGCCAAGGAAATGCTGGCCAAGTCCGGAAAGAACTGATCCGGTATGGCGCTCTCCAAAGGGAAGAAACTGCTGATCCTGGGAGCCGCCCTCGTCATCATTGACCAGGTCATCAAGGTCCTGGTCAAGACGAATATGTCGATCGGGGAGCATTTCAGCGTCATCGGCAACTGGTTCCAGATCCTCTTCATCGAGAACGAGGGGATGGCCTTCGGCATGAAATTCGGCGGCGCGATCGGGAAATATCTCCTGACCTTCTTCCGGATCTGCTTGTTCGCCGCGCTCAGCTGGTGGATTTCCAGCCTGATCAAGCGGAACAAGGAGGTTCCGATGGGCGTCCTGGTCGGACTGACGCTGATCGCGGCCGGAGCATTGGGGAATATCATCGACTGCCTTTTCTACGGTTTGATCTTCACGCCTCACATGCCTTTCATGCAGGGTCGGGTAGTCGATATGTTCTATTTCCCGATCATCGATACGACCTGGCCGCAGTGGCTGCCCTGGATCGGAGGCAGGCATTTCACATTCTTCGATCCGGTCTTCAACTTCGCCGACAGTTGTGTCACCGTCGGCGCCTTCTACCTGATTTTATTCCAGTGGAAGTTTTTCTCCTCCGAGGAGAAAAAAGAAAAAGAGGAGTAATCGTTTCGAAAGAATCCAATAAAGTCGTATCTTGTATCGTGAATAATTGTTTTCATGGACAAGATACGCTTTTTTTTCATCCTCACCCTTTCTTTCCTGTCCGCATGCGCCCCTGCACCGCGGAAGGCTCCGGTGAGCGGACAGATGACCGCCGAGCGCATTTATTCCGGTTTTGCGGACGCGCATGACACCTATAATGCCATTTCGCCTGCCAGCGACGGCCAGATTTATTATGTGCTGTCTTCCCAGCGTTACGACGTGGGCGGGCAGTTTTACCGTTACGATCCGGCGACCGGCACCCCGGAATTCATCGCGGACCTGTCCGAAGCGCTGGGGGAGAAGCAGGAGAAATACATCGCCCAGGGGAAGAGCCATGTCGAGTTCATCGAAAGCGACGGCAAACTCTGGTTCGCCACGCATGCGGGTTACTACCAGATCATCGACGGCGCCGAGCAGATGCCCGTCACGGCTCCGGAAGGATGGAAACTCTATCCCGGAGGTCATTTCGTCAGCTACGACATGGCCACGGGACAGATCGAAGACCTGGCCCTCGCTCCGGCGGGCGACGGCATCATCACAATGGCGATGGACCGGGAGCGCCGGCATCTGTTCGGACTGACCTGGCCCCACGGGATATTCATCGACTACGACATCGACGCCAAGAGCCTGCGCGACCTCGGACCTGTCACGAAGGCCGGTGAGACGGGCCTCGGCACCCCCGAGTTCCGGGTCATCTGTCGTTCGATGTTCGTCGACCCGCGCGACGGCAACGTCTACTGGTCCACTGCGGACGGCGACATCTGGACCTACAATCCTTCCTGGGAGGCGCCCCGGATGCTCGAGGACGTGGACCTGCGCATCGACTATTTCGGCCACTACGACCCCGCCGATGCCGGCAGCATGGGCTACAACTGGCGCAAGATCTGCTGGTACGCCCCGGACGGCAAGGCCTACGGCGTCCACGGCAACTCCGGCTACCTCTTCTCCTTCGATCCCCGCGAGAAGAAGATCGAACTGCTCGACCGCATCACTTCCGAGCCTTCGCGCCGGTGCGGCATGGGCGACCAGTTCAGCTATGGCTATCTGGGTTTCACCATCTCTCCCGAGGGTAGGATCTTTTACCTCACCGGCGCTCCCATCTATAAGGACGGCAAGCGGGTGGCGGGCCTGGACAAGATCAACATGGGCGCGGCCAAGGGTCTCGAATACCTCCATGTCGTCACCTACGACATCCCGGAGCGGCGCTATCAGGACCTCGGGCCCGTCTTTTACGAGGACGGGAGTTTCCCGACCTATGTCAACTCCATCGCCCTGGGCTGCGACGGCAATGTCTACACCCTGGCCCGTTTCCTCCATGAGGGTGCGGAAATCGAAGACCTGATCAAGATCAA
>CAMJHJ010000222.1 GCA_946405485.1 uncultured Bacteroidales bacterium | reverse complement strand
CGCCGTCAGGATGCCATCGGCACCCCGTTCTGCATCACGGTCGATCACGATTCCCTCGAGGACCGCTGTGTCACCGTGCGCGACCGCGACACGATGGAGCAGGAGCGCGTTCCCATCGCGGAGCTCCGCACCCTCATCGACCGCAAGGTCAACCTCAACAACCTCCTCAGAAACCTTTAATCCCACCGTTTTCTTGCGATGAAGAGGTTTTTCCTGATACTTACGGCTGTCATCCTTCTCCCCTTGGCCACTTTTGCCAAAGGGGAGAGGGAAGGCATCGTTGCCATGAGCTACAACATCCGTTACGGTACCGCCGAGGACGGAACCAATTCCTGGCAGTACCGCTACCCTGCTTCTGCGATGATGCTGGACGACCAGCGTCCGGACATCGTCGGTCTCCAGGAAGTGCTGTATGACCAGTTCGAGTATCTTGGAAGCGTCCTCGACAAGTATTACAAGATCGTCGGCGTCGGACGTGACGACGGCAAGAAGGAGGGGGAGATCATGGCCGTGATGTACAATGCCAAGACCATGAAGCTCCAGAAATGGGGGACCTTCTGGCTGTCCGAAACTCCGGAGAAGGCCAGCAGAGGGTGGGACGGCGCCTGCAACCGCTGCGCCACCTGGGCCATCTTCAAGGACAAGGCCTCTGGGCAAAAGTTCTTCTTCGTCAACACTCATATCGATCACGTCGGAGCGGAGGCGCAGGAAAAGGGCGTCAGGCTTTTGACAGAAAAGATCGCGGAGTTGAACAAGGAAGGTCTTCCCGTCATCGTCACCGGCGATTTCAACATGGAGGCATCCAATGCCTTCCTTGCCCCGATGAAGGAAGGGTTTCAGAATGCCCGCGCATCCGCCGTCGTTTCCGACGACCATTTCTCCTATAATGGCTGGGGCAAGTCCCAGAGCACGATAGATTATGTCTGGTACAAGGGTTTCTCCTGTACCCGTTTCGAGACTGTCACCAAGTCCTATTACGACAGGACCTTCATCTCCGACCATTTCCCCGTCAAGGCCGTCCTGGTCTTCTGACATCCTTTATGAAATACAGTATAATCGTTCCCGTTTATAACCGTCCGGACGAAGTCGAGGAACTGTTGGAAAGCCTGACCCGTCAAAAGGGTTGCGATTTCGACATCCATATCGTCGAGGACGGCAGTACGGTGTCTTGCAGCGATGTCTGCGGGCGCTATGCCAGGCGTTTCGGGGGGCGTTTGTATTATCATGAGAAGGAGAACGGCGGTCCCGGAGCGGCGCGCAACTTTGGTGCGGCGCGCGCGGAGGGTGACTATTTCATAGTGTTGGATTCCGACGTCGTGTTGCCGGAGGGTTATCTGGCCGCCATCGATGCGGAGCTGGCGGCGGAGCCGTGCGACGCCTTCGGCGGCCCCGACCGCGCGCATCCCTCTTTCACGCCCGTGCAGAAGGCTATCAGCTATGCCATGACGTCGTTCTTTACGACGGGAGGAATCCGCGGCGGACGCAGGAAACTAGACAAGTTCTATCCGCGTTCGTTCAATATGGGCGTCAGCCGCGGGTTGTGGCAGCGGCTGGGCGGATTCCGCGCGATGCGTTTCGGAGAGGACATCGATTTCAGCATCCGGATTTTCGAATCGGGAGCGAGCTGCCGCCTTTTCCCGGAGGCTTGGGTGTGGCATAAGCGCCGTACAGATTTCCGGAAGTTCTTCCGGCAGGTCTATAATTCGGGCGTAGCCCGCATCAACCTTCATCTGCTGCATCCCGGTTCGATGAAGCTTGTCCATATGCTTCCTGCGGCTTTCACTCTTGGGTGCATTGCTTTGGCTGTTGTTTTCGTCATAGGGCTGTTGATGCTGCCCTTCGGCTCGGTCAGGAATGTCGGAACAGCGCTTTGCTGCGTGGGGGTCTTGCTGCCCTTGCTTTATGCATTGCTCATTTTCCTCGATTCGTTCATCAGGAACCGCAGCGTGAAGGTGGGTTTATTAAGTGTACCGGCATCTTTCGTCCAACTTATCGGCTATGGTTCCGGTTTCCTGTCTGCGGTCTGGAAGCGATTGGTCAAGAAACAGGCGGGGGAGGGGTTTGATTTCGAGAGCAACAAGAAATTCTACGGATAAAAAACAAGAGGGTGCGGCGAAAAGCCGCACCCTCTTTCGTTTGAGGATATCAATCCTAGTTCATTTTCAACGGTGTAGGAACGGGAACCTGGGAAGGTGAATACCCGGTGGCCTTTCCGAACACGGAGAAGTCGAGGATGCTCAGAGGACTGCCCTTCGGCCAGTCGAGCATGGTCAGGCGGACATAGCGGCACTCGACGGGAGCAAACTCGTCGAACAGAACGTTTCTGGGAGTCTTGTTGCCAGAGTTGTCGAGAACGGTCTTGAACTCCTTGCCGTCCATCGAAACCTCGATCTTATACTTATAGACAGGAGGAGTCGCGGGAGCGCCGAAGCCTCTGCCACCGCCGCCGAAGAGCAGGCGGGTACCGTCGATTTGGAAGGTCTGTACCCTGTCACGGTCAACAGCGGGGGACAGGCTCATGGTAAGGGTAGGAGTCGCGTCGTCATCGGCGGGTTCCCACCAGGTAGCGGTGGAGTTGTCGAGAGCATACTCGGGACCCCTGCCGGGCTTCTCGCTGGAAGCGACCTTGGCCGCGCCGGGGAATCCTTGTCCCGTACTCATGGAAGTCTTACCGACGGAAACGATGATCGAGCCGGAGTCACCCTTGGCCGGATCCTTCACGACACCGGGAGCCCACTGCGGAGTGTCGGTCACGTTGCAGGTGAGGTTGCCGTCCTTGTCAACGGTCACTCGGTCCATGCCGATGCGGCGGCCGCCGCTGCGGAGGACGATCGTGTAGAACTGCCAGATGTTGCCGTCGGGGCCGGTCACCATGCTGCCGTGCGCAGGACCGGTCACGATGCCGTCAGTGCGGCGGAGAAGCGGGTTGTTCGGGGCGTACTCGTAGGGTCCCTGGAGGTTCTTGGACTTGTAGTAGCCCTCGGCATAGGTCCTCCACTGGGTTCCGGAAGCGGAATACTGGAGGTAGTAGGTGCCGTTGTGCTTGTAGATCCAAGGTCCCTCGATCCAGGCGACGTCGATGAACTCGTTCTGCTCGCCCTGGCGCTCCCAGACGTGATCGGGATTGAAGCTGAAGTGGTGGGTGATGGGGCCTACGAACTGGGTGATGTCATTGGGGTCGAGTTTGACCGAATAGATACCGCTGATGGCCATTCCGGGCCAGAACAGGTAGGGCTGGTTGTTCTCATCTACATAGATGTGCGGGTCGAAGCCCTGGCTCCAGCCGTGCTCGCGGTCCGGAGTGCCCTTCCACTGTCCGAGGACCTCGTACGGTCCGAGAGGGTTGTCGGCGACCCAGACGTTCATGCTGTTTCCGGTCATGTAGAACTTTCCGTTGTAGGGGCATACGTCAGGCGCGACGGGTACGCCGGCCACATAGTGATACTCCCAGTTGAGCATGTCGGAGGAGACCCATGCACCGCCGCCGGTGCAGAACATGTAGTACTTGCCCTCCCATTGGAAGACGCTGACGTCTCCGGAGGCGCTTCCCTGTCCTATCTCCATAGGAAGGGGATTGCAGTAGCGTGCATCCTTGCCCAGGGTCTGGGCGTTGAGCATGCCGGCCGTGAACAACAGTGCGGCTGCCAGAATGATGAATTTTTTCATAATGCTAGTGATTTATGTGGTTTATCAGGTTATCCCCAAACAAATATAAAAAATAAATACCAGCACCGGTTTTCCGCCGGAAAAGAATTT
>CAMJHJ010000221.1 GCA_946405485.1 uncultured Bacteroidales bacterium | reverse complement strand
GTCACATCCTCCATCCGCTCCAGGAAGCTCACCGTCAAGCCCGGGCAAGGCAGTTCCGCATCGCGCGTCATCGCCCAGAACCCGTCCTTCAGATAATCATGCTCCACGCTGCTATGCCTGCCGATATGGTAATACCCGCAATGGTGGTTGGTCAGCACCAGTCCCTCCGGAGAGACCACCTCACCCGTGCAACCGCCGCCGAAAAGCAGCACGGCATCCTTCAGGGAGGCCTGATTGACGCTGTAAATGTCTTCCGCGCCCAACTTGAAGCCCTTCGCCTGCATGTCGGCGATGCGCCCGCTGATCAGCGAAGGCAGCCACATCCCCTCATCAGCCCGCAGCACCGGCGAAAAAGCCAGCGCCAGAGCCACCATAAGCATTATTTTCTTCATAAAGACCGTAAATTTTGCCCCAAGTTACGAAAAAAAGCATCGGAATACTGATTTTTTTCTATATTTGTACTTGCCATGACACTGAAAAGCAACATCCAGAACGTCCATCACCACCGTATCTTCTCCAGATAGGGTAGGCTGACCATACGCGATGATTATTTGAAATACAGAGGCTTACCCGGACGGGCAAGCCTTTTTTACTTCCCGGCCGGAGCCGAAGATAAAACGAACAGAAGACATGCTACGTATTGCAATCCAAGCCAAAGGAAGGCTGAATGAAGACAGCGCCGCGATGCTGCGCGAACTGGGGATCGAAGTGGACGACTCCAAACGCAAGTTCCTCTCCCCTTCCTCCAATTTCCCGATCGAGCTCCTCTACATGCGGGATGACGACATCCCCGCCGTCGTCGCTGGCGGCACTGCCAGCCTCGGCATCGTCGGCCTCAACGAAGTAGCCGAAAAAGGGTACGAAGTCCAAATCGTGGAAAAACTGGGATTCGGCGGATGCCGGATCTCCCTCGCCATCCCGAAGGCCGAAGTCTACGAAGGACCGGCGTGGTTCGAAGGGAAACGCATCGCGACCTCTTACCCCAACATCTTACGTAAATACCTGAGCGAAAAGCAAATAAACGCACAGATCGAAGTCATTACCGGCTCGGTCGAGATCGCTCCTGCGGCAGGTATAGCGGATGCCATTTTCGACATCGTTTCCTCCGGCGGCACCCTGGTTTCCAACGGGCTCAAGGAGGTCGAACGCGTCTTCCAGTCTGAGGCTGTCCTGATCAGCAACGGCCGCCTCAGCGCCGACGAGCAGGCCATCCTGGATGAAATGCTCTTCCGGCTCGAGTCTGCCCGCATCAGCCGCGGCAAGAAATATCTGCTGATGAACCTGCCCAAGGCCTCCCTCCCGGAAGCGCTGAAGATCCTCCCGGCCATGCGCAGCCCGACCATCCTCCCCCTGGCGGAAGAAGGCTGGTGCTCCCTGCACTCGGTCGTGGACACCGGTGACCTCTGGGCCAAAGTCCGGCAACTCAAAGCCATCGGCGCCGAGGGCATCCTGGTCCTCGACATCGACAAGATCATCCTCTAGCGATCCTCCAGACAAAAGATAGTATGGAATTGATTCTCAACCCTCCCCGCCGGGAATGGAAACGCCTCTGCGTCCGTCCGTCCGATGACAATCCCGTCGTACGTGAGCGGGTATCAGCCATCCTGGAGCGCGTCCGGACCCGGGGCGACGAGGCCTTGCGCGAACTCTCCCTGGAGATCGATGGTGTCACTCTTGAAAGCCTGGAGGTGAGCGAGGCGGAGTACGCCCACGCAGACACCCTCGTCAGCGAAGAGGTCAAACAGGCCATCGCGGATGCCGCCTCCAACATCCGCGCCTTCCATGAGGCCCAGCGCCCCGCTCCGGTCGAGCTTGAGACCCGGCCCGGCGTCCGCTGCTTCCAGAAGAGCGTACCGATCCGGCGCGTCGGCCTCTATATCCCCGGAGGCAGCGCGCCCCTGTTCTCCACCGTCCTGATGCTCGCCATCCCGGCAAAGGTGGCCGGCTGCCCCGAGCTCATCCTCTGCACCCCGGTCTCCAAGTCCACGGGACAGGTCGCGCCGGAAGTCCTCTATGCCGCCCGTTTCTGCGGTGTGGACCGCGTCTTCAAGGCCGGCGGCGCCCAAGCCATCGCCGCGATGGCCTACGGCACCGGAAGCATTCCTCCCGTCGACAAGATCTTCGGCCCCGGTAATCAATACGTTACCACCGCCAAACAGCTGCTCGGAGGCAAGACCGTCGCCATCGACATGCCCGCCGGTCCTTCGGAAGTTATGGTGCTCGCGGATGAGACGGCCAAGGCAGCATTCGTCGCCGCCGACCTCCTCTCCCAGGCCGAGCATGGTCCCGACAGCCAGGTAATGCTGGTCTGCCGGGAAGAGGCTTTCGCGCGTGACGTAATGGAAGAAGTCAAGCGCCAGCTCGCCGCACTCCCCCGCGCCGCCATTGCCTCGCAGGCCCTGGACAAGAGCCGGTCTGTCGTATTCCCCGACCGGGAGACGATGACCGCCTTTGCCGATGCCTATGGCGCCGAGCACCTGATCCTGGCCGTGGAGCGTCCCTGGGAGATCGCGGACCGCATCACTTGCGCGGGCAGCGTCTTCGTCGGGCCCTGGTCGCCCGAAAGCGCCGGCGACTATGCCTCCGGCACCAACCACACCCTGCCCACCAGCGGCTGGGCACGCGCCTTCAACGGCGTCAACCTGGACAGTTTCGTCCGCAAGATCACCTTCCAGGAACTCACGAAAGACGGCCTGGAAGCCCTTGCGCCCACCATCACGACCCTCGCTGAAGCGGAAGGCCTCCAAGCCCATGCCAATGCCGTCATAATCCGCCTGCAAGATGAATAGCATCGAATCTCTCATCCGCCCCAACATCGCCGCCCTTGCGCCCTACAGTACGGCGCGGGACGAGTGCAGCGGTGCCCCGGAGGTCTTCCTGGACGCCAATGAGAGCCCGTATGACAACGGCTTCAACCGGTATCCGGACCCGCACCAGAAAGTCCTCAAAAGGCGCATTTCCGAAGTCAAAGGCATTCCGGTGGAGAACCTCTTCCTCGGCAACGGCAGCGACGAGGCGATCGACCTGATGTTCCGGGTCTTCTGCGAGCCGGGAAGGGACAATGCCGTCGCCATCGCTCCCAGTTACGGGATGTATGAGGTCGCTGCGGCGACCAACGACATCGAGGTCCGGAAGGTACGCCTCCGTGCGGATTTCAGCCTGGATGCCGAAGCCCTGCTTGCAGCCTGCGACGGACGCACCAAGCTTCTGTTCCTCTGCAGCCCCAACAATCCTTCGGGAAACGCCTTCTCCAACGCACAGGTCCTGGACCTTGCGGCGCGTTTCCAAGGCATCGTGGTCCTGGACGAGGCTTACATCGACTTCTGCAGCATTCCTTCGCTGAGCGAGAAAGTCAACGACGTCCCCAACCTGGTCATCCTCCAGACCCTTTCCAAGGCCTGGGGCATGGCGGGGCTGCGCCTGGGCCTGGCCATCGCCTGCCCGCGTATCGTGCAGCTGATGTCGATGATCAAGTATCCCTACAACATCAACATCCTCGCCCAGCAGACCGTGCTCAGGCAGCTGGAAGAGCCCATCGATGCCCGTGTGGCTGAGATCGTCGCCCAACGCGCCGTCGTAACCCGTATGCTGGAAGGATGCCCTTTCATAGAGACCGTCTATCCCACTGAGGCGAATTTCCTGCTGGTCAAGGTCCGTCCCGCCGGGAATGCAGACGCGCTCTATGCCCACCTCCTGCGTGACGGCATCATCGTCCGCAACCGTTCGCGCGTGCCCGGCTGCGAGGGATGCCTGCGCATCACG
>CAMJHJ010000220.1 GCA_946405485.1 uncultured Bacteroidales bacterium | reverse complement strand
CCCCGGCCATCACCTCCCGCGGCTTCGTGGAGAAGGACATGCTGGACATCGTCGACCTGATCGACACCGTCCTCGCCTCCGCCAACGAGCACTTCGCCGCCCTCACGGCCAAGGAGCCCACCGAGGCCCAGCTCGCCGAACAGGCCGCCCATGAGAAAGTCCTCAAGGACGTCCTCCGCAAGGTCAACATGATGACCGCCGGCCGGCCGCTGAACCGCTACTAATCGACTTGACAAATACGAAAAAAGCCAGCCTTCGACGGGGCTGGCTTTTTGTATATGCAAGAATCCTGACTCCGTTGGATTATAATGGACAAATATATAACTTTGTTTATGAAGAATATCATCAACGAATTCTTGCCCAAGAAGGGCTATTCCGCTCCTTCCTTTCGGCTGATTGACACCAACCTGGAGATCTCTTTTCTCCAGTCGAACCTGGAACCCATCGACGGAGGGGACGACCCTGACATTGACTGGTAAAAACACACGACACGATATGAAACATTCAGCATTATTCATCGGAGTGACCGCCGCACTGGTCGCATCCTGCTCCGTTCAGGAAGAAGTTTTCGAGGTTCCGCAGCAGGACGATGTCCGGTTTTACGCCTCCTTCGAGCGCCCCGCACAGGACGGAACGAAGGTTTATGTCAATGAAGACCTGCATCTCCGCTGGACCGCCGACGACCGCGTAAGCATCTTCAACCAGAATACCTATAACCAGCAGTACAAGTTCCTTGGCGAAACCGGTGATAACTCCGGGGAATTTGCCAAGGTCGAAGGGGCCGAATTCGTGACGGGGAATCCGATTGCCAATGTCGTTTCGGTCTATCCCTACCAGGAATCCGCAACGATTCTGGAAAGCGAAGTCATGACCCTTACCCTCCCTGCCGAACAGCATTTTGCGGACAAATCCTTCGGTCTGGGCGCCAACACGATGGTTTCCGTCTCTACTGACAATTTCCTCCAGTTCAAGAATCTGGGCGGTTATCTCAGACTCAGCATCTATGGAAGAGGCTTGACGGTATCCTCCATCATTCTGAAGGGGAACAACGGCGAGAAACTGGCGGGAAAGGCGACCGTAACCATGCCGCTGGATGAGACTCCCACCGCGACGCTGGTAGAGGATGCCACAGATGAGATTTCGCTGATCTGCGATACGCCTGTCATGTTAGGGAACGCTGCGGATGCAAGTACTGATTTTTGGTTTGTAGTTCCGCCCGTTACATTCGAAAAAGGGTTCTCCATTAAGGTGATTGATGATAAGGGACGAGTTTATGAGAAATCCACGTCCAAGAGCATTTCCATTGAGCGGAATCGCCTTGCCAAAATGGAATCTTTCGAAATTGACGCTTCCGCTCCTTCCGGTTATGTGAAGCCGATCGCTGTCGATGGCGACTTCTCGGACTGGGATTCTCTTGATGCTGATTGGGTTGCTACTGCGGAATGCGCCCCGGAAACAAGCAGACCTGCGCTGGAACGGGTGAAGGTGTATGCGGACGAGCAGTTCATTTTCGTTTACCTCGAGTGGGACAAGGACTTTATTAACTCCGCTGATTACGAGTGGGTTCCTTTAGAGTGCTTTGTCAACACCGACGGCAATGCTTCCACTGGCGGTTACGATGGCTTTTCCGATGCCTGCTCGGATGTTCTCGTGGAGGGCTTCCTGTATCCCGACGGGGTGATGGGATCCTATGATGCCTCTGCATACGCATGGACAGGAGAGCCTAACGGAGACGGTTGGGAATGGTCCGACCTCGAGCGCGTGAAATTTACTCAGGGGGCCGGCGTTGACGGGAAATACGAGTTACAGATTAATCGTGCCATCCTTGCCAGTTTTGGATTCCCGGTTGCCGATGAATTCTCCATCGGTTTCGCCCTCCTGCAGGCATGGAATGCTGTCGGGCTCTTACCCAACAGCGATTTCTCTGATTCCAATCCTGCCGGGATAGCTCCTTCCCTTCAAGTCAAGACGGTGGTACCGTCTCCTGTAGAAAGGCCTGTCCGGGACTAGTCGTTCCCGCCGGCGCCGACCGTCTTGATAATGATCACACCGTTGGCTCCTTGCATGCCGTAGATGGCCGAGGAGCCATCTTTGATGACATCAACGGACTTGACGTAAATCGGGTCGAGGGTGGAAATGTCCGTCGTCTCCACGCCATCCACCAGGATGAGCGGATCGGTATTACCGGAGTTCGTGCCGACGCCCCGGATGATGATCCGGTTGTCCGACGTCACCTGGACGCCCGGAACCCGGCCGCGCAGATAATCATAAATGTTCGAGTAGGTCTGGGCTTCGTTTTTCTTGACCTTCAGATTGGAGACGGACGTGGTGACATGGTCCGGATCCTGGACGCCATAGCCAATGTCAACGCCATTTTCGTTGACGTTCCTGGTGTGGTACACGCCACAGCCGGCTACCAAGGCGGCCAGGGCAATAATGGAAAGGCTCTTTTTCATATTGGTTACAGTTAAATTCGTTCTATGTCAGAGGTGGCGATCCAGCCGCGGCGGCCGTCGGCCAGTTCGATGTCCGTGTAGCCCGAGACTTCGTCCAGGACCTTCACCTTCGTGCCCTCATGCAGGATGAAGAGGGACTTGGCGGCGTCGGAGGACGGCGAACTGGTCACGGAAGAGACCGGGCGCATGACGATGGCGTCGTCATGCCGCTCGGCGGCGGATTTCAGGCTGCGGGCGAAGCCCCAGCACATCAGGGTCAGCAGCAAGGCGACAATGCCGGTGAAGAAACCGGTGCGGCGCGCACCGACAGTCGGTCCCAGCAGGAAAAGGAGGACGAGGGCCAGGGTCAATGCCAACAGGAAGAGCGACAGCCCCGCCCAGGCATTCGACGACAGCAGGTAACTCAGTTTCCGGGTCCATGTCTTCAGGATGAACTCTGGGACCTCGTCGATGCGGTCCTGCGTCTGCGCACGGGCAAACTCGAGGTTATACCGGACGTCGGAATCCGACGGGTCCAGCCGGAGGGCGCGCTCGTAGTTCAGAATGGCCGGGGCAATCTGCCCCGCCTTGAACCAGGCATTGCCCAGGTTGTAATACAGTTCCTTGGAACGAAGGCCGGTGGCGGTAAGGTCGGTCCAGTCCGCGGCGGCCTGGGCCCACTGGCCGGCGGAATACGCATCCACGCCTGCCTTCCACAGGGAATCGGGATAGCTTTCGGCCGCGCCGGCGCCGAGGGGCAGCATCAGCAGCAAAGCCAGCAATGTCGCAGCCGGGGCTGCGGAGACACCTTTCTTCATGGAGGAATCGATGGCCGTAATCACGGAGACGGCCTGCTCGTAATGGGCGTTCATCGCATCGTGACCGGCATCCGGGGCGTAGCGGGCGTATTCGCACGCATCCAGGAGATCGGTGAAGGAAGAAACCATCGCCTCGGGAACACCCCGCGCGGACAGCGCGGCAGCGATGTTCTCCTTGCTCTGGTCGGCCATGTCCATGGTAAGCTTGTCGGAGACGAAGCTCATCAGGGCGCGGTGCAACTCTTCATAGAAAGCCGTGTAGAGATTCTTGTTCAGGAAGTCGCCGGCCAGCTTGAGGCGCTTCAGGGCCTGGCGGGTAGCCTTGCGGCCCCGGCTGCCGGCCACGTCGGCACGGCGGGCGGCCAGTTTCCGCAGGGACAGCCAAATGGCCGCGGCGGCCAGCAGCAGCAAGCCGACGATCGTCCAATAGCCGGCCTTGCCCACGAAGAAGCCCTTATCCTCGGACAGAGAGGTCTTCGTCTTGATGAAGCGGATGTCCTCGCCGAGGTTCTTCACGCCCTTGC
>CAMJHJ010000219.1 GCA_946405485.1 uncultured Bacteroidales bacterium | reverse complement strand
CCGCCCGGAACGGACGCCCGCCCAGTCCCTGGAGTTCCTGAAAAAGACGGTCCGGAACGTTTGTGGTGACGTCCCGGACACGATCCTTCTCAAAATGCTGGGCTGAAAATCATTTCCGGTCAGCCTTCCTGAGCAAGCGTTTGACCTTCCGGCTTCGAAGACTCAGCCAGCGCTCAACCATCTGGTTCTCGATCTCAGGGGCATCCAAGACTACATTCTTGCGCTTCCTGGAATGGAAGAACCGGAGATAGGCTCCGATGTGCCGCCGCTTCTTGTCATGGTAGATGGCATCGAACGGAATCAGTATGGCGGTATCTTCGATATTGTGCATCAGGCGGTTGACCGCCGTGCCGAACATCATCATTTCGGGCGTCGCAGAAAGATAGGCCGTCACATTCGGAGGGATGTTCACCCCCCTCAGCCTGACCATGGACTTCAGCAATTTGTAATCTTCCGCCACATCATCCTTGTTCAGGATCAGATCCATCAGCTCCGGGTCTGAATCCGGAAGGACGGCCTGGTCGTCCCAAGGCCGGACAAGTTCCTCTTTGTCCCCGAAATGCTTCCAGAAGAAATGGTAGATCAAATCCCTGCTGATATGGTCGTAGGAAGGATAAACGGTGACCTTCCCGAAGAAATAAAGCAGGTTGGGATTCTTCATGATGACCGCCACAAGACCGTCCCATAAGTTATCCATGGCAAAAATGGACTTCGCGCCATTCTTGGAGCTCTGGTATTCCGGAGATACGAAATTGCGCCCCAGTTCGATCATATAAGGCAGATACTCATCGATGAACTTCTGCGAGAAGCGGAATTGATGGGAACTCGCCAGGACCGGCTGTCCTTTTTCGTCAAATACCGCATCCGAACCGAAGAGAAAACGATAACCGCCGATAATGGCCTCGTTGTCCGGATCCCAGACGATCAGCTGCCGATACGGTTTCTCCATCATGTCGTACTCATCCAGGTCGATGGCGTTGCCGGTGGAACCGCCGGCTTCGCGGAAAGCCGCCTCACGCAAGCGGCCGATCTCCTTGACGACGTTGGGAGAGTCCTGCCAGGTAACGACATACAGTTCGTTGTGTCCCTTGTTGGTGTCTTCCAGTTTTTTGGATGGAGTCAACTCGGCTTTCAGCGATTCAACCGGGACGGGAGCGATTATCTTTTTCATAAGACGGAGTGTATCAATCGATTGCGGATGGCCAGGGATTGGAAAGAATCCCAGCCATATCAAGCATAGCCTTGTGTGCCAGATCACGCATCCGTGAAGCCTCCTCTTTTCGGGATGCCTGGAGGTTGGGGACGATGGGGTCACCCACATGGATGGTCAGCAACGGTTCCCCCTTCCCGAAGAGCTTGCGCCACCCGGTGCGGGGCCGGAAAGTGATGACCATGGGAAGGACGGGGAGGGCATATTTATAGGCCATGTTGAAGGCGCCTATCTTGAACGGCCGGAGCGGAGCATAATGATACCAACTGCAACTTTCCGGAAAGATATGGATCCACTGTTTAGCCTCGTGGAGCTCGTCCATGGCCTGGTCGAACAACTTCAGCCCGCTGAAATTCTCGGGAATGGCAACGCCGCCCACATATTTCATCTTGAATCCGTCTTTCCCGTTGAAGGGCTGGGCGTACATGGGAATCCAAGCCTTGCGGTAGCGCATCGCCTGCAAGACGCAAACCATATCCCAGCGGTGGACATGGTTGCAAACGGTCATCACACCGCCGGCAAAGAGTTTCCGGTTTCGCCGGATAACCTCCCGCCCCTCTATCTTGATCCCAAAACGGATCCAGTTCAAAGGAAAAGCGATGAACCAGACGACAAAATAGACAAAAGCGTGCAATAACTTGAACTTCAGGGATTTGTCGAGATAGGTATACGTCCCGTCGAAATGGATGTCCTTGCTCTTCCCACGGATGGGAGTCATCCTTGTGAACGGATCGTCTCCGGGAAAATCCACCTGCGGCTCAGGGACGAAGACACCTTCCCTGACCTTGAAGTTCCGATACGCCGGTCCAAATGATGAATAATCCCTCGACATCGTGCGGATGGTGGGACTCGAACCCACACGCCTTGCGGCACCAGATCCTAAGTCTGGGTTGTCTACCAATTCCAACACACCCGCAATTGGGATGACAAAGATAGTAAAAATATCGGTGTCGCGAAAAACGCTACATCATTCCTTCGATGATCCGGTCGATCTCCTCGTTAAGCGCAGCCGTCTCTTCTTCCAATTCCTGTTCAATCATGATGCGCTCCAGCTCATTCTGCTCATCTGCCGACAACAACTCCTCGGAGCCGGAATCATACGAGACATCCTTCTTATGCCGCGCAATGGCCGCCTGCGCCTCGTGACTCTCCCGCATGACGCGGTCCACGCCCTTGGAGAAGACGTTCTTGATCGACGAAACCAAGTTGACCTGCATGTTGTCCACCTCCTCATTGAAGAGCGGAATCTTGGCGTTGCGGTACTTGGGCTTGCCGACGCGGAACTTCCAAGCCTTGAACGTGGGCCCGAAGATATTGACGCCCACCTTGAAGAGCATGGGCGACTTCAGGATGCTGGCGTGGTAATCGAAACTCTTGTTCAAACGCTGGACGCCCTGCAGGGCGAGGGTATAACGGTCGATGGCCAGGATGAAGGGGAATACCTCCAGCGTGTTGTCCGTGATGACGCCGTTGACCGTCATCTCGTCGATGCGGCCCGTCATCTGGTCCTTGAACTTCAGCGTCTTGGTAATCTCCTTCAGGCTGCCCAGGTCCTCCAGGACCAGGTCGCGGCCGTGGATCTTGAACATCCCGTCCAGGGTCGGAAGCAGGAAATTCATATTGGTGTCGATCTGCGTCGTGGCCGCCATCTCGCAGTCCAGTTTGCCTTTGAAGGACTTGAGCATCGGCACCACATCGTCGATCTTCGGGAAGAAATCGATGACCTTCTCCGCCGTGACATCGTGCAGCTTGAGGCAGAAACCGAGCGCCAGGTCCTTCTTCGTCTTGGTGGAATAGAAACCGTCCAGGTCGAAACTGCCCATATCCGTGGAAGCCTGCGCCCCTTCGATGCGGATGCAGCGCTGCTGCATCGATGCATCGGCGTGGAAGCCGTTCAAGACCGTTGTGGAATAGTCGAGATGGTCCACATCGAAATGGACGTCCGCTATCACATTGGACGGCACGACGAAGAGCGCCTGCTTCTGGGGTGCCTGCTCCAGGACGATGGAATCAACCGCCACCTTCTTGTCATATGCAATCGCATCGACCTGCTCCGGCTCCGTCCCGGCAGCAGGACGGTCTTCCGTCTTCCCCTTGTCGAAGGCGGCGATGATCTCATTGAGATTCAAGCGTTCCGACTTTGCTGCAGCATTGACCCGGATCATCGTCTTGCCGCTCGTCAACCCCCGCTTGATGCCCTCGACCGTCCCGGTAAGAGCCAGGTCCGTAGTCCCGGAAGTAAGGCGCACCTTGTCGATGCGGACCTTGTCATCCTTGAGCGAAGCGGACAGTCCGGTGAAACGCGTCCTCAACGGGAATGCCGGAGATGCGAACAGTCCCTCGGACGAACGCAGCTGCAGGGTAGGATTCCAGGTATCCAGCAATTTCTGCAGCGACTGATTCACCTTGAAACTGATGTCCGAGGAGCGGAAATCCTTCTCCATCAGATAATCAGGCACACCCGTGCTGTCGAGCTGGAAGCGGTGCCGGCGGGTCGTGTCGCGGGAAGCCTTCTTGCGGGGATTCATCTGCGCAGCTGCGGTCAGGGAAGCGTCCTTCGCGCCGACGAGCGCCGACGGATTCTTGAAGAACAGGCGGGAATTGT
>CAMJHJ010000218.1 GCA_946405485.1 uncultured Bacteroidales bacterium | reverse complement strand
CGGATGGCCAGATCCGTCGTCGCACGGATGCCGGGAGTCGTCATCTTTTCCATCTCGAGCCGCAATCTCTCGCTTCTCAGGTAATAATCATACGCCTCCGCATTGAACTTGCGGTCACGGGTCAAGGAAAGCACGGACTCCAGCAACAGGGTCAGTTTGGAGGTGGGCGCCGTGCCGGTCAGGAGCATGTCGGAAATGCCTACCCTGCGTTCCATCTTGATGCCGTTGGCCTCCAACATGGCGTTGAAGTCGGAACAGTTCTTGCCCGCGACATCATAGAAGCCCAGGATATCGGAGACGAACGCCCCTTCCCCTTTTTTCAACCCGGGCACGGAAGAGAATCCGCCCCGGAAAAGGAAGGCATACTGGAACTGCCCGGCCGTCTCCGCTTTCTTGTAAACGACCTTCATGCCGTTGGAGAAGTGCCAGATCACGCCTCCCGTGACCGGCTCGGCGGCTTCCAATTTCATCTTAAGCCGCCCGGACGGGCCGGCAAGGGAAAGCGTGTCGCTGAAATGCGGCCGGTAAAACATCCGCTGCTGAGGGCGGGACCAGGAGGAGAGGTAGCGGGCCTCGATTTCTTCGGGATCGAACGGTACGCCCGGCGTATCCACTGTCAGCGTGAGGTTCTCTTTCTTATCCAGAAGGGCTGCGGTGAACTGATTGAAAAGCTCCGTGCCGGCAGCGATGGGGAGTTGGCGTTTCGACAGGAAATCCTTGGCGGCGCTTGCTGGGGCGAGATCCGTTCCATACAGGTATGCCGCAGCGCATTTGTCCAGATACTCGGCATTGGTCGTCGTCGCGCTGAAAGCATTCTTGCCCAGCGTGGCGATATACTGGTCGCGGGCGTCTTTCAGTTCCGCCTCGGAAATGCCGGCCATCTCCAGGTTGGCGAACACGTCCGAAAGAGTCTCGATCGCCTCCGGCACATCTCCGCGCGCTACGAAGACCTGGGCCGACCAGGACTCGTCTCCCGGACCGTCGGCGGCAGTCTTGCGCGACAGGACCAGGCCTCCCAAAGGGATGTCCGCAGTCCGGAAAGCCTGCCGGATGCGCGCCTCGACGATCCAGTCGAGCTCGGCGAACATCATTCCGGACACCAGGGTCTGTACCGTATTCAGATACTTCGCGGCCGTGCGCTGGAGCGCGAAGGACGCCGTGATCGAAGACGCTTCCTTGAAATGATTGGTCGTCGTGATGATCTCCGAATCCGGCATCGGATCCCAGACATAGGCCGGTGAAGAAGGCGCCGGTTCGCGTTTTGAGACCATCAGGGAGAAGATGCTCATCTTGCCCTTTACCGCCGAGGCGTCGATATCTCCGCTGATGATGATCGCCTGCTCCGTCGGACACAGTTCACACAAGTCGAAAAGCATCATCAAGGTCGTATCCGAGGACGCCACATCCGAAGTCGGGACATCCTCGAAACGGTACATCGTATAATCTTCCCCGCGCCGGACATAACCGAAATCCTTGTAGCCGACACCCCTGGAAGCCAGGAAACGATAGGGCTTCTGCCCGTCGAAATGACTGAGCGAAAGCAGTTCCCCCCGGAATTTCGTCTCTTCCGGAGCGCCCTTCTGCACCAGGGCGTAATCGGCATATCCGTACGCCGCCTTGTTGGTCACCAGATAGTAGGTAATGCCGTTGGGAAAGTGGCCTACAGTGATCTCAGGGGCCTTTCCCAGCTTCGTCAGATTCTGTGCCGGACAAGTCAGGAAAGCAAGCGGCAACAGGAGGGCGAGCAGGTGTATTTTGAGGGATTTCATCATCTTGGCACTTTTCTTGTACAAAAGTACGGCAAAATTATTATTTTTGCAGTCCACGGATGCAAACTAACAAAATTTATACTACAATGAAAAAGATCTTACTTACTCTCGCAGCTGTCGTCCTTTCCGCCGGAATGCTCTCCGCTCAGGATCTGTCCCAGGCCACGGAGACAGCAAAGATGGCGAACGAGTCCCTCGTCGCCGGCAACAAGGCTCTTGCGCTGTCCGGATTCCAGGAGGCGCTCGCACAGGCCGCCGCTTGCGGTGAAGAAGGTGAAGAGCTGGTTGCAACCTGCAAGGGCGTGATCCCGAACATCATGCTCTCGATCGCCAAGGACCTCATCAAAGAGGCCAACTATGATGAAGCTGTCACCAAACTGAACGAAGTCGTCGCAAAGGCGAAAGAATACGCTGCGGATGAAGTCGTCGAAGAAGCTACGACCCTGATTCCCCAGACCCTGATGGCCAAGGGTGGCGAACTGCTGAAGGATAAGAACTTCGCCGCTGCAGCCGAGGCTTATAAGAGCGCCCTCGACCTCGATCCCGATAACGGAAACCTCGCCCTGCGTCTCGGACAGGCCCTGTCCGGCGCCGGCAAGGTCGATGAGGCTGTCGCCGCTTTCGAAACTGCCGCCAAGAATGGCCAGGAAGAGCTCGCCGGCAAGCAGATTTCCAATATCTATCTGAAGAAAGCCGCCGCGGCCCTGAAGGCCACCAAGTTCGCTGATGCGATCGCCGCCGCCGAGAAGGCCAATGAGTATGGCGAGAACGCCCAGGCTTATCTGGTCGCCGGACAGGCTTCCCAGAAGCTGAACAAGAACGCCGACGCGATCAAGAACTTCGAGAAGTATCTTGCCGCCGCCCCGACCGCAAAGAACGCCAATGCCATCGCTTTCACCGTCGCAGCCCTCTACCAGAAGGCCGGCAACAAGGCCAAGGCCAAGGAGTTCTACCAGAAGGTCGTCAGCGATCCTCAGCTCGGCGCGCAGGCCAAGCAGCAGCTGGACGCCCTTAAGTAAGAGATGCGCCCGCTGGAGCTGCTGGCACCCGCCAGGAATATAGACATCGGCATCGCAGCCATCGACTGCGGTGCCGATGCCGTATATATCGCGGGGCCCGGCTTCGGTGCCCGCCAGGCTGCGGGCAACAGTCTGGAAGATATCGCCCGCCTGTGTGATTACGCCCACCGGTTCGGTGCCCGTATCTTCCTGACAGTCAATACAATCATCTACGATTCCGAACTGGAAGAAGTCCATGCGCTGATGCGGGATGCCCAGGAAGCGGGCGTGGATGCCTTTATCGTCCAGGACCTGGCCCTGACGCAGTGGGACGACATCACCGTACCCTTGCACGCGTCCACACAATGCGCCATCCGCACGCCGGAGAAGGCCCGATGGCTGGAGTCCCTGGGCTTCGGCCGGCTGGTTCTGGAGCGGGAACTCTCCCTCTCTCAGATCCGGGAGATCGCGGAGGCTGTCCATTGCGAGATCGAAGCATTCGTCCACGGGGCGCTGTGCGTCTGTTACAGCGGCCAGTGCTATCTCTCCGAGCACCTGGCGGGCCGCAGTGCCAACCGGGGCGCCTGCATCCAGGCTTGCCGTTCGCTGTACGATCTGGTGGACGGGAACGGGAAGGTGCTCGCACGCGACAAAGCCCTGCTTTCATTGAAAGACTTCAATCTGCTGGACCGCCTGCCCGAACTGGCGGAGGCGGGAGTCACATCCTTCAAGATTGAAGGGCGGCTCAAGAACATTTCCTACGTACGAAACGTAGTCCGCGAGTATTCCCTGGCGCTGGACCGGCTGGTCGCGGAACATCCGGACCGGTATTGCCGCGCTTCTTTCGGCACGGTCACCCGGGGTTTCACGCCGGCGCCGGACAAGACCTTCAACCGAGGATATACTTCCCTGTATATGGACGGGAAGCGGGGACATTGGGCTTCGATGGACACTCCCAAATCCGTCGGCGAACGCATCGGCACCGTCGCTTCGGTCCGCCAGCGGGATGCCCGCACGATGGAAATCGTCGTCAAACCTGTCCGCAAGGGCTTGATACTCAGCAACGGGGACGGTTTCTCCGTTCCGGGCCGGGGCGGGATCATCGGTTTCCGCGGCGATGT
>CAMJHJ010000217.1 GCA_946405485.1 uncultured Bacteroidales bacterium | reverse complement strand
CAGGTGCCCCAGAGCGCGTTCATGGCCGTCTTGAAACTTGACTGATGAAGACCGTCGCCCTGCTCGTCTATGCCGAATCCACGGAGGAACTGCTGGCTGAATGCCGGCGGCAGATCGACTTGATTCCCAAGGACGAGTACACTTTTGAAATGTTTGTCAATCCGGACCTGGACGAGGCCTGGCGGGCCGCCGGGGACCGGGATTTCTATATCTGGCTTCATGGCCTGGTGATGCCCGTGGACGGTGCGCTGTACAGCATTCTGGACAACTCGTCCTTTTTGGGCGACCGGGCGCTCCTGGTCGGAACGGTTCAGGACGGGGAGGGACGTAACGTCAGTGGCGGCTTCGGCCGCAACCGGCGTATCCTGCCGCCCGACCCGGTAATTCCCGTGCCCTGCAAGATGTTCGACGGCCTGTTCGCCCTGGTGCCCCAGGTGGTGTATCAGAAGATCGGCGTGCTGGGCGGCCGGTACCGCGGTCAGCTGGCCGGTTTCGACTACGCCATCCGGGCCCGGAAGGCGGGCTTCCCCAGCGTCATCACGCCGGGAATCACCTGCACTTGCCCGGTACGTCCGAACCCGGACCGCACCCTCGCCGCCGACTTCATGCTGGACCTCCGCAGCCGGGGCATCTTCTCGGCCGTCTGGTTCTTCCTGCGCTCCGCCTTCCGGCGGTTCGTAATCCATAACTTGTCTGTCTATGAATAAGTTCCGCGCTGCCGTCGCCTCCATGCGGCTTCGCACCCTGCCCCTTTCCACGGGCGGAGTCATCCTGGGCATCCTCCTCGCCACCGCCGACTTCAAGGTCGATGTGTGGGTGGCCGTCCTCATCGTCCTGACCACCGTCTGCCTCCAGATTCTGTCGAACCTCTCGAACGAACTGGGCGACGTCCTGCACGGGACCGACACGGAAGACCGCCAGGGACCGCAATACGGGCTGAACAGCGGCGTGCTTTCCATCGGCGAAATGAAGGTCCTGATCGGCATCTTCGTGGCCCTGTGCATCATTTCCGGAACGGCGATGACGCTCCTTTCCTTCGGCACCCTGTGGGACATAACGCCCATCCTGGTGCTCCTGATGGGTGCCGCCGCGATTATGGGCGCTATGAAATACACCCTTGGCCGCAACCCCTACGGTTACCGCGGGCTCGGGGACGTGTATGTGTTCCTGTTCTTCGGCCTCGTGGCCGTGATGGGCTCCTACTTCGTGGCGAGCCACACCCTCTTCTGGCGCCTGCTCCTGCCCGGCGCCGCCGTGGGCTGCTTCTCCGTGGGTGTCCTGAATGTCAATAACATCCGCGACATGAAAACCGACGCGGCGAACCGCGTCACCGTCGCCATCCGCCTCGGCGAGCGCAAGGCCAAGATCTACCAGACCATTCTCATTGTCTTAGGCTGGCTGTTCATGCTGGTCTATTGCCAGCTCCGGATGTTCTCCTGGTGGCACTACCTCTTCGTGATCACCCTCCCCCTCTTCATCCTCCACCTCCGCGGCGTCTGGAAAAGAGAGGGGAAGCAACTCGATCCGATGCTCCCCCTCCTGGTGATGTCCACTTTCTTATTCTGCCTGCTCGCAGGCATAGGCTTCTGCGCGCACTTGCTGTAACGTAGTTACCAAGCGACGACGACCTTTACCGGGTAGTGGTCGGAGTAGTCCTTGATATTCGGGTACTTCTTACTCTTTAGGATGACGCTCGCGCTGATGACATTGACCGTCGGGGCGTTGCTGTTATTCCTACAGTAGATATAGTCGATGCACTTGGCGGGTTTCGAACCGTGCGTGTTGAAGGAACACTGGGAGGTATCCGACAGCGCTCTCCATCCAGCCATGAGCGAATCGGCCTGCTTAGGCAATGCATTGAAGTCACCGCAGATGATGACCGGTTTCTTCGTATTGGCGTAGCGCGAATTGAACCAGTTGTTGATCT
Organism: uncultured Bacteroidales bacterium; assembly: GCA_946405485.1. Next base: position 1,988 of record CAMJHJ010000217.1, on the reverse strand, counting down.
TTTTCACTTGCTCCTTCCTCAAGGTGTTCGTCAAAGCCAGATGGGCGGATGCGAAGACGCAATCGGATGTTTCCAGGACGGCGACACTGCGGATTTCTTCATTTCTCCATGTGCTGTCCGACAACATGCGTCGGACAATTTTTCCGTTAACTTTGTTGGTCAGCTGGAAGTTATAATACTTGAGATTGCCAGCACTGTTCGTCACCACCTGTTCAGCGGAAATGACACCGCTGCCATATGCGCCACCCTGATAATTCTTCAAGGCCGGTCCGAAATGGTACCAGTAGCCATCCTGCTGACCGCTTATCGTATTCATCCGCGTAACCAGTTCTTCCAGCTGATACACATGTCCAGTCCGGGTGGTCACGGAGTCCACTTCGTTGAGAGAAACATATGTAGCATTCTCGGCCACAAGGAGTTTCGCGATATCTTCGTATCTATATTGCCCGCTCTTGTTGAAGATGCCCACATTGTAGGTCATCAAGGTCTTTTTCTTGAATTTTACGGTTGCTTTGGTCTCCTGGCCTTCGTTGAAAACCAATTGGCTGAAAGTACGGGTATAGGTCCCCACGTTGCTGGTCGTCACCTTTACCACAACGTTAGTAAAAGTGCCCGGCAGACAAGTGAAATAGACTTTGAAGTTGTTGCTGTTCGACGGTTGGTTTTGGGTCATGTCCAACGTTATCTTGTTCTTCCCGTCTTGAATCGTCTTTGTATTGTCAATGTCGATGGAGTATGTACCGGCCAAAGGCTTGTCGGCCAGAATTTCAATGTTTTCGATCACCGCACTGGAATCAAGGCCTTTTACGGTCAGGACACCGATGCTGGACAGTCGGCTGAAGGACAGGCCATACACTTTCAGGCCGCCCGTCCGCTGCGACTTTGAATAGACTTGGTCGGAGATGACCAGATCCGCGCTGGGATCGAACGAATTCGAGCGAGGCTGCTGAGAATCGGGCAGAACAAGGGAGACTTTCGCCCCGTTCTTCGAGGCCCTGCTGGCCGGATAAAACGCCTGATACATGAACTTATACCCCTCACTCTCCTTTCCTTTATATACCGCAGCATCCACTACGTCGAACGAGGCCTTTACATAATACTTTCCTTCATGGGGAACCGGAGCGGCGGAAGCCCTCAACTGGGCATGGGGCGTACTGCTGGTACCGGTGTAGCAAACCTGACGAACTCTCAGCTGGTCATTGGAATTCCAATCGATGGAACCTGTCGAAGAATAAGTTGTCCGGGTGAGCGATTCTTCCCGAAGGATTTCTTCCAAGGCAGCTTCACGCTGGCAGGAGACAAGGGCCGCGGCGCCGAGCGCGAACAGGCCGAGAAAACGGGGGATTAGTTTCATTGTGCTTAGTGTTTTAATGGGTTGATGTTTATCAAATTTACCCTTTTTCGGCCCCAAAAAGAATCCCCCGAAGGACAATAGTAGAGTCTCCCGCCGGAAGGCGGGTTCATATCGACCTTATAATCAGCATTTTGGAAAAAGCCTCTACAAAGGCAATTAGTAGAATCTACTCAATACCCATACCGCTTGCGGTAGGCCAGGATGAGGATGGTGCAGAGGATGAGACAGCAGACGTCGGCGGCATCGACGGCGAGCCAGATGCCGTCAGGACCCATCACGGCGGGGAGGAGGAAGACAAAGCCCAGCTCGAAGACGAGGTTGCGGATGAAGGAGACCGTAGCCGATACCTTGCCGTTGTTCAGGCCCGTGAACCAGGCCGATGCAAACAGGTTGATGCCGGCAATGAAGAAGCTGAGCATGTACAGACGGATGGCACGGGTGGTCAATGCGGTCAGTTCCGGGTCGTAGCCGACGAACAGGCGCGCGGCAGGCCCGGCCGACAGCTCCGAAACCAGCGTCATTAAGGCGCCCAACACCAGCAGCAGAATCACGGAATGCCGCAGCAGACTCTTCAGTTCAGGCTTGTTCCCCGCCCCGTAGTTATAGCCGATGACGGGCGTAACGGCGATGTTAT
>CAMJHJ010000216.1 GCA_946405485.1 uncultured Bacteroidales bacterium | reverse complement strand
CGCCGTAATAGGTGGAGATACGGGCCATGATGTCTTCCACGCGCGAAATCTCCGCGCCGTTCTCCAGCAGGATGTGGCCGGCGATCGACGCGACTTCAAGCACTTCGGAAAGGTCGTGTTGCTGTTCCATACTACAAAGATACAGATTTCTCGGCAAGCTCGAAATGACAGGGGGGACTTTTCGGAATAATAACAGGACCTACTTTTCAAAATGCTGATAATCCTGGACGGAACGCCAGGTGCCGCCCCAGTGAAAGCCGTGTTCGCGGAAAAGGCGGTAGCAGAGATCGTTCTTGTCGATCTTGTGGGGAAAGTCCTTTGAGCGGTCCGCATAGGCCGATGCGCCGGCGGGACGCACGCGGGAAGGACGGACATAAGGATTCTCGAACGGATTGATATCTACGGCAAGGCCGCGCGCATGCTTCGAGAGCTCGCGCATGCCCGTCTTCTTGCGGTAATTGAAGCAGGAGGTATTGTCCGCCCCCATCGACGCCTCGTCGTCCCCATTGAACTCGTCGATGAGCCGGATGCTCCGAATCGGATACAGGGCCTCGAACAGTTCCCGGAAAATGTCCACGAGGTCATCGGCAATGGCCTTGTTGCAGATCATCTCGCCGACTTGTTCCTTCCCGTTAAAATCGACATACGAGAGCCGTAGATAGCGTAAGTCCTCAAGTTTGACCTCGGCATCATCCGGATAGGAGACGCCCCGCATACGGGCTTCTACGGCCTCAGGAATGGGCTCCGCCGTAAATACCGGGGCCGATGCCGCCTCTGTCGTAACAGATTCCTCCGCAGGGGCAGGACTCCCCTGTCGGCATTGGCAGCCAGCCAGCAGGCACGCCGCAAAGACTATGGACAGAATCTTCTTCATTTGCCGGAAACCGCTGCCCGGAACATAGCCCGCAGCGCCTCGATGGATTTGTGGATATCGTATTCTTCCGTGGATTCAGCGTAACGCCAACCCATTTCGTGGCGTTCTTCCGGATGGTCCAGCCAGTAGTCAATGCACTCGGCCAGCGCCTCGGGGTCTTTGGTCGGGAACAGGCTATGTTCGTCCAGAGCGAACTGCGATGTGGCGGTAAGCTCTCCCTCGGCAATCACGGGCACAACCGCCTGCTGGAGGGCTTCCAGGGCCGATAAGCCTTCGACTTCGACAGTAGCGCAATGGATGTACAAATCGGCCTTCGCAGCCAGTTTGCGGAGCCCGTCCCGGTCGTGGAAGTGGAAGATGGGGTCATACTTGACAATCCCGTCCTCATATAACTTGTGCGCCTGCGCCTCGATGGATTCCGCTTCCGGGCCGCGGCCGGCGAAATAGAGCTGGATCCGGTCGGCGTATTTGGAGTATTTCATGGCCTCCAGCAGCGTGGGTTGGTCCTTTTCCACGGCCAGGCGGCCGATGCAGACCACCAGGAACGGACGGCTCGGGTCGTCATCCTGCTCAACCCGCGTGACCTTGTCTGGTATGATGCCGTTGGAAATCAGATGCAGGCGGGCCTTGAAGCCGAACTTCTGCAGGCGCTCCATTACGTTCTCCGTCGGGCACTGGATGTCCGTGCAATAGTCGAACACGAAATCGCGCCAGGCGCGGAGCATGTTGTAATTGAGGAACTTCCAGTCGCCGAGGTTGATTGAGCAGAACAGATTCTCCGGATGCAAGTGATAGGTGGCCGTGCAAGGGACCTTGCAGAACTTGGCGATTCGCGCCGTTACCATTTGGATGATGAACGGCTCCTCCAAATGGACGACATCGGCCCACTCGACAGCTTCCTTGATGATGGAAATGTCGGTACGGGCGAACTTGTAGCCATGGGACTGGACGAGTCCGTCGAACACGGGCACATGGAAATCGGCCAGGACATAGTCCGGCTGGGGCGTCTCTGCCTCATGATTCCGGCCGGACAGGACGCGCACTTCCTCCCCCGCCTCGCGGAGGTACTTGACCGTCCGCCGGGCGGAAGCGGAAAGCCCGTTTCCTGAAGCATAGAAGTTATTGACGACAAAAAGGATTCTCATAGTTCAATAGTTGAAGCGGAACTCGTCGACATACAGGGTGCTGCCGCTGCCGCCGGTGAAAGAAGCGCCGTAGCGGCTGGGTGTCACGAAGATGAACGCGTATTTGGGCGTCTTTCCGCTGCGATAGTCGAATTTGATTTCAAAAGGAATATAACCATCCGTCTCCCCTTCCAGGTCCAGCACGGCGCGGCCGATCACATGCGGATCCTTATCCGCGTCCACGAAGGGTTCTTTCGTAGTGTCGATGTGCTTGAGGCCGTCCCAGTCGGTCAGAATGACCTCGATCCGACCGACATCCGGCTTTCCTTTCAGGTACTGATAGGGTTTCTGGACATAGTTGACAGGCTTGGGCAGATAATGGACATAGCCCGACAGGCTTTTCGGCCGGCCCGTGAACGGGACGCCGAAATCCATGTCGGCCCCAGACAGGTCCACCACCTTGTTGAACCGTCCCGTGAACAGGTTCCCGGCCACGAAGGCCCACAGAACCTTCTTGCTGACCACCTTGGCGGCCGCCTTCCCCTTTCCGGGCACGGCGACATGCTCATATTCGGGCGTCGTCGTGTTGACTCCCAGCACGCTGAGACCGCGGTTTGCGGAGTCCCAGACACGCTGCTCGGCAGAGGCCTCTTTCGCATACGGGTACCACGACCCGCCGGTCTTGGACCACGCGTCGAAACCCATGTTCCGGATCTGCTGGGCATGGAGCCCGCAACATACCCCGGCGGCTAAAACCGCCAATGTCAACTTCTTAAACATTTGCTTCCGCAAAATTAGCAAAATATGGGCTAAAACGCTATATTTGTGAAATTATCGGCGAAACCTATGGGACTGCTGCTCATATTCCTTTTCGGCGCTCTGGCGATCTCTTTCCTGTGTTCGCTGCTGGAGTCCGTGCTGATGTCCACCCCGATTTCCTACATCTCCATGAAGGAAGAAGAGGGGGACCGGAACGCCATTGTCTTCAGCAAGTTGAAGGATAACCCGGACCGCCCGCTGACGGCCATCCTATCCCTGAACACCATCGCCAACACGGTGGGCGCCGCCGGCGTCGGCCAGCAAGCCACGCTCCTGTTCGGCAGCCACTGGTTCGGACTGGTCTCCGCCGTGATGACTCTCCTCATCCTCATCTTCTCCGAGATCGTTCCCAAAACCATCGGCACATACCATTGGAAAAGCCTGACCTGGCTCTCCCACATCATGAAGGGACTGATGGTCATCCTGTATCCTGTGGTCTGGCTGGTGGAGAAGATACGCCGTCAGGTGGCCGGGGACGAGCCCGATACCACTATCTCCCGCGAAGAGGTGTCCGCGATGGCGAACATCGGCGAGGAGGAAGGTGTCATTGACAATTCCGAGAACAAGGTCATCCAGAACATCATCAAGCTGGACGACATCAAGGCCTACGACGTGATGACCCCGCGCGTGGTCGCCGCCATCGCGCCGGAGAACATGACCCTCAAGCAGTTCTACAAGCAGGAGGAACTCTCGCACAACTCCCGCATCCCCGTGTACGCGGACTCCCCGGAATTCATCACCGGCTACATCCTCCGCTACGACGTGCTGGAGAACCTCGCCGAGGACAAGTTCGACACCCGCCTGCGGAGCATCAAGCGCAAGATCGCGGCCTTCCATGAGGAAACCTCCGTGAGCGACATCTGGGAAGCCCTCCTCAAGAGCAAGGACCAGATCGCCCTGATCATCGACGATTACGGCTGCTTCCAGGGCATCATCACCCTCGAGGACATCATCGAGACCATCCTGGGCATGGAGATCATCGACGAGAACGACACGATCACCGACATGCAGCAGTACGCGAAGGAGCGCTGGCTCAAGCGCAAGAACCAGTACAAGCAGATCGTCCTTCCGGAGGAAGACTCCGAATAAGGAAACTCCCATAAATGAAACGCATCGCCGTCATAGGAGCCGGTGCCGCCGGTTGTTTCTGCGCCGCCGAGCTGCGACGGAGAC
>CAMJHJ010000215.1 GCA_946405485.1 uncultured Bacteroidales bacterium | reverse complement strand
TCAGGACCGACTTTTTCGAACTGGTCCTTCACACAAGATGCAACGGACAGGGTCACAAACGCTGCAATCAGGAGATAAGTGATCTTTTTCATGGCTTTCTTCATTTTGCAGTTAATTACCCCAGTTCCAGTTGCCGTTACCATAATCCTCCAGACCGGGAGTCTGGTCGCTGGCTGCCAGGACCGGCATTTCCGGCAACGCATTGACGACCTCTACAAGAGGTTCTTCATAAAACAATTTCCTCATAAGCATATAGGATTAAAATATAGTTTATCAACCCGACGGCAGTAAAACAATGCCGCATAATCGTTGTAAAATTATCAAACATTTTCGAGAAAACAAACATTTTCGCCATCTCCTTTTTTCATTATATTTGTGGGTATGAAGCACACATCCATCTCCTTTATTGTCCTCGCCACGCTGATGTTGGCCGTAGCGACGATCCCGGCGGCCGCCCAGCGCCCCGTCGACTATGTCAACCCCATTATCGGCACCGACGGCATGGGCCACACCTTCCCGGGGGCCTGCGCGCCCTTCGGCATCGTACAGCTAAGCCCGGACAACGATACGATCCCGCACAACGTGGACGGCAAGTATCAGCCCCTGGTATATGAATACTGTGCCGGATACCAGCACCGCGACGCAACCATCGTAGGTTTCAGCCATACGCATTTCAGCGGCACCGGCCATTCCGACCTCGGTGACATCCTCGTGATGCCCGGGACCGGCACGGTCCGGCTTAATCCGGGCACAGCGGCTGATCCGGACGGAGGCTATCGCAGCCGCTTCAGCCACGACAGCGAAACAAGCGTGCCCGGATACTATGCCGTGACACTGGCGGACTATGGCGTCCGCGCGGAGATGACGGCCACCCAGCGGGTCGGCGTTCATCGTTACACCTTCCCGCATGGAGCTGACGGACATATCGTTGTCGATCTCCAGCACGGCATCTACAATTACGACGGCAAGACGCTCTGGGCCGAGATGCGGGTGGTGAACGACCGCCTGATCACGGGCTACCGCATCACCAGCGGCTGGGCTCGGACCAACCACACCTATTTCGCGATCGAGCTCTCACAGCCCATCACCGAATATGGTTTCACCGACCGTGAAAAAATCAAATACAAGGGTGGCTGGAGCAAGTTCGACCAGTATCACAACTTCCCGGAGATGGCCGGGCGCAAACTGGTCGCCTGGTTGAAGTTCGACACCGCGAAGCAGCCCGTCCTGGAGATGAAGGTCGCCCTGTCGGCCGTGAGCATGGAAGGAGCGCTGAAGAACCTGCGCGCCGAGGCTTCCGGCCGCAGTTTCGACCAGATCCGGGCCGCGACTTCCGAAGCATGGAACCGCGAACTGGAGAGCATCACCGTCGAGGGCAGCGAGGACCAGAAGGCGATGTTCTATACCTCCTATTATCATACGATGATCAATCCTTCGGTCTATATGGATGTGGACGGGCGCTACCGCGGCCTTGACCGGGAAATCCACCAGGCCGACGGTTTCACCAATTACACCGTCTTCTCGCTCTGGGACACCTACCGCGCCGAACATCCATTCCTGGCGCTGATGAAACCCGTGCAGGCGCGTGACATGGCGGTCTCGATGATACGCCACCAGCAGCAGAGCGCGCATCACATGCTGCCGGTCTGGAGCCACATGGGCAACGAGAACTGGTGCATGAGCGGCTACCATGCCGTCTCGGTGCTCTCCGACGCCCTCACGAAGGGACTGGACATCGACGCCGCCGAGGCGCTGGATGCGATGGTCCAGACCTCCAACGTACGCTATTACTGCGGCCTGGGCGACTACATCGACTTGGGCTATGTCCCGCTGGACAATTATGCCACGGCGGCCAGCAACACGCTGGAATACTGCTATGACGACTGGACGATCTACCATGCCGCTTTGCTCGCGGGCCGGGAGGATATCGCCGCACAGTATAAAAAGCGCGCGCTGTACTACCGGAACCTTTTCGACCCTTCGCTGGGATTCGCACGCCCGAAATACAAGGACGGGCGCTGGAAGGCCGACTTCGACGTGAAGCAGACCTTCGGCGAAGGCTTCATCGAGGGCAACTCGTGGAACTTCTCCTTCCACGTGCCGCAGGACGTTTACGGCAACATCGCCGCGATGGGCGGCGAGAAGGAGTACCTGCGCAAGCTGGACGTACTCTTCGGCGAGGACTTGCCGGAGATCTACTACGCTGACAACGAGGATATTACGGCGGAATGCCTGATCGGCGGCTATGTCCATGGCAACGAGCCTTCGCACCATATACCTTATCTATATGCCTGGACCTCGCAGCCCTGGAAGACCCAGTACTGGCTGCGGGAGGTGATGAACAGCAAGTATCGCAACGACATCCGGGGCCTGGGCGGCAATGACGACTGCGGTCAGATGAGCGCGTGGTATATCTTCACGGCACTGGGGTTCTATCCGGTGTGCCCGGGCACGGACCAGTATGTGCTGGGCGCGCCCTATCTCCCCTACCTGAAACTCGACCTCCCGAACGGCAAGACCTTCGAGGTCAAGGCACCGGGAGTCTCCGACAAGAACCGCTACGTCAAGGAAGTGCGTCTCAACGGCGTACCGTACTCCAAGATGTACCTCACGCACGCGGACATTCTCGCGGGCGGCACGCTGGAATTCGTAATGGCGGCCAAGCCGAATAAAAAGCGCGGACTGAAAGCCGCCGACAAACCTTATTCTTTAACTGACGGTAAATGAGAAGATTATTCCTATTGGCAGGGCTGCTGATCAGCCTGAGTGCGGCAGCGCAGGAGCGACTGGTGGATTGGGTCAACCCCTTCGTGGGGACGGACGGATTCGGAAACGTCTATCCGGGGGCTCAGGTGCCTTTCGGAGGCATCCAGGTCAGTCCGGACACCGACGACGATGATTATGACACCGCAGCCGGCTACAAGTATTCAAAGCCCACGATCATGGGCTTCAGCCTGACGCATCTCAGCGGCACGGGCATCCCGGACTTGGGCGATTTCCTCTTCATTCCCGGCACGGGCGAGGTGAAGGCCATTCCCGGCAAACCGGAGGATCCCGACAGCGGATACCGCAGCCGCTTTTCGCACGAACGGGAATGGGCCTCCCCCGGCTATTATGCCGTGGAACTGCCAGACTATGGGACCAAGGCTGAAATGACGGCCGCAGCCCGCAGCGGCGTGTTCCGTTTCACCTATCCGGCCACCGAGGAGGCATGGGTCGCCATCGACCTGGACCACACCCTCCGCTGGACCTGCGAATGGTCATCAGTGCGTCTGCTGGACGACCATACCATTATCGGAAGCAAGGTCGTATCCGGCTGGAACCCTGACCGTTACGTATACTTCGCAGCACGCTTTGACTCCCCCATTACGGACTTCCGTATTTTGCAAGACGGCCAGCCCGTCATCTACAACACCAAGCGCTTCCGCAGCAGCCTCGAGGCCTGGGGCCGGAAGTTGATGGCCGTCGTGCGTTTCAAGACCGTCGAAGGACAGCAAGTCGGCGTAAAGGTGGCCGTCTCGGCAGTGGGCACGGACGGAGCGCTCCTGAACCTGCAGGAAATTGACGGGAAAGACTTCGCCGCCGTCCGGAGCGAAGCCGAGGCGCAATGGGAAAAGGAGCTGGGCAAATATGAGCTCACGACCGACGACCCTGCCATGCGCGAGACCTTCTATACCAGCGTTTACCGCACCGCCCAGCACCCCTTCCTCTTCCAGGACGCGGACGGGCGCTTCCGGGAGCATGACAAGACCATCGGCCGGGCCGAAGGCTTCACCAACTATACGACCTTCTCCCTCTGGGACACTTACCGTGCCTTCCATCCCCTGCTCAATCTGGTCAACCAGCCCCTGCAGGCCGATATCGCCAACTCCATGCTCGCCCATTATGACAAGAGCACGGAGCACATGCTGCCGATCTGGTCCTTCTACGGAGGCGAGACCTGGTGCATGATCGGCTACCACGCCTGCTCGGTCCTCGCGGACATGATCGTCAAGGG
>CAMJHJ010000214.1 GCA_946405485.1 uncultured Bacteroidales bacterium | reverse complement strand
CCGAACTCCAAGGGCATCTTCACCGAGGCCATGCGCCTGATGACGACGAACCTCGAGTTTATGAAGCCGGAGGGCGCCGACCATGTCGTCATTGCTACGACCTCTTTCAGTATCAATGCCGGTAAGACCTTCATGGATACCAACCTGGCCGCCTGCTTGGCCGATGCACGAAAGCGCGTCATCCTGATTGACGCTGACCTTCGCAAACGGACGCTGTCCAGCCATTTCTCCTTGAAGCACAAGACCAACGGTCTCTCCAATTACCTGTATGACGATTCGATGTCCCTGGATGCCGTCATCAAGCAAAACGTCATCGACGGTGTCGACTTCATTCCCGCCGGCCATATCCCGCCAAATCCGACCGAACTCCTCGGCCGGAAGCGTTTCGAGGATATGATCAACGAACTCAAGATCACCTACGATTACATCATCATCGACTCCGTGCCGGTGAACGTGGTCGCGGATCCGTATGTCATCAACCGCGTAGTGGACATGAATCTCTTCATCGTCCGCAGCGGACAGGTGGACAAGCGGATCATCCCTGAACTGGACAATCTTTACGAAAGCGGGAAGCTTAAGAATATCGCGCTCGTCCTGAACGGTTCTGTCGTGCGCCGCGCCTACGGTGCCTATGGATACGGTTACGGATACGGATATGGCTATGGCTACGGATATGGATACGGAGAATCCGAAAAGGACTAAGGGATTGACCATCGCGGTCGATTTCGACGGTACCATCGTTGAACATAAGTATCCTGCCATCGGCAAGGAGAAGCCTTTCGCCATCGAGACGCTGAAACAACTTTCCTTCGAGGGGAACCGCCTGATCCTGTGGACGGCCCGAGATGGGAACCTCCTGGAAGAAGCCGTCGAGTTCTGCAAGAAACGGGGGCTCACGTTCTACGCCGTGAACAGCAACCACCCTCCGGGGTACCTCTTCGGGGGCAAGTCCGACAAATCCCAGAAAGTGATCGCCGACCTCTATATCGACGATCACAATCTGGGTGGTTTGCCGGAGTGGGGAACCATCTACGAGATGGTCACGGGAATCAAGAAAGCCCACAAAAAGAAGCGGCCGTGGTGGAAACGGCTATTCCGCAAACGGCATTAATTGTTTATGAAATTCAAGTTAGACGGAACCGTTATCCGCTTCATTATCGTCGGCGTCATCAACACCTTGTTTGGCACGGCGATTATGTTCGTTTTTTACAACGTGTTCCACCTGAGCTACTGGATTTCGTCGGCCTCGAATTATTTTTTCGGCAGCATCCTGAGCTACTTCCTGAACAAGAGCTTCACGTTCAAATACGGGAAGGCCGACTTCAAATCCATCTTCCGCTTCACGGTCAACATCCTCGTGTGCTACCTGCTTGCCTACGGGATTGCCAAACCCGTCATGCGATGGGCTTTGTCCGGCTACAGCGTGACTGTCCAGGAGAATGTCTCCATGGTGCTCGGCATGGTCCTGTTCGTCGCGCTGAATTATCTGGGACAACGTTTCTTCGCATTCAAGAAAGACTCCGAATAACTCATCAAACATGGAATCTGTCAAATTAGCCTTGGTGCTGCCCTGCTTCAACGAAGAGGAAGTCCTTCCCTCTTCCATCCATCGCCTGACCCTGTTTTATGACGAACTGATTCAATCCGGGACCATCGCGCCGGAGAGCCGGCTCGTCTTCGTGAACGACGGTTCTAAAGACAGGACTTGGGAAATCATCGAAGAAGGGTTCAAGAACAACCACTATATCTGCGGGGTGAATCTTGCAGGCAATGTCGGGCACCAGAACGCCATCCTGGCGGGGATGACCGCAGCGAAAGACATCGCCGATGCCGTCGTCACCATCGATGCCGACCTGCAGGATGACATCCATAAGATCCCGGAGATGCTGGACAAGTACCGGGAAGGCTGCGATGTCGTCTATGGAGTCAAGAACGAAAGAAAGGCGGATTCCTGGTTCAAAAGGACGACGGCCATCCTGTTCTACAAGCTGATGAAGGCGCTCGGCGTCAAATCCGTCTATAACCACGCCGACTTCCGTCTTCTCAGCAAAAGAGCCGTCAACGAGATCTGCAAGTACCGGGAGAGAAACCTGTTCCTGAGGGGAATCATCCCGTTGATCGGATACAAGACGGATGTGGTCTATGAAGACTTGTCCGAGCGGGAAGCCGGCAAGAGCAAATATACGCTCAAGAAGATGCTGAATCTCGCCATTGACGGCGTGACTTCTTTCAGCATCAAACCGGTCAGGCTGATCCTGCTGCTCGGCATCCTGTTCATCCTGCTGTCCATCATCATCCTCATCTATGTCCTGGTCTGCTATTTCCAGCAGAAGACCGTTGCCGGATGGACCTCCATCATCATGTCTCTCTGGTTCATCGGAGGATGCATCCTGGCCGGGCTGGGCATCATCGGCGAATATGTCGGGAAGATTTATCTGGAAGTCAAGGACCGTCCCCGGTATAATGTCGAAAGAGTCATCTTGCAATAACCTGCTTTTTTATGAGTAACAAAGTTTCACGTCTACCATATTATCTGGGATCCCTGCTGCTGGCATTCCTGTTCTGCCTGCGGTTTTCCATCACGACGTCCTTCCTCTTCAACATCCAGGGAGAGGATTCCGCGATGTTCTATCTGATGGGAAAGTCCTGGACGGAAGGCTACCTGCCTTATGTGTCCCTCTGGGACCACAAGGGGCCCCTCATCTTCTTCATCAACAGCCTGGGACACCTTCTGACCGGCACCAAGCTCGGGGTGTTCATCATCCAGACGGTCAGTCTCTCCTTCTTTGTCTATTTTACTTTCCTCACCTTCAGAAAGAGGTTTTCCGACCTCGCTTCCGCCGGTCTGGTCGTAACCTCGCTGTTCTGGCTGGGATGTTCCTATGAAGGCGGCAATCTGACCGAAGAGTATCTCCTCCCGTTCCTCGCCCTTTCCATCTATCTGACATACAACTGGCTGGAACAGTGCAAGGACGGAAATAAAGAACACAACCCGTGGAATGCCTTCCTGCTCGGATTTATCCTGGGGTTCAGTTTCCTGACCCGTTTGACCAACGCGCTGGGAAGCTGCGGCATGATGCTGGGAATAGGCCTCATCCTCCTGGTCAACCAGCGCTGGAAGAATCTTCTCTGGAACGTCGTGGCCTATGTGGCCGGCTTCCTGGTGATCACGGCTCCCTTTGTCATTTACTTCCAGGCGCATGGAGCGCTGCATGAGATGATGTTCGGTACCATCCTGTACAATCTCACCAACGTCGAATTCACGGCCAACAAGACGATCGCCAATGGTCCCGGTGCCGCCAATTTCATCAAGTTCTGCATCCTGGCCATCAACAGCCTCGGGCTTATTCTCGTGTCGCTGTACAGCTTCATCTTCGTCAAGGAGAAAAGGGAATCCGCGCTCGTCTGGTTCCTGGCCTCCCTTTTCCTCTCCCTCTGGTTCCTGAAGAGCAACATGTCGGCCCACTACCGGACCCTCGCCGTTCCTTTCTTTACGGTTCTCATCATCGAACTCTGGGATCTGCGGAGCCATATGCCCAAAGCCATCCCGACCGTCATTGCCTTGGGCCTGATCGCTCTGCCTTTGTTCCAGACCGGAAAGAAACTGCTCGATTATGGGGTGTATTTCGACAATTCTGAGGAATTAACGGCGGCAGCAAATTATGTCAGGGAGACGGTCCCGGAGGAGGACATGGACGCTTTCGTCCAGTATCAGGGAAGCCAGGGCATCTATCTGCTCCTGGATGTCGTACCTTGCTATCACAACTATTCATTCCAAGAAACACAAGCCGGGAAATCCCCGGTTCTGGCAGAGGATGTCGTCAAGGAGTTCAGTACCTGCAAAGCGAAATATATCCTCTCCCGTGGCAATGACGGGCTGATCCGGGACATCCTGGACACTAAATACGAGCCGCTCCCGTCTCGCAAATGCAAGAATGCAACGTACACGCTCTACAAGAGATTGGAGGATTAACAGGTATGAAGGTCATCTTTATCTCCTATGCCGATGGCAACATGTCCTATTCGCTCAAGCGGATCGGACGCCAGGCCCGTCGGCTGGGGATCTTTGACGAAATCATCCTGTATACGCCGG
>CAMJHJ010000213.1 GCA_946405485.1 uncultured Bacteroidales bacterium | reverse complement strand
CAAAGTCACCATCGGCGGAAAAGAGGGCCCCGTCATCGAAAGCCCGTTTGTGTACATCCCGTAAAACAAATTGAACCGTGACTGAGATTACAATAACGCCGGCATCTGCGGCAGATGTCCAGGCCCTTGCCGACCTTTTTGTCGGCCACATTAGCGCACACCCCGAGTATATCTCCCACGGAGAAATCCAGATGGGAGTAGGCGAAGGTACTGTCCAGGATGACCGTTTCATTGTCTGTCTGGCGCCCGATGCCCGGGAAAGGTGGATAAAGTATATTTTGGCCGAAATGAGCAACGGCGCCGTCTCTCAGGTTTGGAAGGCCGTCGATGCCCAGGGAGCCCTTATGGGATTCTGCGTGGCCGATATCGAGGGGAACGAAGACTGCCCCTTCGGCATGGTGGGCGATGTCCTGGTTAATCCTCAGTGCCGGGGCAGAGGCTTGGGCGATACCCTTCTCCAGACGGCCATTTCCTGGCTGCGCTCAAAGGGAATTCGGGAAATTTATCTGGAATCCGGAAAAGACAACCGCAATGCCCATCGTTTCTTTGAAAAACGCGGGTTCATCCATGTCAGCGAAATGTATAAACTCACACAATAAAACTAGATAACCATGAAAGCAGACAAAATCATCAAAAACGCAAAAATCTTCACGTCGGACAGCAAGCGTCCCCTTGCCACGGCCTTGGCCGTCAAGGACGGCAAATTCATCTATGTGGGCGACGAAGCCGGCCTGCAGGCCTACGAAGGCGAGGTGACGGACCTGGGCGGCAAGTTCATCATGCCCGGCATCATCGACAGCCATGTGCACGTGACCCTGCCCGTCGGATTCGAATATGCGGAGATCGGCGAACAGATTTTGTGCCGGGGCAAGCAGGGGCTTCTGGACAGTATGGCCAACTATATTGCAAAGCACCCCGGCGAGAAACGTTACAGATTCTTGTTCGACAGAAAGTACCTGTACGAGGGGGAAGAAGTCACAAAAGAAGATCTCGATGCACTCTGTCCCGATGGCGAGCTCCAGATTCAGGAAGCGGAGGGACACAGCATCTGGGTGAACAGCAAGATCCTTGAGCGGCACGGCATTACGGACGACACCCCGGATCCCGTGCCGGGCTTGAGCTACTATGTCCGCAAGGATGGACATATCACCGGAAATGTATTTGAAGGGTCGGCGGAAATTCCGATCGTGCTCGACAGCGCCATGGATTTGACCGATGAGCAGATTGACGCGGCGCTTCAGCGGTGGATTGATTATTCCGTATCGGTGGGCGTGGGCTGTGTCTTTGATTCCGGCATCCCGGGCTATCCCGAATTCCACGAGCGGGTTTACAAGCGTCTGCTTGATCTGGACTTGCAGGGAAAACTGCCGGTTTATATCGATGGATGCTATGTGATCGCGGCGCATTGGGAGGCGGAGGAAGGCTTACGGGAACTGAAGCGTTTCCGGCAGGAGTACAATTCGGAACACCTGAAGATCCATACCATGAAAATTTTCATGGACGGCACACAGACCATCCATACCGCGGCTCAGGTTACGCCTTATCAGGACACCGGAACCACCGGCGTTACGGCCTTCAATAAGGACGAGCTTGCAGATCTCCTTTTCAAGCTCAACGAGGCAGGACTGGACCTGCACCTGCATTGTGGCGGCGAGGCTGCGTCCCGCGTGGCCCTGGATGCCGTAGAAATGGTCAAAAAAGAACTGGGCGACGCCTACCGGGTGAAGGTGACCTGCGCCCATCTGATCACCCAGCACGACGCGGATCTGGACCGTTTTGCCAAACTGGGCGTCTTCGCCAATTATACGCCGCAATGGCACGCCGACAATCCCGAGCCCCTGATGCCTTTGCTGGGCAAGGAGCGCGCCTTGAAGATGTATCGCTGCAAAACGGTGTGGGACACCGGCGCTCTGGTGACCTGGTCGAGCGACACGATTGCCTTCCTGGATTTCACCTCCTGGAACCCCTACCTCGGCATGGAAGTCGGAATGACGCGGCAGAACACCAAAAAGACCAAGAACTACGCATTCAAAATAACGCCCGCGGTGCTTGCTCCGCTCAACGAACGGATGAACATCGAAGAAATGCTTCTGGGATATACGATCAACGGAGCCGTCCAGCTGGGCATCGAGGACCGGAAGGGTTCCATCGAGGCCGGCAAGGACGCGGACTTCCTGGTGTTCGAGAACGATCTTCTTACTGCGGAGCACGAAGGCTTCAGCCACAACCTGCCGCAGGATGTTTACTTCTGCGGAAAGAAAGTGAACTGACCGGCCCTGGCGGCCCGCCGCCCTTTTTTGCTTTTGTTTTTCTATATTTGTAAATAGTCTGACACACCTAACATAAAAGAATCTATGAGCTATATGGACACAGACCTGCTGGAGCAGGCAAGAGCACAAATCAGAGCCCAATGGGGCGAGAACAGGCGCATTACCGGCGACGACTACGACAAGTCACTGGCTGTCAAGTGCATAAACGGCACTTTCGTGGGACGGAAAGAAGACGGCATCATTGCCTTCAAGGGCATCCCGTTTGTGGGTGCGCAGCCGGTCGGGCAGTATCGTTGGAAGGCGCCGGTGGACTATGTCCCCGATGCCGGTGTCTACGAGGCATATTACAACGGAAAGAGCCCCTGCCAGGCGGAAAACATCAGCGAAAGAGGCTCCCTGTACGTCCAGGGGGAGGACTGCCTGTATCTGGACATCTGGAAGGCCGATGAAGCATCGGACCGGAAAAAGCCGGTCATGGTATGGATTCATGGAGGTGCTTTCGAAATGGGCGGCACCGTGGATCCGGGGGGTGACTGCCACAGTTTTGTGGAGGAGAATCCGGAGGTCATTGTGGTTGCCATCGAATACCGGCTGGGCGTTTTTGGCTTTTTCCACCTGTCCCACCTGCCGGACGGCAAGGACTATCCGGATGCGCAGAACCTGGGCCTCATGGACCAGATGATGGCCCTCAAGTGGGTGCATGAGAATATTGCCGCCTTTGGCGGAGACCCGGAAAACGTGACCATCTGGGGCGAGTCGGCCGGCGCGGGAAGCGTAACCCTGCTTCCGCTGGTGAAAGGCTCCCACGCGTATTTCCGGCGCATTATTGCCGAGAGCGGTTCTCCCGTCTTTACCCGGAGCACGGAACAGGCTGCGGGCTGCACCGATGAGGTGATGGAGCTCCTGGGTTGCAAGACGGTGGCGGAGCTTCTGAAGCTGGATGCCCGGACCCTGGTGCAGAACTCGGCCGTACTGGCCCTTCGCGTCTGGGCAGAGCGGGACGGCAACTTCCTGCCGCTGGACCCGTATGAGGCGTATGCCAAGGGTGCCGTAGCGGATATCGATATCCTTCAAGGCTGCAACAAGGACGAAGTAGGTTATTTCATCTTCGGCTTCGGTCTTGCGTATTATACCGACTGGGCCGCCGGCCGCACGGCCAGGAAACTGGCTCAGCTGACGGACCGGGAGAAAGCACTTGTACAGGACTATTGCAAGGATGTCAGGGGGACGACCCCGGAATATACCGCCACCGACCGTCTGTTCGACCAGATCGTGTTCCTGGCCCCGCTCTTCCGGCTCTCGGAGAACCAGACCCGGGCCGGCGGCAAATCCTACACCTATTTCTTCACGCCGGAGTCCAGCCTGCCGCTCCTGAAAAGCGGACATGCGGTGGAGCTCTCCACCGTGTTCAACCATCCGGAGGACACCCTTGTCACCGGAAGGCAGTTCGACCCGACCTTCTCCAAGACCTTGCGCAAAATGTGGGTGCAGTTTGTCAGGACCGGCAACCCGTCGCTCAGCGCCGCCCAGTCTCCCGACGGCAAGGCCAGGGAATGGCCGCTGTATGATCTGGAGAACAAGCAGGTGATGGTCTTTGACGAATTCAATATTCATCCGGAGAAGGAATCCGAGCGGAAGCTCGTGGATTGGGAACGGACCTACTTCCTTACCAAGTATTATTGTGTATAATTAATAATTAAAACGACCATGAAAGCAGACAAAATCATCAAAAACGCCAAAATCTTCACGTCGGACAGCAAGCGTCCCCTTGCCACGGCCTTGGCCGTCAAGGACGGCAAATTCGTCTATGTGGGCGATGAAGCAGGCCTGGCCGGTTATGAGG
>CAMJHJ010000212.1 GCA_946405485.1 uncultured Bacteroidales bacterium | reverse complement strand
GCATCATCTCCATCGTGGAGTATCGACGCATGTCCAACTACGTGTCCGACATGATTGCCGAGGATATCAACAGCATCAACGTCGCCCAGAAGCTGTCGGCGGTCACGGACGCCTACAACCTGCAGATCCTCACGGTCATCGGCGACGATTCCGTGAACTCCCTTCCGGACTTCGACCAGCAGGGCTTCGTGTCCTACTGCGACTCGCTTCGTTCCATCTTCTCCGTTGAGAACGTCCTTCCGCTCACGGACTCTGTCTTGTATTCCTACCAGGCCTACATGCTGACTTCCCTCGAACTGGAGCAGGTCATCCAGTCGGACTTCATCGACTCTCGGACCTGGTATTTCGAGCGGCTGCAGCCTTCTTTCCAGCGCCTGAACGGGGATATTGACCGTCTCAGTCAGGCGATGTACGCCGATCTTCAGGAGAACTCCGAGGACTTTGACCGAGGATTCTACCGGAGTATCATCCCGGGCATCGTCGCGGTGGGCGTGGGCGTCATCCTCGTGCTCCTGCTGATGTTCTTCATCACCTCCTTCTATGTGAAACCGCTGAACAAGATGCTGTCGGGCCTGGAAGAATACCGGTCGATGGGCCGCCGTTACGGCTACGCCTTCGAGGGAGATGACGAACTGGTCGAACTCAACGAAGGCATCACGGAACTCACGGAGGAGAACCGGCAGTACCGCCGACGGATCAAGCTGCTGAAGGAAACCCAGTCCCGGACGGAGGAATCCGAATGAATCTGAAAGTCATATCGCGGAACACGGGAATGGCGCTCCTGGTGAGCTCGCTGTTCATGCTGGTCGCGGTGGGCATCTCGCTCATCGACGGCGGCGACAGCGCCCTGGCTCCGCTTCTGATCAGTTTCGCCCTGACCTTCACCGTGGGCATCTTCCCCTTCATCTTCGTGCGGAAGACGGAGCATATCTCCCTGAAGGATGGGTACATGATCATTTTCCTGTCGTGGCTGCTCTCCTTCCTGTTCGGCATGCTTCCATATGCCCTCTGGGGCGGTCCGTTCACATTGGCAAACGCATGGTTCGAGAGCGTGTCGGGTTTCACCACCACCGGCGCCACCATCCTGGAAGATGTGGAGGCGCTGCCGCGGAGCCTGCTGTTCTGGCGTTCCTCGACGCATTTCATCGGCGGCTTGGGTGTCGTGGTCTTCCTCCTTCTGATTATCCCGAGCTCCTCGCCGATGCGTCTGCGGCTCACCAACATGGAACTTTCCTCCCTGTCCAGGGACGATTATCGGTCCCGCGCCAACAAGACAGTATCCATCTTCGCGCGTGTTTACCTCATCATCTTCGCGGTGGCCTTCTTCAGTTACTGGGCTGCCGGGATGTCCCCGTTCGATGCTGTCAATCACGCTTTCAGCGTGTGCGCGACAGGTGGTTTCTCCACCCGGAACCTTTCCGTCGGATACTTTGACTCGACGCTGATCTCCGTATTGACCATCATCTTCATGACGGTGGCGTCGCTCCATTTCGGCCTATTGTTCATGTGCTTCGTGAGTCGGTCTCTCCGGCCGTTGAACAACCCGGTGATCCGGTTCTTCCTGCTCAGCCTGGCGTTCGGTTCCATCCTTTCCGCATTCTCGCTTAAGATGCAGGGAACGGTCGATACCTGGGGACGCGCCTTCCTGGACGCCACGTTCCACCTCGTGAGTTATACGTCCACTTCGGGTCTGGCCATCAGCGACAACTCCAACTGGCCGATGCTCCCGTGCTTCATCCTGATCATCGGCAGCCTCGTGTGCGGCTGCGCAGGCTCCACGACGTGCGGACTCAAGTGCGACCGCGTGCTTGTCCTGTTCAAGGCGGTCCGGATGCAGATTGTCAAGACGCTGTATCCGTCTTCCGTCGTCGAGGTACACTTCGGCAAGCGGATTCTGCGCAACGAGGAAATCTATCCGCAGGTCCTGTACATCGCCCTGTTCTTCCTCCTGATCGGCATTTCTTCCATCCTTTGCGTGATCATCGGCGACCCGAACCAGCATGCGCTCCTGGGATCCATCGCCTCTCTGACGAACGTGGGACCTTCCCTGGGAACCATCGGCTCGTTCGGCAATTACAACGCCGAACCGAATGCCCTCAAGTTCATCTTCTCGTTCGACATGTTCCTCGGCCGCGTGGAGATTTACCCTGTTCTGGCCGTTCTCTCGAGCATTTTCCGCAAGGGATAGCCTATGGACCGGGCCGGTTTCCTGTACCGCGAATTCCTGACGCGGTTTCCCTATGAACCCACCTCCTGCCAGGACAACCTCCTGCGCGACATCGCGTCCTTCCTGACGTCGGATGACGGGGATATCCTCGTGGTGAACGGCTATGCCGGAACCGGCAAGACGACGGTCCTCGCGGCGGTCGTATCGGCCTTTACGGCCTTAAAGACACCTTGTGTGCTGATGGCGCCGACGGGGCGGAGCGCGAAGGTCCTGTCGGGGTATGCGGGCAGGCCGGCATCGACCGTGCACAAACAGATTTATCGGCAGAAGTCCATGGGTAGCGACGGCATCGGCCAGTTCTCCCTGGCGCCGAACAAGGCGAAGAATACGCTCTTTATCGTGGACGAGGTGTCGCTTATCGGCATCGACGCGGGGGAGCGGCAGAATACGGCCGTTTTCGGCTCGGGGAACCTGCTGGACGACCTGATCCTGTACATGCGGAGCGGGGTGGACTGCCGGATGATCCTTGTCGGGGATGCGGCGCAGCTGCCGCCAGTGGGCCTGGACCGGTCGCCGGCGCTGTCGGAGGAGTATATGTCCGGGGCGGGCGGCGTCCGCTTTTCCGAACTCCGGACGGTGGTCCGTCAGCAGGCGGATTCCGGCATCCTCGTGAATGCGACGCATTTGCGGGAACTGATCGAAGAGGATGTGGAGATTCCGCTGGATGAGCTGGGGCTCATGGTCAAGGGATTTCCGGAGGTGGAACGGATTTCGGGCGGGGAACTGATTGAAACATTGTCCGATGCGTATTCGCGGTACGGCGAGGATGACACCATCGTCCTGTGCCGTTCCAACAAGCGGGCGAATCGCTATAACGCTGGTATCCGGGCGCAGGTCCAGTTCCGGGAGGAGCGGCTGGTCCGGGAGGACAAACTGATGATCGTCCGCAACTGCTACCATTTTGCCAATGAACTGGAAGGAACGGACTATATCGCCAATGGCGACATCTGCAAGCTCGTGCGCATCGGTAAGTACGAGGACCGGTACGGCCTTCATTTCGCCGAGGCGCGGCTCTCTTTCCCCGACTACCAGGACCAGGAAATCGTGGCCAAGGTGCTTCTGGACACCCTGGAGGCGGAATCGGCCGGCCTCACCTACGAGCAGGCCAATGCGCTGTATCAGGGTGTCAATGCCGATTATGAGCATATTACCACCAAGAAGAAGCGGTACGACGCCGTCCGGGAGGACCCCTTCTTCAACGCCCTGCAGATCAAGTATGCCAATGCCATCACGGGACACAAGTCCCAGGGCGGCCAATGGCGGTGCGTCTTCATCGACAATCCCTTTTGGCAGGACTTCCTCACTCCGGACGACCTTAAATGGCTGTACACGGCGCTGACGCGCGCCGTCGAAAAAGTATATCTCGTGAATTTCAAAGACGAACTGTTCGTATGAAAAGACTGATCGTGGCATTTGCCCTCGTCCTCCTCGCCGGCGGCGTTTCCGCCCAAGAGTTCAACCGCCTTCCGGCCGCTTATAAGTGGCTCGGCAACAAGGAAGTAGCCTTCACGTTCAACGGAAGGTACACTGACGATGATTGTTTCAAGCTGGTGATGCCCAAGGGAAAGAAGGTGGAGGGGGTGAAGGCGCCGGAGAAGTATGCGGATTTCCCGCTGCAGCCGGAAGGAGCCGTGAATCTGACCTATTCGCCGGATTCCACGATGCTGGCTTTCACGCGGGCCAATGACCTGTATGTCGTGACCATTGCCGATGGTTCCGAGTGCCGGCTGACCTTCGACGGAACGACCACCGTGATGAACGGATATGCTTCGTGGGTGTACTACGAAGAGATCCTGGGCCGTCCGTCCCGCTATCGGGCTTTCTGGTGGTCGCCGGACAGCAAGCGCATCGCCTTCTACCATTTCGACGATACGGAAGTGCCGATGTTCCCGATCTATTCGC
>CAMJHJ010000211.1 GCA_946405485.1 uncultured Bacteroidales bacterium | reverse complement strand
GCGCTATTTGAATAATTTGCTGGCGAAAGTCGAGAGATAGATCCTCCAGTTGCGCCAGATATGGCCACCGGAGGTCTCTACATACTCATATGGGTATCCCTTCGAATCGAGATACTCCCGGAATACCTTGTTACCGGGATACAAGAAGTCTTTCTCTCCGATACCGATCCAGTAAAGCTTAGGCTGCTTGGCAAACAGGGTGGCCAACTGCTCTTCGATGACCGGATCGACGCCCTCGGCCACGACACGCTTTCCGTCCACATAGGACACTTTGTTGAGGAAGGCGGCGGCGGAGAACAGGCCGATGTAATCAAAGGTGTCCGGCCACATCTTTGAGATCAGGTAAGCATGGCCGCCACCCATGGAAAGCCCGCAGATCGCCCGGGCGGACTTTTTGGGGATGGTCCTGTAGTTCTTGTCGATATAGCGGACCACATCCGGGAAACTCTCTTCCATCGTAGCGGCGGCCTCTCCCCTGACGCGGCCGCCGATAGTAGGGACATTCACGCCGGCGGCGAATTCACCGGGAGCGGCCGGCGTATTGGGATAACCGTTCGTCATCACCACGATCATCGGTTTGGCCATACCCTCGGCGATCAGGTTGTCAAGGATCTGCGCGGCACGTCCCAGCGTCGGCCAGGCGTCCTCATCGCCTCCTGCCCCATGCAGCAGATAGAGGACGGGGTATTTTTCCTTTCCTCCCACATATCCGGCCGGCGTATAAACCGTCATCCTCTTGTCCATCTTCAAGGTCGGGCTCGGATACCAGACCTTGGACACATTTCCGTGAGGAACATCATTGGCCTGGTAAAGCCAGCCACGGTCTCCCCTCTCGCGGGAAACGATGAAGATGTTGAATATGGATGCCACGTCCCGGCAGACGAAGATGTTAGAAGGATCCAGGAGATAGGTCCCGTTGACGACAAAATGATACTTGTAGAGCTCAGGGGCAAGGACATCCGAGGTATACTCCCATACGCCGTCTTTGTTTTCTTTCATCTGAGCGTCGCCGCCGGGGAGGAAATCTCCGGATACGGCTACGGTGATGGCCTTGGGTGACACCAGGCGGAAGGTGACGGTCCCGTCAGGATTGATTTCGGGTGAGGTGGTCTTGGCCCTGTGGCCTAAGGCTTCCTGTGCGAAAAGGCTTCCGCACGACAGGGTAGCGGCCAGGAGGACCGCAAAGATCTTTGCAAGCTTGGTTTCTGTTCTGGACATAATCTACTTTTTTCAAAAACAAATATATAACTAATTTCTGCTTATTTGCTATTTTTGTATCAGTAAGAGGCGTCAGATGACATTCACGGAAACGATACTCGACTGGTACGTCAATTACGGACGGGAACTGCCCTGGAGGCGGACGAAGGATCCGTATGCCATCTGGCTCAGCGAAATCATCCTCCAGCAGACCCGCATCGCGCAAGGCACAGCTTACTGGGAGCGTTTCATGGCGCGTTTCCCGGACGTGCAGTCATTGGCGGAAGCAAGTGAAGACGAGGTATTGCGTCTTTGGGAAGGTCTGGGCTACTATAGTCGTGCCCGGAACCTGCACGCCGCCGCCCGGCAAATCGTAGCGCAAGGGGCATTCCCAGCCTCTCTGGACGGCATCAAGGCCTTGAAAGGGATCGGAGACTATACCGCCGCAGCCATCGCCTCCATCGCTTTCGGAATCCCTGCCGCAGTCGTTGACGGCAATGTTTACCGTGTTCTTTCCCGCCACTTCGGCATCGACATTCCCGTCGGTACAACTGTGGCAAAAAAAGAATTTACAGCGCTGGCTCAGTCCCTGCTTCCGGAAGACCGCCCAGGCGATTTCAACCAGGGAATGATGGATTTCGGAGCCCTTCAGTGTACGCCCCAGTCCCCAGACTGTCTGACCTGCCCGCTTCGCGACAGTTGCGATGCCCTGCGCACCGGACGCACTGGTTCCCTGCCGGTCAAGAAAGCCGGCCCTGCGGTGCGGGACCGTCATTTCGTGTACATCTACCTGAGATGCGACGGGATGACCGCCATCCGGCGGCGGGATGCCGGAGACATCTGGCAAGGCCTCTGGGAGCCATATCTCCTGGAACATACCGGAGAGAATCCCTGTCTGCCGGAATGGACAGCCTCCGGCTCTTTGACGAAGATCCGCACCGGAGTCCGTCACCAGCTCACGCACCGCACTCTCCACTCGGATTTCTATCAGTTCCTTTCGGACAAACGCCCTCCCCTTTCCGATGCGTTCCGATGGATCCCAGAGTCCGACCTGGACCTTTATGCCAAGCCCCGGTTATTTGAAATACTGCTCGCGGAACTGAACAAACAAAACTCACCTGCAATATGAAAAGAGTCTTTTTACTGCTTTCCCTGTTCGTTTCCCTGACCCTCTCTGCCTGGGAACGCGAGACCATCTGGCCCAAGGGCAAAATGCCCGACCGTCAAGACCATCAGATCGCCGCGATGACCGATGAGGTCAACGGCGAGAAATTCAAACCCGAAAAGCACCGTGTCGCTTATCTGGAGTGGTTCGAGGCCCCTGCGCCGGAGGTGCGCAACGGCGGCTGCATGATCCTTATTTCCGGCGGTGCCTATAAGAACTGCTGTGACGTCGGCCTGATCGACATGTGGCACAAGGAACTGACCGCCCTGGGCTTCCAGTGCGTCAATTTCGTCTACCGTACGCCCCGTCCTGTCGGACTGCCGATCTGGCAAACTGCCTGGGAGGATGGACAGAGGGCTGTCCGCATGGTTCGCAGCGAGGCTGCCAAGCGGGGTTTCGATCCAGAAAAGATCGGAACCATCTCCATGTCTGCCGGATCCCACCTTGCCATGCTGCTGGCTACGAGCTCGCTCACGCCAGCATATGAGCCTGTCGATGCGCTGGATGAAGTACCTTGCCACATCAACTGGGCCATTGTCAATGCCCCTGCCTACGTTACCAACGACGGTGAATTAGGCTCCCAGTCCACCCGGGACGGCTATGGTACGGACGTATGCCTCAGCAGCGTTTTCAAGTTTGATGAAAAGACTTGCCCGATGAGTCTTCACCATGGAGGTAAAGATGTTTACTCCCCTAATGGTTCTACACTGATATACAGACAATTGCGCAGGATGAAGATTCCTGCCGAGCTGCATCTTTATCCGGACAAGGGACACGGGGCATTCGGCTTTGAGCGTGCCGTCGAGTTCATGCGCCAGATGGGTTATATCGCCCCGCTCGGCCCGGAAGAAGCGATCATGGACCGCTACCCCGACGATGATGCCCGCGGCGATTATAAGAAAGAGGATGTCTGGCCGGAAGGACGCATCCCGGAGTTCCGCGACAACCAGTGTATCCCTTATCTGGAGTGGCATTTCCCCAAGGTGCGCAAGACCAACGCCATCCAGATCATCTATTCCGGAGGGGGCTATTACGGCAACGATCCCGATGGATTCGAAGCCGCCCCGGCCCGCCGTTACCTGAACGAGCTCGGGATGACCGTCGTCACGCTGAAGTACCGCACACCGCGCGCAAAAGGGCTTTCCAAGCACACATCGGCATGGCAGGACCTTCAGCGCACGATCCGCATCGTCCGCAGCCAGGCGGCATCTTACGGACTTGACCCGGACCGGATCGGAATCATGGGCAGTTCGGCCGGCGGCCATCTCACCCTGATGGGTGTCACCTCTTCCAAGCACATGTCTTACCATCCGATCGATGCGCTGGACAAGCTTTCCTGCAAGGTCCAGTGGGGCATCGGCATCTATCCCGCCTATGCGCTGACGGACGGAATCGACTCGAACAACGCCCAGGGAGGCAATGAGGATGATTCCGTGCTCACGCCGGAATTCTCCTTCGATCTCGACACGGCGCCCATGCTCTTCGTCCACGGGGACGCCGACGGCTGGGCCTCGATGAATTCCGTCAAGGTCTGGGAAAAGATGCGGGCGATGGGCATCCAGTCCGAACTGCACACCCTGGCCACGAGGCCCCATTGCTTCCAGCGCACAGCCGCTCCCGGCACCGGAAGTTATACCTACCTGGACCGTATCTGGGAGTTTATGACCGCGAAGGGTTTCAATAAATAAGTCCGGCCATGACGCTGGTATCCAGGTTTTTGACAATCATTCTGACCGTCTGCGCCGCACTGTCTTGTCCGGCGCAGACGCACTCAGATGACGGCACGGCCAAGGA
>CAMJHJ010000210.1 GCA_946405485.1 uncultured Bacteroidales bacterium | reverse complement strand
TCCTCCCCAAATCCGTCATCGACGGAGAGGACCCCTGCAACCTCCTCTGTACCGGAGACGCCCTGGTCTGCTCCAACTACAGCGGCGGGACCCTGGCGGCTTACTGTCTGGGCGCATGGGGGCGCATCGAGGGCCTGTCGCAGGCGTTCGCTTACCAGGAAGCTGGCGAACCTGCCCATATGCACTGCGCCGTCCTTTCTCCGGACCGGAAATATATTTTCGCCACCGATCTCGGGCGCGACTGCATCCTCCGTTTCGACTGCAGTACGGGCATCTTCCCGCTTTCTGATGCGCAGGTAGCCTGGAAACATAAGGTGAGGCGGTTCTGGAGCCGATTGGGCATCGGCCGGAAATTCGGCCCCCGCCATCTGACTTTCAGCGCCGACGGACGTTTCGCCTACCTGCTCTGCGAGTTGGGTGACAAGCTGGTGACGTTCCGTTATTCCGACGGAACCCTCACTCCGATCCAGACTCTCACTGCCTACAAAGGCAAGGGCCACGGCAGTGCGGACATCCACCTCTCTCCGGACGGGCGTTTCCTTTACACCAGCCACCGGCTCCGGAAAGACGGCATCGCTATCTTTGCCGTGAACCCGGAGACGGGGAAGGTGAAACGGGCCGGATTCCAGCCGACCGGCACCCATCCGCGCAACTTTGCCATCTCTCCGGACGGACGCTTCCTGCTCTGCGCCTGCCGCGACGACAACCGTATAGAGGTCTATAGTATCGATCCCGACTCCGGCGCCCTTAGCCTTACTGACCAAAGCATCGAAGTCGGCGCCCCGGTCTGCGTGCAGTTCTTTTAACCCTTTGGATATGAAGCGATCGGTCGCGGTGGAACCTTACCTTTCTCCTGTCTCGGAGGTCCTGTATCTCCTTCTTGAACAAACAGTCCTGGATATTTCCCAGCTGGAAAGCGGCTCGGAAGATGAAGGATGGGGCAACGACAACTATTGACGCCATGGGAAAGAAGAGCCTTTTTCTCCTGATCCTGGCGGGCATGGCTGTCGCCTGCGCCGTGCAGGAGGAGACGGAAACGGTGGACCTTTCCGTCCGTACGGTCGTTTTCAACGCCGTAACGCAAGATTCCGGGACACGCACGGCCTTTGAGCCTGGGGAGGACGGGCTGTACCCGACTCGATGGACCGACCGCGACACGGCCGTCGCCGTGTCCCTCAATTACGGCACACCGCAGGATGCGAAAGTCATTCCGGCGGCGGACCGCCGGAGCGCGCGGTTTGAATATACGACCAGCGCCCAGGCTGAGTCGTACCGTTTCCTCGTCATCACGCCCGGCGCGGCCGTGGAGACGATGAGCCCTTCCCGCAGCGCCTGGCAGATCCGCATTCCCGCTGAGCAGACGCCCACCGTGAACTCTCCGGACGAGGCCGCCCAGATCCTTTCGGCCACGACCGGCGTCCTTGAAACCCTGCCGACCGAGCTCGATATCCGTTTCTCCCATGTCACTTCCTATGGCCGGCTGACCCTCCTCAATCTGCCTGCGGACCTGACGGTAAGCGCCATCACGCTTTCTTGCACTACGCCCCTGGCTGGCAGCTGGTACCTTTCAGAGGAGGGCCTGAGCCCCTGCGAGGCCTCTTCGACTCTGGTGCTCCGGACCTCTGCGACAGAAAACGTCTGGTTCGCCTGCGCCCCCGGCGATGTCTCCGGCGCCACCTTGAAAGTGATCGTCAGCACCGACAAAGGTACCTACGAAAAACCGGTCACTCTCCATGAAGGGCGCAGTTTCAAGCCCGGACGCGTCGCCACCTTTTCCGTGGACTTTTCGGGCATCAAGCCCTCCGCTTCCGGCGAAATCTACACGCTCGTGACAGATGCTTCGACCCTTGCGGCGGGGGATGAGATCCTGCTCGTCAATCAGGAAGAGACCCAAGCCATCAGCACTTATCAGCAGAAGAACAACCGCAGCGCGACCGCCGTCACCGTCCAAAACCACCAGATCGGGACGCCGGGCTCCTCAGTCCAGCATTTTATCCTGGGCGGTTCGGCCGGAGCCTGGAAGATCCTGACCGGCTCCGACGGCAAGCATCTCTATACGACGGAAGGCAGTAAGAATTACTTGTATACCTCGCCGGGTTCCACACCGCAGGGACTTTCTGACTGGACCATCTCCATCACCTCGGACGGTACCGCGACGATCGCCGCTCCCTACAAGAACGGCAGCGCACAGCGCTACATGATGTACAATTACAATTCGTCGTTCAACCTTCTCTTTTCGACTTATTTGACGAGTGTCGGCCAGAACCGGTCTTTGATGCGCATCTTCCGCAAGACCGTCTTGAACGGCAATCCCTACGACGACGATCCGGTGCTGGAAAAGAGCGGATACGGCGCCTACCGGAACGAGACGGACCGCGTGTATGTCGCCGGTGCGGACCAGCTTTCCCGCGAGTACAACGGTGGCACGCTGACTTTCGCCATCCTGTCGCCCGGGACTGCGGAGGTTCTGGAACTGGGCGGCATTCCGGCCGACCCGCTTGTCGGGGACACCTTCACCCTCGTCTGCCGGGAGATCCGGGGTGTGGTTATAGAGGAACGGCAGTATTTCGTCACGGTCCTGCGGGTGGACGGGTCCAAAGTCTGGCTCTCCGACAGGAAGGGCAATGGTTTCATCGTCAGAAGATAAGGCTATGAAGAAGATTCTGTTTACACTTTTTCTGGCCTTGGCCGCTGTCTGGACGCTTTCCGCCGCACCCGCCCACAGGGGCCGTATCGTCCGGACCCAGCCGGATGGCAGTACGATCGTGACCTATCTCCATGGAGACGAGTTCGGGCACTGGGTGACCGACGAGCAAGGCAATGTACTCGTACAGGGGATGGACGGTTATTGGAAGCCTTCCGCGACGGTTTCTCCGCAGACGACGCGCCGGAAGGCAGCCATGCGCCGCAGTGCCGCCAACCAGCGCCGCCGTGCCGCGGCCCGTGCATCCGCGCACACGGGCTCGCCCCGCATCCCCGTCTTCCTGATCGGATTCAAGGACAAGTCCTTCACCAAGACGGCCGCTGAATTTGACGCATTGCTTAATAAGGAGGGCTATGCCGTGGGCGGGGCCGTCGGTTCCGTCCTGGATTATTACAAGGAGAATTCCCTGGGTGCGTTCACGCCCGTTTTCGACGTGTTCGGACCTGTGAGGCTGGATACGACGATGGCCTATTACGGGGCCAACGATGCCGCCGGAAATGACTTGCGTCCGGAGATGGCGCTGGTCCACGCCATCAAGAAGCTGGACGCGGACATCGACTTCTCGCGCTATGACAATGACGGCGACGGCGAGGTGGATTTCGTCCTGTATTATTTCGCCGGTTACGACGAAGCACAAGGGGGCAGCCGGTCTTGTATCTGGTCTCACGCCTGGTACCTGTCCGACAGCGATTTGGCCCGGGACAGCGCGATGTATGACGGCGTGCGGATCGAGAACTATTTCTGCACGGCCGAGCTCGACGGTTACCGGGGTACGGAAATTTGCCGGATCGGCACGACCTGCCACGAATTCGCCCACACCCTCGGATTGCCGGATTTCTATGACGCGGACTATTCGGATAACGGAAACTGCGCCCACACTTATGAGCTCGACGTGATGAGCGAAGGCACCTACAACAACGACGGCCACACGCCGCCCTATTTCAATGCGGAGGAGCTATGGGAAGTCGGCTGGCTGCCCGAGATTCCGGAATTTAACGGGGCCGGACCGTACAGCCTGCCGGCCGTCAACCGGCCGGGAGCATCTTCCTATGCGGCCCGCAAGCTTCCGACATCCACCCCCGGGGAGTATTTCCTCTTCGAGGTGCGTGGCGGAGAGCGTTGGGATGCCCCGATCCCGGAGGGATTGCTGGTCTACCATGTCGACCGTTCTTCCCGCATCGTCTTCGATGGCTCGACGGCCCTCCAGGCCTGGGAGGACAATACGGTCAACAACTACGCCATCCATCCTTGCTGTTATATCGTTCCCGCGTCGGATCCCGGATCCACGGTTGTCTTCATGGGGGAGGCGGAAGAGCTGTTCTTCCCCTATGGTGGAAAAGCCACCCGTTTCCTCCCGACGGATTGG
Organism: uncultured Bacteroidales bacterium; assembly: GCA_946405485.1. Next base: position 171 of record CAMJHJ010000210.1, on the reverse strand, counting down.
GAAGGCGTGGTCTCGGAGTGGTTCCTGGACGGGATCAGCTATGCCGACGGGCGGGCCTCCTGGGAGTTGAAGGAGTCCAGGACGATGGCTGCGACGGGTTACAGCTACAGCGCTGATCCGGGCGAAGGTGAATACCACGCCGGAGACAGTTTCCCGCTGACACTCGTCACC
>CAMJHJ010000209.1 GCA_946405485.1 uncultured Bacteroidales bacterium | reverse complement strand
CTGCTGCGGGGCACGGGACGCACGCTGAGCGCCGCGGAATCCTGCACCGGCGGCATGATCTCCCACCTGCTGACGACCGTCCCCGGCTCATCCGAGTATTATCTCGGGTCCGTGACCTCCTACGCCGTCCCGGTTAAAGAATCCATGCTGGGCGTAAAGGCAGAGACAATAGAAAACAACGGCATTGTCAGCGCCGCCGTCGCCGCTGAGATGGCGGAAGGCGTGCGGAAAGCGACAGGCAGCACCTACTCTGTCGCCACAACCGGCTGGGCCGACTCCTACGGCGACGAAAGGGAGCCTGCCGGCACGGTCTGGGTTGGAGTCAGCGGCCCGGAAGGCACCCGGACGGCCCGTTTCAACTATCGCAACGACCGCAAGCGCAACATCGAGCGTTTCGCCGCCTCGGCCCTCAATGAACTGCGGAAATACATAGCTAACTCGCTCAATATCAGATAAAGCAACAAACTTGTTTATTATATTAACATTTTTGTTACTTCTGTAAAATAAGCAAAAAAAGAATGCCGGCGGAGTTTATTCCGACGGCATTCTTCAATTTAGGGCTTGATCATTTAGAACATGGCAATCAGTTCATCGTTACTGTACGCATCAGCGCCATAGCAAGTCTTCAGATAGGCCAGGCCACCCTGGTAGTCCTCTTCCGTGAAAGAGTTGGTCGCTTCCTTGGCGACGACCACGTCGTAGCCGAGGCAATAAGCGTCGGCAGAGGTGTGACGGCAGCACATATGCGTGTGAAGGCCTGTGATGACCACGGTCTTGACGCCCAGTTCCTTCAGGAGAATGTCCAGGTCGGTCTGGAAGAAGCCGCTGTAGCGGCGCTTCGGCACGACGTAATCCTGGGGCTGAGGAGCCAGTTCCGGAACGACCTCGGCGCCCGGGGTACCCTTGATCGCGTGATCGCCCCAAATCTGCAACTCACGGTCGATGCCCGGCAGATGGGAGTCGTTGCAGTAAATGACGGGAACACCTGCGGCACGAGCCGCATCCAGCAGACGGGCGGTGGCAGGAAGGATTTCAACGGCACGGTCGCATCCGATCGAGCCGGTCACGAAGTCATTGAGCATGTCAACGACCAGGATGGCAGGATGATTGAGTTTCTCCATTTCTTATGATTGAATATAAAAGTGTTGCCAATTTAAGGAACAATGAGACAAAAAACAAGTATTGTGCCAATCAGATCAGGCTCCCCCATTCTTCGGTCTTGGCATCCAGGTCGCGCTTGCACTCGAGGTATTCGCGGGTGAGCTCGATGATGTCGTCCGAAGGACCGGGGCTCTGCAGCACCGCCTCGATGGCCTGCATCCGGAACTCTTGTTTTTCGATCTCATGCTCCAGCCAGGAGATGCGGTCGCGCACCTTCCGACTCTGCCGGGCCTGCTCTTTGGCGGCTGCATAACCCGCTTTCCCGGCGGAAGGGGCAGCCTCAGCTTTACTTAAGGAGACCTCCGATACCGATTTGACAATCTCTGACTTACGCTCCAGCTCCTGCAGGCTCTCCAGCTTGCGGCGCTCCAGGAATTCCTGCACGCCGCCCAGATGCTCCCGGACCTTCCCGTCCCGGAACTCGTAGATCTTGTCCACCAGCCCGTCGAGGAAATCGCGGTCATGGGAGACGATCAGCAAGGTCCCGTCGAAGGATTTCAACGCCTGCTTCAGCACATCCTTGGACTGGATGTCCATGTGGTTGGTCGGCTCATCAAGGCAGAGGAAGTTGTGGCTCTGGAGCATCAGTTTCGCCATCCCGAGCCGGGCCCGCTCGCCGCCGCTCAGCACGGAGACGCGCTTGTCGATATCCTCGCCCCGGAAGAGGAAGGCGCCGAGAATATCCCGCAGTTTGGTGCGGATATCCCCCACTGCGATACGGTCCAAAGTGCTGTAGACCGTCTCCTTCTTATCAAGGACATCTTCCTGGTTCTGAGCGAAATAACCGATGTTGACATTATATCCCACCTTCGATTCGCCGGCCAGCGGCGACAACTCCCCCGTGATCGCCCGGATCAGGGTCGTCTTACCCTCTCCGTTACGGCCGACGAGGGCCACCTTCTCTCCCCGCTTGATCTCGACATTGGCGCCCGTGAAGACGACCTTCCCCGGATAGCCCACGCTCAGGTCCGTCGCCTTGTAGGTCACGTCGCCGGAACGCTGCGCCGGCGGGAACTTGACCGCCATCCGGACATTGTCCGTCTCGTCGATCTCCAGGCGGTCCAGCCGCTCCAAGGCCTTGATCCGGGACTGCACCTGGTTGGACTTGGTCGGCTTGTAACGGAATTTGTTGATGAATTCCTCCGTCTTCTCGATCATCCGCTGCTGGTTCTCGTAGGCGGCCGTCTGCTGGGCGAGGCGCTCAGCGCGCAGCGTAAGATACTGGCTGTAAGGGACTTTATAATCGTGGATATGGCCCAGCATGATTTCGACGGTCCGGGTCGTCACGTTGTCCAGGAACTTCCGGTCGTGGGAAACCAGCAGGATAGCCGAAGGGCAGCTTTTCAAATACTCCTCAAGCCATTCGATGGACTCGATGTCCAGGTGGTTGGTCGGCTCGTCGAGCAGCATCAGGTCCGGCCGCGACAGCAGGATCTTGGCCAGCTCGATGCGCATGTTCCAGCCCTGGCTGAAAGTTTCGGTCTTGCGCCCCAGTTCGTCATCCCGGAAACCCAGGCCGATCAGGGTACGCCGCGCCTGCACCTCGATGGGCTCAGACTGACTCACGGCAATATGGTCATTGAGCTCGTTGAGACGGGTGATCAGGGCAAGGTATTCCGCTGATTCATAATCAGTCCTGTCGGCCAATTGACGCGATACTTCATCCAGATCCCGCTCCGCCCTGAGCAGCGAATCGAAGGCCGTCATCGCCTCCTCCAGCACAGTCCGCCCCTTGTGATGCTCCATCAACTGGGACAGATAACCGATGGTCACCCCGGAAGGTTTGTCCACCTGGCCGGACGTGGGACTCTGCTGGCCGCAGATGATTTTCATGAGGGTCGACTTCCCCGCGCCGTTCTTTCCGACCAGTCCGATCTTCTCGCCGTCACTGATGTGAAAGCTGATATGGTCGAGCAAGGGACTGTGGCCGAAAACGACGGTCAGGTCATCGACAGAAACCATAGATTATTTCTCCAGCGCTTTAAGTGCCGCCTCGTAACTCTCTATGCGAGAGAGGGCATCCGCCTCTTTCTTCCGCTCCATCTCGATCACCTTCTCCGGCGCGTGGGCCACGAAGTTCTCGTTGCCGAGCTTGCGGCGCACGCCCTCGAGGAACTGCTGCTGATACGCCAGGTCCTTCTTCAGCCGGGCGATCTCTTCCTCGACATTGACCTTGAGGCAGACGAAGACCTTGCAGGTGCCGACGACAAAGCTCGCGCCGGTCTTGCCTTCCGCGTCACCTTCCTGCACGCTGACCAGGGCCAGCTTTTCGACGACAGGGAGGACGGCGGCCGGGAAACTGGCGTCCACCAGCACCTCAAGCGCCTCCTTGGGCGCGAGGCCCTTCTGGTTGCGGATGCCACGGATGCCTACGACCGTCTGCTGAGCGACCTCGAAGGCCTGCAGGAGCGCAGGATCGTAGGCGCCCGCCTTCGGCGAAGCCGCATACATGATGGTCTCCCCTTCCTTGCGCATGGCAAGCTGCTGCCAGAGCTCCTCGGTGATGAAAGGCATCACGGGATGGATGAGCTTGATCAGGGCCTCGAAGAAGCCCAGCGTCGCCTCGTAAGTGGCCGGATCGATGGCTTCGCCGAACGCCGGCTTCACCAGCTCCAGGTACCAGCTGCAATACTCGTCCCAGAAGAGGCGGTAGATGGTCATGAGCGCATCGGAGATGCGGAACTTGCTATAATGGTCCTCAACGGTCTCGACGGCCTGGTTCAGCTTGTCAGCGAACCATTTGACCGCGATCGCGGAAGCCTCGGACGCCTTGGCGGACGGATCCACCTTCCAACCCTTGACAAGGCGGAAAGAGTTCCAGATCTTGGCGCAGAAGTTACGCCCCTGCTCCACCTGCGACTCGTCGTAAAAGATATCGTTGCCGGCGCTGGAGCATAGCAGCATGCCGATGCGGACGGCGTCGGCGCCATACTTGGCGATCAGGTCCAGCGGGTCCGGGCTGTTGCCCAGGGTCTTGGACATCTTGCGGCCGATCTTGTCGCGCACGATGCCGGTGAAATAGACGTTGCGGAACGGCACGTCGTGCATGAACTCGTCGCCGGCCATGATCATGCGGGCCACCCAGAAGAAGATGATGTCCGGGCCGGTCA
>CAMJHJ010000208.1 GCA_946405485.1 uncultured Bacteroidales bacterium | reverse complement strand
TATCGCCAAAGCCAGGGTGCGGTTGGGAAAGCGGAAACTCTAACCCCTTCGGGGGGAATGCTTTCTCAACCGCACCCTGGCTTTGGCGCAAATGCGCATGTCTAGACCATCCCCGAGAAACCGAGAAAGGCCATCGCCATGATACCGACGGTAATCATGGCAATAGGCAGGCCTTTGAAGGCTTTGGGGACTTCGTTGCCCTCCAAGTGCTCGCGAAGGCCGGCGAAGAGGATCATCGCGATGCCGTAGCCGATGGCGGTCGCGAAAGCATAGACCATCGCCTGACCGAGGTTCATCATGTGGGACGTGCCGCCATAGGTGAACTCCTTGGTAACCACGGTGATCGCCACGCCGAGCACGGCGCAGTTGGTGGTGATCAGGGGCAGGAAGATGCCCAGGGCCTGATAAAGGGACGGGCTGATCTTCTTCAGGACGATCTCTACGACCTGCACCAGGGATGCGATCACCAGGATAAAGGCGATCGTCTGGAGGAATTCCAGGCCGAAGGGCACCAGCAGATATTGGTTGATCAGGTAGGTCACCAGCGTGGCGAGCGTGATCACGAAGCAGACGGCTCCGGACATGCCCGTGGCGGTGCTGATCTTGTTGGAAACACCCAGGAAGGGACAGATCCCCAGGAACTGCGCCAGCAGGATGTTATTGACGAATATCGCGGAAATGATAATGGCAAAATATTCCATAAGGCGCTACTTTTTCAAATACTTGTTGAAAAGGACCATTAGATAGCCCAGGACCAGGAAGGCGCCCGGCGCCATCACGAAAGCGAGGATGCCGTCGCCGGGGATGAATTTCCAGCCGAAGACGGAACCGCTGCCCAGGATCTCGCGGACGATGCCGATGACCGTCAGCGACAGGGTGAAGCCCAGGCCCACACCGATGCCGTCCAGCGCACTGTCCAGCACTCCGTTCTTGTTGGCGAAAGCCTCGGCGCGGCCCAGCACGATGCAGTTGACCACGATCAGGGGGATAAAGAGGCCCAGGGTCGTATAGGCGCCCGGCGTATAGGCCTGCATGATCAACTGCAGGACCGTCACGAAGGTCGCGATCACGACGATATAGACGGGGATGTGCACCTTATCCGGCACGATGGGTGCCAGCAGTGAGATGGCGATGTTGCTCAACACCAGCACGAAAAGCGTGGCGAGGCCCATTTCCAGACCATTCATGGCCGAGGTGGTGGTGGCCAGCGTCGGGCACATGCCCAGGACCAGCACGAAGGTCGGATTGTTCTTGACGAATCCGTCCAGGATCAATGAAAGTTTCTTTCCCATAGACTATTCCCCCTCTTTGGTTACGGCCGGAGAAGACGCTCCCGTGGCAGAATCCACAGGCACATCTTCATCTGCCAGGTACTTGACGACGGCCACGGCGTTGCTCACCGCCAGCGCATAGGCACGGGACGTAATGGTGGAAGCCGTGATGGCATCCACGTCGCCGCCGTCCTTGGTCACTTTCAGTTTTTTCTCAGGGCCGAAACCCTGGAACTGCGTCCGGAAATGCGAGCCGGACTCCTGGCACTTGGCACCCAGGCCAGGCGTCTCGGTACAGGCGAGCACCGAGGTGTTGAAGACCGTCCCGTCTTTCAGGACACCGACCATCAGGCTCAGCGGACCGCCGAAACCGATCGTCGTGGACTTGACCGCGTAGGCGACCTCGTCCCCGTCCTTGACGGCAGGATAGTACTCATAAGACACGCCTTCCCACTCGTGGGTCTGCGGCTCGGAAATCTCGACGCCTTCGGGCAGGACGGCGCCGATTGAGGCCTTCAGGATATTCTCATTGGCCTTCCGGATGGGCTCGAAGGTGAGCGCATAGATGCCGCCGAGAATCGCAGCGCAGACAAGGCAGACGCCCGTCAGGCAAAGGACCATGTTGGTCAAAGTCGATTTTGCCGCCATACGCTACGCCCTCCCATATTTTTTACCGTGGAACCAGCGGTTGAGCAGGGGCACGGTCATGTTCATCAGCAGGATGGCGAAGGAAACGCCTTCCGGGTAGGAACCGAAGTAGCGGATCATCATCGCCAGGAAACCGATGCCGACGCCGAAGATCACCCCGCCCCAGGTACTCATGGGCGAAGTGACATAGTCCGTCGCCATGAAGCAGGCGCCGAGGATCAGACCGCCGCTGAGCAGGTTGAAGAGCGGGCCGGTGTAGGTCGCAGGATCCACCGCGTGGAAGATGCAGGCGACCAGCGCGACCGTCGCGAAGATGCTGAGGGTGATCCAGGGCTTGATGACCCGGCGCACCAGCAGATAGACCCAGCCGGCAAGCAGCGCCAGCGCGGAAATCTCACCCGCGGAGCCGCCGATGTTGTAGAAGAGCGTCTGCAGCGAGACCAGCTTGTCGGCCTCCAGGGCACCCAGGACGTGCACCTGCCCGAGCAGGGTCGCGCCGGAGAAGGCGTCCACGTTGCCGATGAAGCCCGCGGAAGCCGTCCAGTCCGTCATCTGCTGCGGGAATGATACCAGCAGGAAGACGCGGGCCGCGATGGCCGGATTAAACACATTCTGACCGATGCCGCCGAACGACATCTTGACGACGCCGATGGCGAAGAGGGCGCCGATCAGTACGATCCACCAGGGGGTGGAGACCGGCAGGTTCATCGCCAGCAGCAGACCCGTCACCGTAGCCGCGGAGGGACAGAACAGGTCCATGTTCTTCATGAGGAACTTGGCGATCGCCCACTCGATCAGCACGCAGGATACGGCGCTGACGGCAAGCACCAGAAGTTCGGCCCAGCCATAGAAAAGGACCGACACCACGATCGCCGGCACCAGCGCGATGATGACATCCCGCATGAGGGAGGCCGTCGAAACCGCCGAGTGGATATGTGGATTGGGTGAAACCAGATGTTTATCCATAGATCGTAACTATTTAGCTTGTTCTTTCGCAGCTTCCGCAGCCGCCTTGGCGGCAGCGGCACGGGCACGGAGGACGCCCATCACCTGGCCCTTCGCCATGCGGATCTGGTCCAGGAGCGGGATGTTGGCAGGGCAGCTGTAGAGGCAGCAGCCGCACTCGATGCAGTCCTGGGCAGCCTCTTTCTCCAGGCCTTCCAGGTCGCCGGCCTTATACAGGCGGCGCAGCAGGAACGGTTCCAGGCCCATCGGGCAGGCGTCCGCGCAGCGTCCGCAGCGGATGCAGTAGCTCTCCTTGCCGCGCTTCGTAGCACCCTCGGAAAGATAGAGGATGGAAGAGGAACCCTTGACGGTCGCGGCATCCAGGTTGGCGATGGCCTTGCCCATCATCGGACCGCCGCTGATCAGTTTCGCGGCTTCGGCCGGCACGCCGCCGGCGTATTCCGCGATAAAGGAGAGGGGCATGCCGATGCGGAAGAGATAATTGTGCTGCTTCTCCTCCGGCAGGCAGTCGCCCGTGATAGTCAGGGTGTTGGTGATCAGAGGCTTGTTCTTCTGAACGGCTTCGTATACGGCCAGGGCGGTCGCCACGTTCTGCACGACGGCGCCGACGCTGATCGGCAGGGCGCCGGATCCCACCTGACGGTGCATCACGGCATCGATAAGCTGCTTTTCACCGCCCTGCGGATATTTCTTCTTCAAAGGCAGCACCTCGATCCCATGATAGCCGAGATCATAGACGGCTGCATCCATCGCAGTGATGGCCTCGGGCTTGTTTTCCTCGATGCCGATGACGGTACGGGGATCGCCGAGCACCTTCTTCATGATGGCGACGCCGACAACGATTTCCTTGCTCCGCTCGAGCATGATGCGGTAGTCGCTGGTCAGGTAAGGCTCACACTCCGCGCCGTTGATGATCAGGCACTCCGCCTTGGCACCACCGGCCGGATTGAGTTTGACGTGGGTCGGGAAAGTCGCGCCGCCGAGACCTACGACGCCGCAGGTCCGGATGCGGTCCAAGATGGCATCCGTGTCTTCGGGAATTTCGGTGTCAAGTTTGTCGCTCCGGTTGATGCTCTCCTCCCACTCATCACCTTCGACCGTAATCTCGATATGGGTGACAGGGTTGCCGGCGATGTCCTTGCGGGGACCGATGGACTTGACCGTGCCGGAAACGGGACTGTGGACGAAGGCGGAGATGAATCCGCCCGGCTCCGCGAGGACGGTGCCGACCTTGACCTGGTCACCGACGGCGACTACGGGTTTGGCCGGAGCGCCCAGATGCTGGGCCATGGAAACATAAACGGTCGGGGGCAGCGGAAGCACCTCAATGGCGCGCTCGCGGGCGATCTTGCTGTCGTCCGGATGGACGCCGCCGATGGAGAATGTCGTCA
>CAMJHJ010000207.1 GCA_946405485.1 uncultured Bacteroidales bacterium | reverse complement strand
GTGCGCAATAACCCTCTTGTTCATATGTGCTTTGCAGTCGATGAAGAAGATCGATTGCGTTATTTATTTCTCCAGAAGGAGAAGAAACAGAAAGAAATCCCTCATTGATTTGCTTCGCATATAGACGAGGATTTCCGCTTCTACGGATTCTTTCTTCAAGGTCTTCTGGAATAATAAATGAGATTTTGTCTTTCAGTCGCCGTTTGAACTCGGTTTCATAGATACGAATCCCCGCTAGATCGAAATCCCCGAAATACAGGATGCGGTTCGTAAGATTTACTAGCCACAGTTTTGCTTCTTCGCAGATCGGAAAGCGGCAAAGAACGATATATGGGCCATTCTCTTTTTTCAGCCCGACATTCGGAATCCATCTCAGATCATACAAGCATTCCGCGTTTTCGATAACGATGATCGTTGCGTTTCCGGGAATCGTTAGAGAGCTACGGTCAATAATGTGCAGTCCCGCCCTCGGCCCAATGATATAGCCCTTTCCCAGGTACTGAACTTCAACAACCCGATCCGCAAGAATTGTGAATCCCTTCACAGTCCGATCGGCGCCATCCTGTTTGGAATTGCCGAACAATGCCACCTTCTCGGCACGGGAGGTCACTTCTCCCCGAGCAAGCCGAAGAGCGGCGTCGAGGTCGGTCAATGGGGGATCGATACGTCCGCAAGCTTCCAGGAAGCGCTCCCTGTCGGTCACCATGTAAGACCCCATCAGCTTCCCCTTGCGGCTGAAGGAGATAGCACCCATCCTGACCAGCTCCGTTTCAAGTGCCTGGAGCTGTCGGGACGAAGACATGACGCCTTTGGTTATCTGCTCGCCGTTCCTGAGGCTGATCAGGACGCGGATGGTCTTTTCACTGTACGTCATCTTCTGCAACGGCTGACTCCATGGCGTCCATGGAAACAAACTTGTATACGACCCCGTCATCCCCCCGTTCGTCCCAGACATTGTAGGAGTAGTCAAGGGCGGATTTCGTGTGATGCTGGCCGCTGCCGATGATGTAAAGACCGGCTGCCGAAGCGAAATCCGTCAGTGCGTCGAGGTTGCGGGCCTCGATCGTGTTCATCTCGTCGATGGCGCAGATCAGCCGCGTATTCTTTGCCTGGTTCTTCTCCAGGACGATATGCAGCAGGGTCATGTTCAGCATCGCCTTCAGAACGATGGCCGTTCCCCTGGAGCCCGGGTTGTTGAAAGAAAGAAGGTTCTTGATGGCGTTTCCTTTCTCAACGAGGTCCATCCTGATGTTGAACATCGAGGAAAGGGAGATCATCTTCAGGTCAAGGTCCTTGTTCAGGATGTCTGCGAACTGGCTGAGGTAATCCGCGGCCTGCTTGTTGACGGACCCGTCATCGGATGCGAAGAGGTTGTCGAAGCCCAGCATCGTGTTGTACCTCTTGAAGAACCCGGAGATCGTCCTCATGAGTTTGACGACGTCCGGAGTATCCTCCTCGTCGATGGTCATCGAGAAGGAGTCGATGCAGTCGGTCGTGTTGTGCTTCTTGACGAAAGCGGTCGCCCGGCTGCAGAGTTTCCCGATCTGCTGGAGCATGTTCTCGATGGGGCTCATGGCTGTATCGATGTCCTTGATTTCGGAGAGCCAGGTGACGGAATAGAGCTGGATGAACTTGTCCATTCCCATCGCCTCGGCGGAGTTCTCCATGCGCGTCCTCAATTTCTCGGCTATTCCCAGGAAATCCTCGAAGCGGCTAAGACTGTCGTTGTAGCCGAAACCGAGCTGGAACGTGTCAAGCCGGGAAAGCATCCCGGGTTCGTAGAGACGCCTGGCGAACTGGCCGATCCTCTCCTTCAGCTCGTCGATGTTGCCGTTGATGGTGGAGTAGTCCAGCCGGATATCGGAGAGCGAGCTCTCGTTTTCGATGGGGGAGGCGGTCTCGCATGCGGCCCTCACGTCGCTTTTCGTCTCGAGGAATCGGTCGGTATCCTGGATGCCGGTTACCAGGCCGTCCCTCTCCGTCTTGTCCTGGGAGAGACTCGATTCCAAAGCCGCTTTCGCCTCCTCGAACTGCGCCTTCTCCTTGCCCTTCTGGTCGCGGAGGCTGTTGATCCGGAGATTGAGAACCTCTTTCTGTTTGAGCAGGCCGGGCTTCCTGTCGAAGTAGCGCTCCTTGTCTTCCGCCGCGGAAGGGAAAGCGTCGATGGCGGTGAGTATGTTCTCTTCGCCCTCGATAAGCTCGTTGAGCTGTTTTAAGGCTGCCTTGATCTGTTCGTTGTTCCCGTGGATCTTCGTGTCGTAAGTGGAACTGATTTCTTCGGCCTTGTCCCTATGCTCTTCGAAGATCCTTTTCCGCTCCAGGTTGTCCTCTCTTGTTGCCTCGCCGATCTGGAATTCGATCTCTTCAAGGGTCTTCTTCTTCCTGGCGGATATGTCGGCCAGCTCCCTGCGTTTCTCGTCCTCGAGTTGGATTTTCCTGTCCAGCTCTTCCTCGATCCGCTTCCTGGCCGTGTCGGTTTCCTTCCTGAGGAGATCGATATCGCCCGCGTCGCCGTTGCGCCTGGTCAGGACGTCCGTCAGGATGCCGTCGCAATCGAACTCCGCGGGCAACCCTTCGAATGCCTTCCTCACGTCGTCGATGGTCTCCGCCGTCGCGAGTTTCGTGGAGACGTCCAGCAGGGCGTCGATCAGCTTCTGCTCCGTCTCCCGCCAGTTCACCCCGAGGAGGCCTTTGTATTTCTTCTCAACCTCTGCGCTTTCCCTCTCGGCCTTCGACCGGACGTCTTCCTTCTTCTTGTTCAGGGAATCCAGTGTCTTGGAGAACTTCGTCTTCTCCAGTACCTCGAGGTTCTTGTAGAAGAGTTCGTTCTCCTTCAGGGCGGCTTCCTTCTGTGCCTGGATGTCCTTGGAATCCGCCGTCAGTGCGTCGCGCTGCTTCTCGAGGGATTTGAGGCTCTGGACATGGGCCTGCTTGTCAAGGATCCAGTCGACAAGTTCATCGACGTTGACCTCCTTTTCCTTGTATTTGGCCTCGATCTCGCCGATGGTCTCCAGTTCCTTCAGCACACCGCCGCGGGTACCGATCGCTTCGCCGATCTGCCCGTCGAGTTCCTTCTCGCGACCGTTCCAGTCCTTGATGAGATTCTCCCTGGCCTCCTTGTTTTCGGCGAGGGCGCTCTCCAGGGCTGCCACGCGTCCCTTCGCAGCCGCATAGGCGTAAACCAGCCTGCCGGGGACCTTCCTCCGTTCCTCCATGTTATGGTAGTACCTGTCAACTGCGTCGAACAGGACTTCGGCTATCGGGTCCACGGCCGTCTTCCCGGCGGCATCCCGCACGGTCATCTTCCGGATATCGGAATACCTCTCCGCGAAGCCGTCCAGGTTCCTCCGGTGGGAGGCGAGGTCGATGCCCTCGTTCTCCAGCTGGTTGGAGGACATGACGGCAGCCACGAGCGCGTTCTTCAACGTATCCTGGGAGAAAGGCAGGTTTCGGAAGATGGCGGACAGAAGCGGACGGATGGCATCCTTGTCCTTGTTGGATTTCACGATGGAGTACTGTTCATGATAGTGTTCCCCCTTGCCCAGGAAGATGTTGTTGAACTTCTCCCTCCGGTCCTCCGTCTTGAACGCTATCCCGAGCTTGTTGAGCTTGGCGCGGATATCCTGCCAGTCCTTGACCTGCTCTTCCCCTTCATAGATCCATTCGTAGTCGAACGGGGCGCTGATGAAATGGTAGTAGAGGATGGCTCCGGAACGGTGGATGAGGATGCAGTAGGGGACTCCGAGGTTGTTCACCACCTCGTAGATGACGAAGGAGTTCCTCTCGCTCGGGAAGTAATAGAGGCTGAACCGCTGCTTCTCGAGCCTGTCGATGTCGATGAACCGGTCTTCCACCACGAACGGGTAGAGGATGGCGTTCATCAGGGTCGTCTTGCCGACACCCTGTCCGCCTGCGATATCGCAGTGCCCGTCCAGCCGCACGTCGGCGATGGGGTATCCGGCACTGTTTACGAGAATGAGTCTTTTAAGGTATCCCATGTGTTATTCCTCCAGATTAAGATAGTTGTCGACCGCCTCTTCCTGCAGATCCTCCTCCCTGTCCTCTTCGATACGGGGCTCGTAGTCCAGGTTGAACTTCGCGTGCTGGTCATAGAGGCGGATGCGGAGAACGAGCTCCTTCAGGTAGCGGAAGGCGGACGTCACCATGCAGGTGGTCGCATCGGGGGACGTGAAGTCGATGAACCCCTCCTTCTCCACGTCTTTCAGGAAAAGGGTGACCCGCGTCGCGAGCTTGCCGTCCTGCGCGTCCGGGAGGA
>CAMJHJ010000206.1 GCA_946405485.1 uncultured Bacteroidales bacterium | reverse complement strand
GAGGTCACCAGGAAGAAGATGAGCAGCAGGAACACGATGTCCGTCATCGAGGACATCGAGAACTCTGAAAGCACCTTCGTGGATCTCTTGATTGCCATGGCCGCTTATTCTGAATCTTCGGAAGCCGCGGGTTCGTGCAGCAGGTCCATGAAATCGATGGTCGTGCGCTCCATCTGGAACACCAGATCCGAAATCCGGGAGGAAAGATAGTTGTAGCCGAAGTAGGCGATGATACCGACGATCAAGCCGCCGACGGTGGTCACCATGGCGGTGTAGATGCCGTTGGAGAGCAGGGTGATGTCGATGTTGTTGCCGGCCTGGGACATGTTGAAGAAAGCCTGGATCATACCCATGACGGTGCCGAGGAATCCGATCATCGGGGCGCCGCTGGCGATGGTAGCCAGCGCCGGGAGACCCCGCTCCAGGCGGGCGACTTCGACGTTGCCGGTATTCTCGACGGCGGTCTGGATGTCGCCCAGCGGCCGTCCGATCCGCTCGATGCCCTTGCCGACCAGGCGGGAGACAGGGGTGTCATAACGCTCGCAGAGGGTCAGCGCGGATTTGATCTTGCCTTCGTGGATGTAGTCGCGGATGTCGTTCATGAAGTTCTTGTCCACCTTGGCGGCACGGCTGATCAGCCACCATTTCTTGCCGAAAATATAGATGGCTATGATGCTGAGAATCAAGAGTACGATCATCAGCCAGCCGCCCTTGCAGGCCATCTCGATCAGGGAATAAGTCTGCTGCTGGGCAACGGGCTCCACGGTTGCGGCCGCAGCGGCCGCCGCATCAGTTACGGTTTCGGCCGCCTGCTGGGCCTCGAAACCGGCTTGAAGTAAAAGTGACAACATATCTTTTGAAGTTAATATTAGCGTTTTCAGGTGCACAATACACCAAATGACAAAGATAACAATTTTTTTGCCATTTCACGCATTAAAAACGTACTTCTTTGAGAAGCTTAGCGCTTTCCGAAGCGGTTGAAGCGCCAGGAGAGACTGAACATCACGTAACGGCCGAACTGATGGACGCGGCGGTTCGTGATGTAGTCGGCGTTCATCGAGGTGCTGAAACCCCGTGTCCGGTTGAAAAGGTCGTGGACGGAAGCGGAGAATTCGATGTTGTTGCGCGGTCCGAAACGGGCGCCTGCCCGGGCGTCGAAGATGTTGTCATCCACCCGGTCGTAGGGGAGTCCCTGGGTGAAACTTTTGCTATAGTTGCCGCCGGCGTAGAGGTGCTTGAACACGTTGTTGATTTCCCACCCGACATTGATCCTTTCCGTAAAATACTTGGTCGCGTCTTGCAGGTCATTGTTCGAGTAGACATAGGATGCGGAACCGCTCAGATTGATGCGGACGTTGCGGGAGAAGTTGCTTCGCATGCCGATGCGCAGCGTCGGACGGTAGTTGCGGGTGCGGGTCAGGACTTCGCCGATGTATGAGGGAGAACTGTCCCAGTTGAAGGACGCGGCCGTGTGGAAGAACCAGCGGATCTTCTGCAGGGGGACGTCCAGGCGGACGTTGGCGCTGGCGCTGTAGCTGTCGGGCGCATTCTCCCAGGTGGAGAAAGTAGATTGGGCCGGCATCGTGTAATCATAGGCCGGGAGCCAGGTGTCGGTGGCGTAATAAGTGCGGCGGTTGACGATGGGATCGTGCGTCATCAAGAAGTTTGCGCCGGCGGAGAAGGTGCAGAGGGAGCGCAATTCCTGCGGCGTGCCAAAAGAGCCGTTCCTGGGACTGGGGCGGATGCCGTTTCCGGCCTGCGTAGAATCGTTGCCTCCTTGAAACGCTCCTGCCTGTGCCGCCAGCATCTCCTCCAGGCTTCCTCCGGACTCCATCTGCCGCACGGTCTCCCGCCCGGCGCCCAGCACGGTGCTGTAAGAGAGATTGGCGTTGTGGGTCCGGCTCTGCCGCAGGTCGGGATTACCCGCCGAAACGTTGTACAGGTTGCTGTTGTTGACCCGGGGCCGGATCTGCTCCACCGAAGGAGTCGAATTGGTAGAACTGTATGAGATCCCCCAGTGGTTGATCATCGACTGGGTCGAGAGATTCACATTCGGAGACAGGGACCGGAAGCGGTGGTCATACAAATCTTCTTCCGGGAATGTCTCATGTTTGTTGATGCCGACGGAGGCGTATCGGAGACTGGCGCTGAGCACGGCGCCGATCCCTTTGAGATAATTCCGGTACCCGAGACTGGCGGAACGGGTGTTGTTGTCCGTCGTGTGGGTGTAGGTGTTGACCGTATCCATCAGGCTGGTCAGCGGGTCTGAAATGTCGTAGGCGAGCCGCTCCGTCCGGTTGAAGTTTTCCGACCATCCCATGCTGGCCGAGAGGGATTGACGGCTGTCGATCTCCCAGCTCACGGAAGGGGCGACTTTCCAGCTGCGGCTCGTCCCCAGGGTGGAGATGTCGATGACCTTGTGACTGATGGTGGTGGTCGTGGAGTCGGTCTTGAGACTTCCGCTTTCGCTGCCCGAGCCGGATCCTGACACGTTCAGGCGGATTCCCAGCTTGTCTTTGAAACGTTTATGGATGCCGAAGTTGAGGCTGTAAGACTTGCCGTCGGAGTCGCTGTCGGTCCGGGTCGAAGTGCCCTGGGGCCGCAGGTTGTCCTGACGGTTGTAATGACTGCTCCAGGACTGGCTGCCGTTGTCTTTGAGACTGAAGCTTCCGTCGAGGCTGATGCCGCCGTCCTTCAGATACTTGTGGGCGTTGAGCCCGAAGTTGTGGGTCTTGCCGGTTGAAACGGAGCGCGAACTCTGCTCCACGACGCGGGACGTGTATTTTTCACTCGGGAAATAGATCTGCTCCGAAAGGGATTCGTTGACGTTGTAGGTGTCTGTATATGAATAGTTTCCGCCGACAGAAGCCAGGACGAGGTTGCGCACGTTCGGGCTCATCCACCGCCGGTTGACAGACGCGGAAAGGGATAGGTTGCGCAAGTCCGGGCTTCCGCCGCCGCCGACCCCGCCGAAGGAGTTGCCTCGACGCCGGTTGGAACTGTTGTTGATATTGTTGAGATTGGCCCTGAAAGAGGCCTGGAGGCTCTCGGAATGGGAGTTGAGGCTTACGCCGGTCGTGTAGCGGAATTTGTGGTAAGTGCTGTCCGTATCGAAACCGCCGCCTGCGAGCAGGTCCCCGTTGTAGACGGCCTTGGGTTTGTTTTTAGTCCGGACGTCCAGGACGCGCTCTTTTTCCTCGTTCTCGCTGATCTTGTGATACGGGTCCTTGTTGGCGTATTCCTGGTAAGAACGGATGTCGACCACCTCCTCGGCGGGCAAGTTGTTGAGCGCGTTCATCGGGGCGTTGCCGAAGAGCAGGGCACCGTCCACATAGACTCGTTTCACATCTTCGTTCAAGACCGTGGCGCTGCTCTCCGTAATCTCGACGCCCGGCATCTGGGCCAGGATGTCGATGGCCATCTCTCCCTTGTTGATCTTGACGGCGGATGCACGGAAGATGATGGTGTCTTTATCGACCGCGACGGGAGGGACGGTTTCTTTCTTGACGGCGGCGTCGAGTTTGTAAGCCTCCGGCTTGAGATAGGCGACGACCTTGTTTTCGCCGGGCGTGACATCCATCGGATGCCCCTCTTCGGCATATCCGATCATCGTGAAACGGACTTGTGCAGTGCCGGTCGGAACGTTGAAGATGCGGAAACGCCCGCTCTCCGCTACGGTGGTGAAAAGGGTGTCTTTCTTGGAGGTCACGACAATGACGACCGTTCCCGCACCGGGAACTTCCTTGTCATTTTCATCTTCCGGCAGGAACCACACACGGCCTGAGATGAAACCGATGTTCTGGTTGACAGGGCCTTGTCCGCCCCGGCCTCCCTGGCCTTGCCAGTTCTGCCCGCCGCGTTGACCCTGCCAGTTCTGTCCGCCGGGACCCTGGGCGCCCCGGATGTACATGCCACCCGGACCCTGCGCCCGGATGAAGGTGCAGAGCAAGGCCATGATGCAGAGGCAGGCGAAACGTCTCACGGATAATTTGACAAAGAAACAGGCTGAAGGTTTAAAAATCGGAAACTTCCGGGTATTCAACCTTGGAAAGGAATAGGGCGTGCCCGGGCACGGAATCACCGGCCCGGCTGCGAAGGCTTGCGCGTTTTCCTGCCGTCTCTTCGGGCAGGGATGTCCCGACGGGCAGGATGAGTGTGGCGAAATCTTCCACGCTGCGCTTGCCGCGGCCGACTTCCAGCAGGGTGCCGACGATGGCGCGCACCATGTTGCGCAGGAAACGGTCGGCGCTGATCCGGAAATACGCATACCGCCACTCCGG
>CAMJHJ010000205.1 GCA_946405485.1 uncultured Bacteroidales bacterium | reverse complement strand
GACTGGCACGACGGCGGGACCTCGGAGTCGGACGCGGAGTTCTCGTCCAAAGGCGCCCGACATTGGACGGCCCGGAGGTTTTTTACCAAATGTAACGCCATCGCCAAGACCGTCCTTTATCTTACGGATGAAGAACGGGCTCTGCCGGACCTGATCGGCTTTGCCGAGGTCGAGAACCGTTTCGTCCTGCGCAAGCTCTTGGCAGAAACGGCTCTGAAAAAGACCGATTATGCCATTGTCCATTATGATTCTCCGGATCCGCGGGGAATCGACGTGGCGCTGCTGTACAGGACCGGAACGCTGGACACCGTCCGCACTTTCCCGGTGCAGGTCCCCGGTGTAGAGACCCGCGAAATGCTGGTCGCCCAGTTGAGGACGATAGCCGGGGACAGTTTGGCCGTAATCGTCTGCCATCATCCGTCGAAGTACGGCGGCGCAACGGCGGACCCGAAGCGGGAAGCGGCCGTGAGGTGCCTGGCTGCCCTGAGCGACTCGCTGCGGACGGCCGGCTGGACGCGTCAGGTCGCCATCGGCGACTTCAACGATACGCCCGACGCTCCCCTGTATCAAGCATTGGAGCAATATTATGTTAACTTAGCCGCGCCTCTCGCGGCAAAAGGTGAAGGCAGTATCCGCTTCCAGGGCTGCTGGGAGCTGATCGACCAGTGCTTTGTCTCTCCGGAGGTCGCCCCGGCAGCGGATTTCCGCATCTGCCACATTCCCTTCCTCACGGCCCATGACGGCGCCTATGCCGGCGAGAAACCGTTGCGGACCTACTCCGGCCCGCGATACCTGGGCGGCGTGAGCGACCATTGCCCCGTCTTGCTGCATATGGTCTTTTAATGAGAAAATGCTTATATTTGTAAGCTACGCAGCTAAAAAATGATAACCAAATAAAGAATTCTCATCATGAAAGAAAAAATTGCAGCGAAATTCCAGGAGTGCTTCGGCGGCGAAGGTACTTTCTTCGCCTCCGCCGGTCGTATCAACCTCATCGGCGAACATACCGACTATAACGGCGGTTATGTCTTCCCGGGTGCCATCGACAAGGGCATCATGGCGGAAATCCGCCTCAACGGCACCGATAAGGTCCGCGCCTTCTCGCTCGATTACGACGAGTACGCGGAGTTCGGCCTGAACGAAGAGGACAAACCCGAGAAGCAGTGGGCCCGTTACATCTTCGGCGTCTGCCGCGAGACCATCAAGCTTGGCGGCAAGGTTGCCGGATTTGACACTGTCTTTGCGGGCGACGTCCCCCTGGGCGCCGGCCTGTCATCTTCCGCAGCCCTGGAGAGCACATTCGCCTTCGCGATCAACGAGCTCAACGCCAACGGTATCGACAAATTCGAACTGGCTAAGATCGGCCAGAGTACGGAGCACAATTACTGCGGCGTGAAGTGTGGCATCATGGACCAGTTCGCCTCCTGCTTCGGCAAGGCTGGCAACCTGATCCGCCTCAACTGCAAGACCCTCGAATACAAGTATTTCCCCTTCGATCCTGAGGCCGCCGGCTATAAGCTGGTCCTGATCGACAGCTGTGTCAAGCATGAGCTTGCATCGTCGGCGTACAACAAGCGCCGCGAGTCCTGCGAAAATGCGGCTGCCGCGATCCGCAAGAACCATCCGGAGGTGGAGTTCCTCAGCGATGCGAAGCGCGTGTGGCTGGAGGAAGTCCGCGCTGAGATCCCCGAGGAGGATTTCCTGCGCGCCGAATATGTCATCGGTGAAGTACAGCGCGTGCTGGATGTCTGCGACGCCCTTGAGCGCAATGACTATGAGACTGCGGGTGAGATGATGTATCAGACTCACTTCGGCATGAGCAAATTGTATGAGGTGAGTTGCGAGGAGCTTGATTTCCTGAACAAGCTGGCGCGCAAGATGGATGTCAGCGGTTCGCGCGTGATGGGCGGCGGCTTTGGCGGCTGCACCATCAATCTGGTGAAGAAGGAGCTGTATGAGCCTTTCATCGAGGCGGCCGTGGGTCAGTTCACGATGCGTTTCGGCCACGCGCCGAAGATCTACCCTGTCGTCATCAGCGACGGCGCCCGCCAGTTGTAGGCACTCGCTTCTAGCCAGACTGCCAGGGACCTTTAGAGAGCATTCCCCCGAAGGGGTAAAAACTTCCGCTCTCTAAAGGTCCCTGGCAGTTTGGCTCAGCGCGGCTCAGTGCGGCTCAGCGCAGGAGCGAGGCGACCCAGGCTTCGTCGACGACGGCGAGACCTTGGGCGCGCTCGGCCACACGCGGGTTGCGGGCGATGATGCCCCGGCAATCCTCATAGACGTTGAATCCGACCGCCAGCAATTCCATCTGCCCGCCTGCCGGATACGTGAAAACCAGCTCGTTGTCCGCGCCGTCCAGGCGCAGGAACTTCAGGTCCATGGGCTTGCCCGCCTCCTGTTTCGTGACATATTTGCACATCTCGATCGCCTTGTCGTCCAGGCCAGCGTCGAAGATCTTCACCTTCTCGATCAGGTCCCCGGCCCGGGAGACCAAGCGTGCCGTGTATCCGCCCGTGTCCGTCATCGAAAGCGGCTTGTCCGACAGCATCAGCAGGACCATTTCGTCGGGATCCAGGTAGACCAGCGGCCCGCCAACCAGGTGGCGCCGCCCGCAGCGCGGACATTCCTGGAGGAAGATCTCACCATTGATGACGGAGGCCTTGAGTTCGGGGTTCTCCTTGACGTTGACCATGTCGTATCGTTGGACGTCGAAAGCCGTCCCGCAAGTGGGACAGCGGAAGCTGTGAAGGGAGGTGGTAGACATACAAAGACAAAGTTAGGAAAAAATGCTATATTTGTCTCGTTGTGCCGTATATCGGCGACCGGATGTGTATATAACCAAACCTTTCGAATATGGGATTAACTAAAAAAACAAGCTGGTCCGACCTCTGGAAGAAAGAGGACTGGCTCGCCTGCTGGATCGGATTCATCATCATCGCCATCGGATGCGTTGCGGTCCTTACCGGATGGTTCGATTTCTCCGCATTGAAATTCAGCACCTGGAGCCTGGGCGAAAAGGCTGCGACCAAGGCTGTTCCGCTCGGAGAGCAGATGGGACAGTGGGTCTTTTGGCGCAAGCTGCTGGTCACTTTCGTGACCCTGTGCGCCCTTTTCTCCATCGGCGTCAAGTGCCAGGGAGAGAAAGTCTCGAAATTCATCCCGGCCTTCATCGCACTCTTCGTGCTGGCCTTTGCCGTACGCTTGATCAGTGCCGAATTTACCCTCAACCGCTATCTGGAATGGGCCTTCTGGGCCTTGATCGTCGGCCTGCTGGTGGCCAACACGGTCGGCGTCCCGAATTGGCTCAAGCCTGCGGTACGCACGGAATTCTACATCAAGACGGGTCTTGTGATCATGGGCTTTTCGGTCCTGTTTTCCAATATCGCGAAGTTCGGCCTCTACGGCCTCGGCATCGCGTGGATCGTCACCCCGATCGTCATCCTCTTCATGTGGTGGCTGGGCACCAAGGTCTTCAAGATCGACAATAAGCCTCTGGTGATTACGCTCGCCGCTGCGACCAGCGTGTGCGGTACCAGCGCGGCCATCGCGACGGGCGCTGCGTCCGGAGCGAAGAAAGACGACCTCTCGGTCGCCATCTCCATCTCCATCATCTTCACGATCCTGATGATGGTGTTCGAGCCCATGATCATCCGCTGGGCGGGCATGAGCCAGCTGATGGGCGGTGCGCTCATCGGAGGCACGGTGGACAGCACCGGCGCCGTCGTGCTGGCCGGTAACGCCCTGGGACCCGAAGCCGAGCAGGCCGCCGTCCTGGTGAAGTCCATCCAGAACATCCTCATCGGTTTCATCGCCTTCTTCGTCGCCTTGTTCTTCGCGACCCGCGTAGACCGTCAGGGCACGGGCAAGGTGGGCGCGTCCGAGATCTGGGTGCGTTTCCCGAAGTTCATCATCGGTTTCTTCGTGGCTTCGCTGGTCGCCTCCTTCCTCATCCAGCCGCTCTGCGGTTCGGCCGAAGTGGGCGCCATCAACAAGGTGCTTGACCAGTATAAGAACTGGGCGTTCGTCCTGGCCTTCACCAGTATTGGCCTGGACACCAATTTCAAAGACATCGCTTCGCGCATGCAGGGCGGCAAGGTGCTCTGGCTCTATGTGATCGGCCAGCTCTTCAACATCGCCCTCACGCTCTTCGCCGTGTGGTTCCTGCTTTCCGGCGTAGTCTTCGACGTGCCGGTGCTTGACCTGTTCAAGTAGTGTCTCCGCGCGGAAACAAAGTATTAAAAATTGCCACGGCCGTCCTGGCCGTGGCAGTTTTGTTGCTTGCTCTCTGGATCATGGCGCGAGGC
>CAMJHJ010000204.1 GCA_946405485.1 uncultured Bacteroidales bacterium | reverse complement strand
CCGCCGTAACCTGTGCGGGTACCTTGCAGGCTTCGGGCGGTATGGACTGGATGATCCAGATCGCAGAAAAGATGTTGCGCAAACATCCGGATCACATCACTTTCCTGGCTCCGCTGACCACTTTCTTCCTGACGGTCCTGGTCGGTACCGGTCATGTGGTCTATACGCTGATGCCTATTATCTGTGACATCGCCCTGAAAAAGAACATCCGTCCCGAGCGTCCGTGCGGCGTCGCTTCCATCGCTTCCCAGGTGGGTATCACCTGTTCGCCGATCGCAGCCGCCGTGGTCGCCTTTGTGACCATTTCCAACGCAAACGGTTACATGGTCGCCATCCCGCAAGTGCTGATGGTCACCCTTCCCGCCTGCATCATCGGTCTGCTCTGTGCTTCGGTCGCTTCCTACCGCCGCGGCAAGGATCTGGACAAGGATCCCGAGTTCCAGAAGAGAAAGGCTGATCCCGAGATGTACCAATACATGTACGGCAACAGCGCCACCACCCTGGATCGCGTGATCACCAAGGAGGCGAAGGCTTCCGTGTTCATCTTCCTCGCTGCCTTGCTGATCATCGTAGGGTTCGCGTTCTGCCAGATGATCCATGTCACCCGTGACGGTGCGGAAGTGACCCTGGCATCCGCCTTGGGCATCCCGAAGATGAATATCATCATCCAGATCATCATGCTGACCGCTGCCGCCTGCAACATCATGTTCTGCAAGGCGAAGCCTAAGAAAGCTGTCGGCGGTGCCGTGTGGCAGTCCGGTATGGTCGCCGTCGTAGCCATTTACGGTATCGCATGGCTGGCGGATACCTATTTCGGTAATTATATGGACCAGATGAAGGTTATGCTCGCTGACCTGGTGACCAATTACCCTTGGAGCATCGCATTCGTCTTCTTCCTGGTATCTGTGCTGATCAACTCACAGGGCGCCGTGGTCGTGGCAATGCTGCCTCTGGCTTATGAGTTAGGCATCGCCGGTCCCGTGCTGCTGGGTGTACTGCCAAGTGTCTACGGTTATTTCTTCATCCCGAACTATCCTTCGGATATCGCGACGGTCAACTTTGACCGTTCCGGGACGACGGTAATCGGCAAATATCTGCTCAATCACAGTTTCATGATGCCGGGTCTGATCGCGGTAATCGTGTCCACGATTATCGGATATCTGATCACAAGTGTCTTCTTCCCGGG
The DNA here is from genome assembly GCA_946405485.1 of uncultured Bacteroidales bacterium. The sequence continues at coordinate 3,181 of CAMJHJ010000204.1, read as the reverse complement.
CTATTTTGCCTCGTTTATTCAGTAAAATCGTCCATTTTTGAGAGCTTGAGTCGGTCTCCTGCGTATGTGGGAGGCCGATTTTGCGTTTTATCCGTGTTAAATTTTTTCACACGGATAACTCTCTTTACATTTGTCCCGGACTGAAACTGTGAAAACTATGAAGACTTTATTGAGACTATGGCCCGTGTTGCTGTTAGCCGGCTGTGCGCATGGGGGACTGGAGCCGGACCGGGCCCGGCAGGTCGATTTATCCGCGGTCGGACATGACATGATCGTCCTGGGAGAGAAGCTGGAAGATCCGTATTCCCTGGATAATATCAAGCTTGCCGTTCGCTCGCTGTATCCGGAAAAAGCAGCCCGGCTCGACTTGCAGCCGACAGACATCTATGTCCGGTTCCTGCCGGAAGACGATGCCCAATACGAGCGTTTGGAGGCTCTTGGGATCGAGCTGGTCGATCATCCTCTGGACTACCGTATCGTCCAGGATGGGGATTATTATCAGGATCCGGAGATCGGAGAAGGGAGGATCACCTGGCAATATGCCGTCGTCCCGTCCGGTTTTTCCTTCCCGAAGGGAATACTGTGCGAGATCTTGGATGAGTGTTACATTGCCGATAATGAGGCGCATACGCGTGTGGAAGACATCGACTGGCTGGCTGTGGAGCGGGAAGCCTTCCGCCTGACCGGAAACGGGGGCCTGCTCTCTCCGGAAACACGTGCGGAAGGGGCCTCTTTCGCTCCGGCAGGGCGTATCACCGTACTGGACGAAGAGAACAACAACGGTGTTCCTGCCGGGCTTTCCGGCGTGAAGGTCTGCGTTAATTCTTTCGTCAAGTTCGCCACGGCTTATACGGATGACGAAGGATGCTACGAGATATCTAAATCCTTCTCGGAGGATGTCCGTTATCGACTGATGTTCCGGAACCGCAGGGGCTTCTCCATCGGTGTGAACCTGATACTGGTCCCGGCGTCGCTGTCCACCCTGGGAAAGCATTCTCCGGAAGGGATCGATGTCACGGTGGACCGGGACTCAGATTGGAAACTGTTCACACGCTGCGCTGTCAACAACATCACGGCGGACTATTTCGACCGTTGTAACGAAGAAGGGGATGTGTCAGCCCCGCCCTCTAACCTGAGGATATGGATTTTCCGGTCGCTGGGCGGAAGTAGTACGCCGATGCTCCAGCAGGGGGTCTTGGTGGATTCCGGCAAGCTCGGGGAGTTCCTGGGTGATTATTCAAGTCTGGTCGGAATGTTTCTTCCGGATATCACGTTAGGCCTGAAATACTGCCATGATTATGCTTCGATCTATTCCGAGACCGTCCACGAGCTCTCTCACGCCAGCCATTTCGTGCGGGCCGGGAAGGAATATTGGGGCCGCTTTATCCGATTTATCCTTAGATCCTATGTCACCAGCCTTGGGATAACTTATGGGACCGGTCTTGAGGAGGATGCCGGCTACTGTGAGGTCGGCGAGATGTGGGGTTACTTTTTCGGCAACCTTTTGTTCCGGGCCCGATATGGACGGGGAACGCCGGCAGAGGGCCTGACGCAATGGTTCTATCCCCAGATCCTGATGTACCTGGAGGAGCGGGGAGTGGACGCTGCCAAGATATTCAGTGTCCTGGGCCCCGACGTGGTGGGACGCGAGGCTTTCCAGGAGGCTTTGTCCGACCAGTATCCGGAGCATTACAGCGTTATCAGCCAGGCTTTTGACAGATATCGATATCAATGATGGCTATGAAAACTTTGATCCAAGTATGTGTGGCAGCGTTTGTGCTGTCCCTGGCCGCGGCTTGCATTCCTGTCCCGGCCTTTGCTCAAAACGCATCCCTCGGCACGAATCTGGCCGGGTATGCCAATTTCGGCACCCTCAATTGCGAGGCCTCATACGCCGTAGCGCGGCGCTGGAGTATCACGGCAGGTCTGCGATACAATCCTTTTACTTACAGTGGCGGTGTCGAGGAGGGGCCGCGGGAGTTCCGGCAGCGCACGGTCGCGCTTGGGACCCGCTATTGGCCCTGGCATATCTTTTCCGGCTGGTGGCTTGCCGCCAAGGCCCAGTATCAGGAGTATAATATCGGCGGTTTCTTGTCTCCCGAGACGCGGGAGGGGGACCGGGTCGGCGGCGCCCTTTCGGCCGGATATACCTACATGTTGGGACCGCATTTCAACATAGAGGCGGGAGCCGGAGTCTGGGCCGGGAAGGATTGGTATACGTTGTATGCATGCCCAAGTTGCGGGCGGACGATTGATAAAGGCGATGCGAAATTCCTGATGTTGAACGAGATACTGCTGGGATTGACCTATGTTTTCTGACCGGTTCCATAGCGGGATCCTGCTACTCTTGCTGGGCTTGGGGGCTTGTTCCGTTCGCGAGGACCGTTCCGAGTGCCCGAGCCTGGTCATCCTGGACTGTTCTTGCGTGGATGCCGGTGTCTTGTCAGAGGCAGGTTGCGATGAGCTTTCCTGGACCCTTTCGGCCGGAGATTTTCGCCGGGAGGGCCGTTTCCCCGCTGACGAGCTGCCTTCAGAATACATTGTGGAAACTCCCCGCACGGAGGCGAACCTGCTTGTCATAGCAGGAGATGACGGCCGTTTCGAACCGGATGAGGGCCTGGTGATTCCGGAAGGGGAATCCTGTCCGCCCCTGTTCGCAGGCAAGACGGCCGTAGACGCCACGCTTCCCGAAATCCGGGTCCCTGTCATCCTGTATAAGCGCCATGTACGCTTGGAGATCCGTCTGCGCGACTTGATGCAACAAGGCCTGGGCTATGTCGTTCTGGGGAACGTGTGCGGATATGGTCCTGATCTGGAGCCGCTACCGGGTACTTTCCGCGTTCCGCTTGCTCCGGATAGGACAGGGAAGTGCGTCATCTTGGTTCCTGCCCAGACTGATGGTTCCCTTTCGCTGTGCGTGTACCGCTATGGGGAGCTCGACCGTGTTTTCTCTATCGGTGAATACATCCTGGACAGCGGATATGACTGGGAGGCGCCGGATCTGGAGGATATCACGCTGGAGATTGATTACGTGGATGGTGCAGCCCGGATTAAAATCGACCAATGGTCAAAAACTCTTTATTTCACTATTGCAGTTTAAAATATTTTCGTATATTTGCAGTCCTCAAGCGCGGGTGGCGGAATGGTAGACGCGCTAGTTTCAGGAGCTAGTGCTGTAAAA
>CAMJHJ010000203.1 GCA_946405485.1 uncultured Bacteroidales bacterium | reverse complement strand
CGCCGTTCCGAATGGGATGACGGTCCGCAGGACGGACCTGAAAAGGCCGGCGGTTTTTCCTTGGACGAGGGTTATTATCTGGTGACGACGGGCAAACGTCTGCCGGACGGCAGCGTCCTGGCGCGCCTGCAGACCTTTACCGTCCTTCCCGGACAGGTCAACGAGCTGCCGGTGCATGTACGCACGGCGGAGGAAGTGCAGCTGGAGGTAATCGGCCGGATCGATGCCGCCAAGGTTTCCGACAAGCCGAAATTCATCCTCGCGGTTGTCAAGGAAAACGGTGAGCCGACGGTCCATGCGTTACGTCAGCTGGAGGGAGATCCGAATGCCGTTATCGTGCGTCCCGGTGACCCTGAATATATGGAGTTCAAGGAAATGGTCGAGTCGGCCGGATGCGGCGCCGATCCCAAATCGCTGCCGTATGTCGTCGTCGCGGACGCTTCCGGCAAGGTTTATTATTTCTCCCAGGGCTACAATACGATCTTGCGGGAGAGCATTGACAGGGTATTCCCGAAGATTCGATAGACATGCGTAAGATCCTTTGTCTTTCCTGTATGCTGCTGGCACTGTCTGTGCCGGCCGTCCGGGCGCAACTGCTTCCCGTCCCGGAGACGGAAGAGCAGAAAGCGGCCCGTATGGAGTGGTTCGCCGACGCCAAGCTCGGCATCTTTATCCACTGGGGCATTTATTCGCGCGGCGACTGGTCCGAGAGCTGGTCTTTCCATAACGGAGTGGTGAGCATGGCGGATTATTTCGCGCAAGAGGACGACTTCACGGCGGAAAACTACGACCCGGCCGAGTGGGTCCGGCTGATCCGGGAGAGTGGCGCGAAATACACGGTCATCACATCGAAGCACCATGACGGTTTCGCCCTCTGGGATACTCAGGCGGGCGAAGTAAGTGCCGTCAAGTCTTCGGCGGCGGGACGCGACGTCCTGACTCCTTTTGTCGAGGAGGTGCGCCGCCAGGGCGGTTTGAAGCTGGGCTTGTACTATTCGCTGATCGACTGGCCGAGGGAGGACTATCCCAATGTATTCCGCTCCGGCCCGGCGCGCTATGACATCCATGAACAGCCGGATCGCTGGGCGCATTTCCTTTCCTTCAACAGCGCCCAGCTGCGTGAGTTGGACCAGGCCTACCATCCCGACCTATTCTGGTTTGACGGGGACTGGGAGTTCTCGTCCGAGGACTGGCGGGCGCCTGAAATCGTCTCGATGCTGCGCGCCTCCAATCCGCAGGTTATCATCAATTCACGCATCCAAGGCAACGGGGACTATGCTACTCCCGAACTGGGTGTGCCGGTGGTGAAACCGGCGGACCGCTGGTGGGAGACCTGCATGACCATCAACGACTCCTGGGGCTTCCGTAAAAAAGACAAGAACTTCAAGTCTGTGCAGATCGTGCTTAACATGCTGGTCGACTGTATGTCCAAAGGGGGCAACCTGCTGCTGGACATCGGTCCCCGCGCCGACGGTACCATTCCATCGGAAGAGGTGGAGGTGCTCCGGGAACTGGGGCGCTGGACTTCCAAGCATGCCGAGGCCGTATATGGCACGCGGGCAGGCATCCCGGCCGGGCATGTCAACGCTTACACGACACTCAACAAGGCGGGTGACATCCTCTATGTCTATCTTCCTTATGCCCCGGTCGAGTCGATACAGATTTCAGGATTGAAGAGCAAGATCCAACGGGCCCGGGTCGTCGGCAACGGCGCGGAACTCAAGGTGCGCCTGTACAACGATATCGACTGGAGCGAGGTGCCCGGCGTGTATTATGTGGAGGTCAATTCCACGGTCCTGGACCACCGGATGACGGTCCTTGCCCTGGAGTTGGACGGTCCCCTGCAGCTATACCGGGGGAGCGGACAGGTCATCAGTTTCAACGAATAATCGGTTTCAAGATATGAGAAAAATGCTTGTCTGGGCTTTGCTCCTCCTGCCCCTGGCCGGAATGGCGCAGCCCGTATATGACTGTTACCGCACTGAGGGAAAGATCAAGGTCGACGGCCTCGTCACGGATAAGGAATGGGCCGCCGCTGAGCTTTGTACCGAGTTCCGCGATATCCGCGGCGACGGTTTCGCCGCTCCGAAGTATCTGACCACGATGCGGATGCTCTGGGATGATGACAACCTCTATGTCAGCGCCGTGCTGGAGGAGCCGGATGTGAAAGCCTCCGTTTCCCGTCGGGACGATATCGTATACCATGACAACGATTTCGAGGTCTTCCTCAATCCCTACGGTGACAAAAGACTCTATTATGAACTGGAAGTCAATGCCTTGGGGACGGTGATGGACCTTCTGATGGAGAAGCCCTACAGCGAAGGAGGCACCTATATGATGACCTGGGATTTCCCGGGCTTGGAGATTGCCGTCAAAGTGCAGGGGACACTCAACCGTTCCGGCGATAAGGATCAGGGTTGGAGCGTGGAGATGAAGATCCCGTTCGATGGATTGAGCCGGGGCGGGGAAGACCCGCGGAACCATAAGATCTGGCGGGTCAATTTCTCCCGTGTCGAGTGGCTGACCAAACCCGAGGAAAACTGGGTCTGGGCCCCGACCGGTGTGGTGGACATCCATCATCCGCTCCGCTGGGGTTATCTGCGTTTCATTGAAGCTGACGGCACGGCTCCGGACCTCCTGGCTTATAAGAAATCCATGATCTTGAAAGAGATTCCCCGATGAGCAAGAACGCTTCTCCCTTGAAATGGGTTCCGACCCTGTATTTCGCGATGGGGCTGCCCTTCGTGGTCTTGAACATGGTTTCGGCCGTGATGTTCAAGGACTTGCAGGTGAGCGACGCCCAGATTGCTTTCTGGACCTCGCTGATCATGTGGCCCTGGACGATCAAATTCCTTTGGAGTCCCATCCTGGAACTATATAAGACAAAGAAGTTTTTCGTCATCCTGACCCAGGTCCTGAGCGGCGTGCTCTTCGGCCTGGTGGCCTTTGCGTTGCACCTGCCGTCTTTCTTTGCGGTCTGTATCGCGCTGCTGGCCGTGGTCGCGTTCAGCGGGGCCACGCACGACATCGTGGCGGACGGCGTCTATATGTCGGAGTTGGACAATGAGAACCAGTCCAAGTACATCGGGTGGCAGGGTGCTTTTTATAATTTGGCCAAACTGGTGGCGACCGGCGGTCTTGTCTGGCTGGCCGGACGACTCTTCAACAAGTTCAGCGTCGCGACCTCGTGGAGCATCGTGTTCGGGGTGATCGGCGCCATGCTGGTCCTGCTCGGCCTGTACCACGTCAAGGCGCTGCCCTCCACGCAGACGCCTGCCCGGGGAGGTTCGATGAACAAGGTGATGGGGGAATTGAAGGAGGTGATCGTCTCCTTCTTCCAAAAGAAGCATATCTGGTATTACATCGCCTTCATCATCCTGTACCGGCTGGGCGAGGGTTTCGTGATGAAGATCGTGCCTTTGTTCCTGAAGACGGATGTCGCCTCGGGCGGTTTGGGCCTGAGCAACGAGCAGATCGGCCTGTACTATGGTACCTGCGGTGCGGCGGCCTTCCTGCTGGGTTCGCTGCTGGCCGGTTATTATATCGCGAAAAGAGGCTTGAAGAGGACCTTGTTCACGCTTTGCTGCATCTTTAACATTCCCTTCCTGGTGTATGCCTTCCTGGCCTGGCTGCAGCCCCAGAGCATGTGGCTCGTGGGCGGTGGCATCGTGCTGGAGTATTTCGGTTACGGCTTTGGTTTCGTGGGGCTGACGCTGTTCATGATGCAGCAGGTGGCTCCCGGACCTCACCAGATGGCTCATTACGCCTTCGCAACCGGGATCATGAACCTGTCCGTGATGGTGACGGGTATGGCTTCCGGCTTCCTGAGCGATGCGATGGGCTACAAGTGGTTCTTCCTTGCCGTGATGCTTGCCACGGTCCCGGCTTTCCTGATGACCTGGTTCGTACCCTTTACTTATGAAGATAAACCTAAAACTGAAATCCAACAATCATGACCATGACTGATATTTTCCCTTGGGAGGAGCGTCCCGCCGGTTCGAAAGATGTCCTGTGGCGCTATTCGAAGAATCCCATCATTCCCCGCAACCTGCTTGCTACTTCCAATTCCATTTTTAACTCCGCTGTGGTCCCTTTCAAGAAGGGCAAGTATAATTATGCCGGCGTTTTCCGCTGCGATGATACCAACCGTCGGATGCGCATCCATGTCGGTTTTTCCGTCAACGGGATCGATTGGGAGATCGAGGAAGAGGATTTCAAACTGACGGGCGCCGACCCCGAAGTCGCGGAATGGGTGTACGGCTATGATCCCCGGGTGACGGAGATCGGCGGTGTGTACTATGTGACCTGGTGCAACGGTTTCCATGGCCCGACCATCGGCGTTGCCTGGACGAAGGATTTCGAGACTTTCCACCAG
>CAMJHJ010000202.1 GCA_946405485.1 uncultured Bacteroidales bacterium | reverse complement strand
AAGATCAACGCCACCCTGCCCAGCACCCACCAGATCCGTAAAGTCACCGTGCGCAAGGAAGATTTCAAGCGCACCGGAAGCATGAAAGTCGCCCGCGTATGACCAGACAAGAAGTATTCGACGGTCTCAAGGAAGTGATCGCCGTCCTCCGTCCTGCGACGGACCTTTCCGAAGTCAATTTCGATACCGAACTCGTCCGCGAGCTCGGCATCGATTCCCTTTCGATGATCATGCTCTCCCTGGCAACGGAGGAGAAGTTCCAGATGAGATTCCCCGACGGGGAGGCTGCGCCTACCACCGTCGGGGAAGTCTGTGACGCTGTGCTGAAAGCACTCGCCTAGATTTCTTTCACATAACTGCGGCGGCGCTGGTACGGCTTCGGGTCGTACCCTGCGAACAGGGACTGCACTTTGTGGTTCTCTTCCAGCTGCGGGTTGAGTAACATCCGCTTGATTCCCAGGCGGATGTAATTTTCATGCAGGAACTTGAACATCAGCAGGGCGGCGCCCTTGGCCTGATACTCCGGCAGCACGCCGATCAGCAGGGCTTCGACGGTGTCGTTGTGACGCAGGGAATGCAGGATCGGGATCCAGCCGAAAGGAAGGATCCGGCCCTTGGCCTTGCGCACGGCGGCCGAGATGTGCGGCATCGTGACGGTGAAGCCCACCAGCTGGTCCTCTTCATTGACGGCAAACGCGACCAGATCCTTGTTGAGGACGGGCACATACTGCCTGACATAGCCGTCAATCTGCTCTTCGGAAAGCTTGGAATACTCGTACAGCGGGGCGAAGGCGTCGTTCAGGACATGGAACATTTCCCGTCCGCGACGGGCCATCTGTTTCAACGATTCGGCCTTGTAAATGTGGACTCCGTAACGCTTTTCCACGAGTCCGGCCATCTGGAGCACAGGCGGCAACTGATCCGGCAGGTCGATGCAGCGCTGGGTCCAGTCCACATCCTTGGTGAAGCCCAGGCGCTCGAGATACTCGCCGTAATAGGGATAATTATAGATGACGGTAAAGGGACTTTCATTCTCGAAACCTTCGACCAGCAAGCCTTCGCGGTCCATATCGGTGAAGCCCAGGGGGCCTTTCACCTTTTCAGCCCCTTTCTCCTTACCCCAGGCGACGACCCGGTCGATGAGGGCCTTGGCGACTTCGATGTCCTCGACAAAGTCGATCCAACCGAAACGCACGGTATGCTCATTCCATTTCTTGTTGGCCTTGTGGTTGATGATCGCGGCTACGCGGCCTACGGTCTTGCCGCCGCGCCGGGCCAGATAAAGCTCGCGTTCACAGAAGGACAGGGAGGGATTGTCGGGTCCGAGGGATTTGAATTCGTCGTCCTCGAAGGAGGGGACCCATTTGTCACAGTCTTTGTAAAGCTCCAGGGGGAATCGGATGAATTCCTTGAGCATCTTGCGTCCCTCGACAGGGACGATTTGAAGTTCGGTCATTGGTTTTCTTTCTTTTCCTTATAAAGGAAACGCTTGATTTTGAGGGTTGCGGTCTTTATGAAGGGTTCTTTTTCAACTTCGACGTCGGAGATGCGGCTGCTGCGGTTGACACGCTCGTTGACAAATTTCAGGATTTCTTCCTTGCGGCGGTCCAACTCCTCGACGAAACGGTCCTGGCTCTCATAATTCCAGTCCAGGACATTGTCGTTGAAGTGGACCAGCGCCACCAGGTGCCCGTTCCGCTCGACAACCAGCGACTCGCTGATATCGTTGATGTTGTTGATCACGCTTTCAATCTCTTCGGGATAGATGTTCTCCCCGGAAGGGCCGATGATGACACTGCCCATGCGCCCCTTGATCGAATAGCGGCCCCGCTTGTCCACGCTGGCCAGGTCGCCCGTACGGAACCAGCCGTCTTCTGTGAAGACAGACTGTGTGCGTTCATAATCCTTGTAATAGCCGCGCATCACGTTGTCGCCCTTGACCACGATTTCACCTTCCCCGGTCTCAGAATCACTGTTTTCAAGCCGTACCTGGACGCCATAGGCTGCAATACCGGTCGTCCCCAGATGGGTCTGGCGCGGGTTGGCGTTGCAAATCAGCGGCGCGGTCTCCGTCAGGCCATAACCGATGGCATAAGGGAAACGGGCTTTCTTCAAGAACTTTTCGACCTCGATGTCCAGCTTGGCTCCGCCGATGCCGAAGAACTTGAGCCGCCCTCCGAAGGTTTTCTTGAGCCGCATCCCCACGAGCCAGTATAGCAAGGAAGGGGCGACTTTCTTCAGATGCGAAAGGAAACGGCTCTTCTCCACGGTCGGAACGATACTGGAGCGGTAGATCTTCTCAATCACCAGCGGCACGGACAGCATGATGGTCGGCCGGATCCGGGAGAATGAGGGAATCAGTACCGAAGGGGTCGGCGGCCGGTTGAGATAATAAGTCGCTGCGCCATGGGAGAAGGCGTACAGCATCCCGATACTCATCTCATAGGTATGCGCCAGAGGCAGGATCGAAAGGAAGATATCCCTCTTGTTCACAGGCTGTGCCTTCCAGGCCTCCAGGATGTTGGTACAGAAGTTCCGATGGCTCAGCATGACCCCCTTCGCGGCGCCGGAAGTACCTGAGGTATAAATGATACAGGCCAGATCGTCAGGTGTCGGGGCGGAAATCGTCCCGTTGCAGGTATAAGCCTCGTCACCCACGCGGGCGATGGACAAGTCGTCCGTATAGAAGACAATACGCAGCTGGGCGAGGACGTCTTCCGGGATCTTGTCATAGAGCCGCTTCGACACGAAGGCGGCTTTCGCCTCGGAGTGGGTGATGATGTTGCCGACTTCATTGGGGGTGAGTTCGGTCAGCATCGGGACAGCGATGCGCCCGAAAGCCACGGACGAAAAGTAAGCGACCGGCCAGTTGGGCATGTTTTGCGACAGGATCGCGATCCTGTCGCCGCTGTTGATGCCGAAATTGGCCAGCTGTTCGGACAGACGCCGGCAGCGGTCGCCGAATTCCTGGTAGGTATATTTATCGCTCCCGTCTGAAAAGCAAAAAGACGTGCGCTTGGCAAATTTCGAAATGGAATAGTTGAATACTTCGGTGAGAGTCTGGAATTTATGTCTCATCAGTGCGTTACGTATTGGTCGGGGTGTTTACCGACGAGGTGCATGTCTTCGTACATCTGCTGGATGCGCTTCATGTCTGCGCGGGCATCGTCGGTGAGTTCGACCTTCTGGCCGCGTCCGACGCGCTTGGTTTTCCAGTCGAAATAACCCAGATAGACCGGGATGCCGGCCTCACGGGCGATCAGGTGGAATCCCGTCTTCCAATGCTTGACCGGTTTGCGGGTGCCTTCCGGCGCCAGGGCCAGGTGGAAGGAGCCCGGCTTCTCCATCTCCTCGATGACACTCTTCAAGAGGGCGGTCGAATTGCTGCGGTCCACGGGTATCGCCCCCAGCTTACGCATGAGGATACCCAAAGGGAAAAAGAACATGCTCTTTTTGACCATGCAGCGGGCAAAACCACCCACGGAAGTATAATACAGGTAGGAAATGGCAAAGTCCCAGATGGAAGTATGGGGCACGCCCAGGATGATGCATTTTTCTTCTTCAACCGGCGGTTCGACGGCCGTCCATCCTAAAGCTTTCAGCAGCCATCCGCAGAATTTTCTCCACATAAGGTTTAAGTATAAGCGTAATTGCTGCAAAAATCATACCCCCACCCCCTCCTGTCAGGCGTTCAGATTGGTGTACAGCGAGCGCTTGATGGAGTGCTTGGGCGTGTGCACGAAGGCTTCCTTCATCAGTTCCAGGCCGGATAGCTGGCTGTATCCGGGCAGCACGCTGTTGATCCGGCTCTTCAGGGCATCGGGTGAAACCGTCCCGGCCCCGTCAGCCAATGCGACCAGAGCAACAATCTTGCCGTCGCGCGACACGACCAGGGACTCGCCGACCTCCGGGAGGCTGTTGGCCACTGCTTCAATTTCCTCCGGGTAGATGTTCTGCCCGTTGGAACTGAGGATCATGCACTTGCTGCGACCTTTCAGGCTGATAGCGCCATGGCGGTCGATGACGCCCAGATCACCCGTCTTGAGCCATCCGTCCTCCGTGAAGGCGGCACGGGTCGCCTCTTCGTTCTTATAATAGCCGAGCATCACGACATCGCCCCGGACTTGTACTTCGCCGACGATACGCTCCGGATCGGGAGACGCGATACGGACTTCGTTGTATTTGCCCAAGCTCTCACCGCAGGTTCCGGGACGGAACCGGGTCCATGGCTTGTAGGAAATCAGGGGACCGCATTCCGTCATGCCATAGCCGACGGCGTACGGCATCTTCATCTTGCGCAGAACCTCTTCGACAGTCGGGTTGAGCGCAGCGCCGCCCATCGGGATCTCGCGGACGTTCCCGCCGAAAGCCGCCATCAGCTTGCC
>CAMJHJ010000201.1 GCA_946405485.1 uncultured Bacteroidales bacterium | reverse complement strand
GGTGGCGGAGACGGTTGTGCTGGCCGTGGGTCTTGCCACCGACGCCGGCGAAGTGATGACGGTGTACGACACCCTGGAAACCCTTACCCTTGGAAGTACCGACGACGTCGACGAAAGGAACCTCGTTCTTGAGGATGTCCTCGACGGTGATGACGTCACCGAGGGAGAGCTCACGGGAGAAGTCCGCCGGGAACTCGACGAGCTTCTTCTTGGGAGTGGTACCTGCCTTTTTGAAGTGCCCCTGGAGAGGCTTGCTGGTGTGTTTTTCGGTAGTTTCGTCATAGGCAAGCTGTACAGCGGCATAACCATCTTTTTCAACTGTACGCAATTGCGTGACAACACACGGCCCAGCTTCGATAACGGTGCATGGAATGTTTTTTCCATCAGCACCGAAAACGGAAGTCATTCCGATTTTCTTTCCAATTAATCCAGGCATTGTTTGATAATTAATTGATAATAAATAACTTAGTCCCGCCGCATATTTTGGCGGGCTGCAAATATACGACTTATTTTTTGATTTTCAACAACTTAATGCGAATTTTTGTTGATAACTTTTCGGAAACGAATAACTATATTTGTAAGCTAAACCATGGATACGATGCCACTCGCCATATTGGATTTTCTGCACATCACCCTGACGGACGTCCTGGACATCCTGATGGTGGCCGCCATCATCTTTCTGCTCTTCCGCTGGCTGCGGGGATCCTCCGCGATGAACGTCTTCGTCGCGGTCATCCTCCTGTACCTCATCAAGGTGATCGTCTCCGCCCTCAACATGACCCTGATGTCGGGCATCATGAGCACGGTGCTGGACGTGGGCGTCATCGCCCTGATCATCATTTTCCAGCCTGAGATCCGCTATTTCCTGATCAAACTGGGGTCCCGTTACGGACTCGGCGGCAGCGGGTGGAAGATCTTCGACCGGCTCTTCGGGCGCAAGGGAGACCGGCTCGGCAGCGAATCCCTGGACCAGATCCTCGACGCCGTCAAGGACATGTCGGAACAGAAGACGGGCGCCCTGATCGTCATCGCGCGACAGGACCCCCTCCAGCACATCATCGAGACCGGCGACACCATCGACGCACGCATCAGCAAACGCCTGCTGATGAACCTGTTCTTCAAGAATTCCCCCCTGCATGACGGCGCCGTCGTCCTCCACGACAACCGCATCGTGGCCGCCCGCTGCACCCTTCCCCTGTCCGGCAAGCCCGACATCCCCGCCAGTTACGGGATGAGGCACAAGGCCGCCCTCGGCATCAGTGAAGCGAATGACGCGCACGTCATCGTCGTCTCGGAAGAGACCGGTCAGGTCTCCTTCGTCTCCGACGGGCAGATCTGTACGGTCCGGGATATGGAGCAGCTGCGGAGCCTGCTGTCCGACGATACGAAAAAGGAGGAGGACACGAAGTGACGAAAGGGATTGACACCCGGCTGGAGGCAAAACTGGGCTTTGACCGGATCCGGTCGCTCATCGCCGACCGCTGCTCGACCGACTATGCGTCGCAGCGGGTGGCCGTGGAGCAGTTCATCACCGACCCGGCCGCCATCCGCCGCCGGCTCCTGCTGACCGACGAGATGCGTCTGGTCGTGATGTTTGAAGAGAATTTCCCGACCAACGGGTACATCGACTGCCTCCCCTTCCTGACCCCGCTCCTGAAAGACGGCTCAAGCATCGACCTGCTGTCCCTGGGCAAGTTGCGTACGATGCTGGAGACCATCCGCAAGATCACCGTCTTCTTCCGCGGCATCAAGGACGGCATCTATCCCAACCTGAAACGGATGGCCGCCCCGATCGCGGCATTTCCGGATATCCTCAAGCGCATCGACGGCATCCTGGACCGCTACGGCGAGGTCAGGGACAACGCTTCCCCCGAGCTTGCCGCCCTCCGCAAGTCCCTCAAGGAGAAAGAGTCCGCCATCTCCAAACGGGCGGCCGTCATCCTGAAACAGGCGCAGGCCGAGGGCTTGGTGGACGCCGATGCAGGCATCTCCATCCGGGACGGGAAATACCTGATCCCCGTCCCGACCGGCAGCAAACGCAAGCTTCCCGGCTTTATCTATGACGAATCCGCGTCCGGCAAGACAGTCTTCATCGAGCCTGCCGAAATCGTCTCCCTCGAGAACGACATCAGCGAACTGCGTTTCGCCGAAGCCCGTGAGATCGCCCATATCCTGCGCGAGTTCAGTGAAGAGATACGTCCCCACGTCCCCGACCTCCTGGACGGGGCCATCTTCGTCGGAGAGCTCGACTTCCTGATGGCCAAGGCCCAGACCGCCCTCGACTTCATCGCCGGCATGCCGGTCATTTCAGAAGAGGGTGAAATGAACCTGCGCAAGGCGCGCCATCCCTTGCTGGAGAAAGCCCTTAAGAAAGAAGGCAAGGCGATCGTCCCCCTGAGTGTCAGTCTCACACCCCGGGGCAGGATCCTGCTGATCTCCGGCCCGAACGCCGGCGGCAAGTCGGTCTGCCTCAAGACTGTCGGCCTTCTCCAATATATGTTCCAATGGGGCATGCTGATCCCGACTTCCGAGACCTCCGAGATGCCGGTTTTCGACCGCATCATGCTCAGCATCGGCGACGACCAGTCCATCGACAACGACCTCAGCACCTATAGTTCTTTTTTGCGCGACATGCGCGATACCCTTTCCGTCTCGGACGCCAAGACCCTCGTCCTGATCGACGAGTTCGGTTCCGGCACGGAGCCGGCGGCCGGCGGAGCCATCGCGGAGGCGATCCTGGGTGAACTGGACCGGCGCGGGGTGTATGGCGTGATCACCACCCATTACACCAACCTCAAACTCTATGCGGCCCGGGGCGAGACCGGTGTCGTCAACGGCGCGATGGCCTTCGACACGCAGCAGATCGCTCCCCTCTTCAAACTGGAGATGGGCCTCCCCGGCAATTCCTTCGCTTTCGAACTGGCGCGCAAGATGGGCCTGCCCGAAGCCATCGTCAAGGACGCCGAGGAAAAGGCCGGCGAAGAATATGTCGGCATCGAGCGCAACCTCCGCAAAATCGCCCGCAACCGCAAGGCGCTGGACGAAAAACTCCAGAAGATCAAGCACACGGACAAGGCGCTCGAGAGCATCACGGACCAATACGAGAAAGAGCTCCGAGACATCAAGCAGAAGAAACAGGATATCCTGGACGAAGCGAAACGCGAGGCGGAGAGCATCGTAAAGGGCGCGAACAAGCAGGTCGAAAACACCATCCGCGCCATCAAGGAAGCCCAGGCCGGGAAAGAGGAGACCAAGGAAGCGCGCAAGGAACTGCAAGGATTTGTCAGCGCCCTCCAGGCACGGAAATCCAAGGAGCAGAAAAACCGGGACGAGTACATCGACCGCAAACTCGGCCAGTTGGAGCGGCGGCAGGAGAAAGAGCGGGAAAAAAGGGCCCGGCGTGAAGGACGCAAGGGCGAAGCCGCAACCGAGGCGGACACCCAGCCCGCCACTTTCCGTTCCGGCGCCTTCAAGGTCGGCGAGAAAGTGCGTATCAAGGATAACGGGATGGTCGGGGAAGTATCCAAGGTCTCCGGCAAGACCGTGACCCTGATCATCGGCAATATCAGCAGCACGATTCCCACGGACCGGATCGAACGCATTTCGTCCAACGAATTCAAAGCCGCCGCCAAAGCTTCGCCCACGGTCAGTTACCCGGTTGAAGATCCCGCCATCCGGGAGCGGAAACTCAATTTCCGGATGGAACTGGACGTACGGGGCGAGCGGCTCTCCGACGCGCTGGACATCGTCACCCACTATGTGGACGACGCCCTGATGCTGAGCGTACCTTCCGTGCGCATCATCCACGGCAAAGGCACCGGCGTGCTGCGGGAAGAGATACAGAAATACCTGAGGACGATCCCCGGGATCGCTTCCGTAAAGGACGAGCAGATCCAGTTCGGAGGCACCGGCGTGACGATCGTCACCTTTGACTGAAAACTATGGAAACGGCAAGAAGAAGGCTGGGGGACCTGGGTGAAGACCAGGCCTGCCGGTACTTGGAACGGCTGGGGCACGTGGTCCTGGAAAGGAACTGGCGGAAGTCCCACCTGGAGATTGACATCATCACGAGGGATCCGGAAGGCCTGCACTTCGTGGAAGTGAAAAGCCGGACGGCCCCGGTAAGCGCGGCTCCGGAAGAGAACGTGACGCCCCTGAAACAGCGCCGGCTCGTCTCCGCGGCCCATGCCTACCTCGACGAAAAGCACCCCGGTGACCTGGATGTCTATTTCGACATCGTCACCGTGGTCTTCGACGGAGAACGGACGGACATACAGTATTACAAGCAGGCTTTTATACCGATATACACTTGATTTCGAGATGAATTCACATAATTACGGCATCATCATGGCAGGCGGCGGGGGCACGATGTTCTGGCCCCTCTGCCGCAAGGACAGCCCGCAGCAGT
>CAMJHJ010000200.1 GCA_946405485.1 uncultured Bacteroidales bacterium | reverse complement strand
CCAGAAAGAACCGGCTGCGGGCTCGGTCAGGGTCAGGTTGCACTGCAACATATTCACCGCATACTTCTGGAACGGGAAGATCGCCGAATAATAAAGCACACAAAGCAGGGCGACCAGCCAGAAACCGAGGCTCGAAAGGATCTTGCCGATGTCCTTGACCTTGAAGGGATCGTCTTTCTCCTCCGCCTCACCGGTCTGGGCGTCGAGTTTGCGGTCCATGAAGAAATAGACGATGAACATGATGAGCGCGATGCACAGCAGCACCACGCCGAACGCGACGGAACGGCTGACTTCGATGTGTCCGCCCAACTTGGCGAAATAAGGGGAGAAGATCATGCAGGTGGCCACGCCCAGGCGGGCGAGTGCCATCTCGGAACCCATCGCCAGGGCGGTCTCGCGACCTTTGAACCATTTCACGATACCACGGCTCACCGTGATGCCGGCCATCTCGACGCCGCAGCCGAAGATCATGAATCCGATGGCCGCCAGCTTGGCAGACGCGGGCATGTTCCGGTAGAAAGGAAGGACATCGTCGATGAAGCCCACTCCCGTGTGCCAGTTCAGATTATTCGTGAACCAGCTCTCCAGGCCGGAGCCCATGAAAGACGGGCTGATGGCGTAGTACTTGATGAGACCGCCGATCAGCATGACGGCACCGGAAAGTACGGCCGTGAAACGCACGCCCATCTTGTCCAGGATAATGCCGGCGAAGATGAGGAAGAAGACGAACACGTTGAGGAACGTCTCGGCGCCCTCCATCGTGCCGAAGGCCTTGGAATCCCATCCGCGCGTAGACTCCATCAAGTCCTTGATCGGCGAAAGGATGTCCATGAAGATGTAAGAACAGAACATGGCGAGGGCCAGCAGCAGGAGCGCGATCCAGCGCATCGCAGCGGAGTCCCTGAGGGTTGTTTTTTGAAGGGTTTCAGGCATAGTATGATTGTTTTATCGTATTCAATATCCGGCCGGCGGGAAAAGGACCGTCGGCAAAAGTAAGACAAATCCCAGCAGAATCAAAAACAAAACGTATTTCCAGATGAAACGGACCCATTCCGCATAAGGCACACGGGCCATCGCGAGGGCGGCGATCAGGACGCCGGAGGTCGGCGTCACCAGGTTGGTAAAACCGTCGCCGAACTGGAAGGCGAGCACCATCGCCTGACGCGAGACCCCGATCAGGTCGGAGAAAGGCGCCATGACCGGGATGGTGATGGCAGCCTTGGCCGTTGCGCTCGGGATGAGCAGGTTGATCACGGTCTGGATGCCGTACATCATCGAAAGACCGCCGACCTTGCCGGCGTCCCCGAGTCCGGACTCGAGCCCGTGCAGGATGCTGTCCATGACATGGCCGTTCTGCAGGATGACGACGGCTCCGGACGCCAGTCCCACGACCAGCGCCGCGGAAAAGATATCTTTCGCCCCGGCGACAAATTCCCGGGCGATGCGGGCCGGGCGGAAACCAGCCACCGCCCCGCTGAGGATGCCCATCGCGAGGAACAAGGCGGAGATTTCTGCGATATACCAGTGCCATGCGGTCGCCCCGACGATCAGCGCGACCACCGTGGCGAGCAAGATCAGCAGTACCCAACGCTTCCGGCCCGTCGGGACCGAGTCCTCCGCGCACGTTTCAGGCGAATCCATGCCCGCAGAAGCGGAAAAACCGCCCGCGGAGCACGTTTCGGGCGTTTTCGTGCGCACCCGCCCCGCATACCACAGCACAAAGCCGACATACAGCGCCGTCAGCAGCACCCAGCAGAAGATGCGGTAACCCATTCCGGAAAAGAGAGGCAGATCCGCCATCTCCTGGGCGATTCCGACCGTGAAGGGATTGAGGAAAGCCGAAGAAAAGCCGATGTTGGCCGCCACGTACACCACCAGCAGGCCCACGATGGCATCATAGCCCAGGGAAACGACCAGCGGCACGACGATGCCGACGAAGGGAATCGTCTCCTCGCTCATCCCGAACACGGCGCCGGCCAAAGAGAAAAGCACGGCGACAGAAACCAGTACCAGGCGGTCGTACTTCCCGACCCGGGCGATGAAATGCCGGATGCCGGAAGACACCGCGCCCGTCGCATTCAAGACCCAGAAGGCACCGCCGACGATCAGGATGAAAGCGATGATGCCGGCCTGAAGTTTAAAGCCCTCATACAAGGCGCTGAACACCTGCCAGGTCTGGGGAACGGACTCGACCCGCTCGAACGACAGCGACCCGTCTTCGCCGTGGACATAGCTGCCGCCCGGCACAAACCAGGTGAGCACGGCGCAGACCACGATCAGCGCGAAAAGGATGACAAAGGTATCGGGAGTACGTTTTTTGCCTGCCATGTCGTCGGTTAACGGATGGAACCGCTAATTTACTTCTTATTTTAAAAAGTCACAATTTAGTCGTAATTTTGCACCCGCAATGGACAAACTCCTGGACCAGGTCAATCTTCCGCAGGACATCCGCGGTTTCGACACGGAGCAGCTGAAAAAGCTCTGCTCCGAGATCCGCGCCTACATGCTTGAATGCTGTTCCCGCAATCCGGGACACGTGGCGTCCAGCCTCGGCGCGGTGGAGCTTATCGTCGGCCTGCACTATGTCTACGACACACCCAAGGACAAGATCGTCTTCGACGTCGGCCATCAGGCTTACGCCCACAAGATCCTGACCGGGCGTAAGGAGGCTTTCAAGCGTAACCGCACGGCGGGCGGCATCAGCGGATTCCCCCGGATGGACGAAAGCCCTTACGACTCCTTCGGTGCCGGACATGCCTCCACTTCCGTCTCGGCCGCGCTCGGTCTGGCCGAAGCTGCCAAACGGAAGGGAGACGATGCGAAAGTGGTCGCCCTGATCGGCGACGGCGCCCTGACCGGCGGCCTGGCTTTCGAAGGCCTCAACAACGCCGGCGACAGCGAGACCGACCTGCTGGTCATTCTCAACGACAATAACCAGTCTATTGACAGCAATCTGGGCGGCCTCCATAACCACCTGATGAAGCTGACGACCAGTCCTGCCTACAACCGGATGAAAGACCGGGTCTGGCAGAGCCTGGGCGAGACTCGCACGCGAAACTTTTTCCAGCGCTGGATCCGTTCCCTGAAATCCTGGGCCGTCACCAAGACCGGCGGCGACCTGTTCGAGAGTCTCGGATTCCGCTATTTCGGTCCCATCGACGGCAACGACATCGAGGCTGTGACGCGCGCCCTCACGAAGCTCCGCGGCATGAAGGGCCCCCGTCTGCTGCATTGCTATACAGTTAAAGGCAAGGGCTTTGCGCCGGCCGAGACCGACCCTACGGTCTGGCACTCCCCCGGCAAGTTCGACCCCGAGACCGGAGAAATCCTGTCCTCGGCCCGTCCGCGCGACCGCTACCAGGATGTCTTCGGACAGACGCTCCTGGACCTGGCCCGCAGGGACCCGCGCGTCGTCGGCATCACCCCTGCGATGGCCAGCGGCTGCGGGATGGCGCTGCTCGCCCACGAAATGCCGGAACGGTTCTTCGACGTGGGTATCGAAGAAGAGCACGCCGTCACTTTCTCAGCCGGGCTTGCCGCCGGAGGGATGCGCCCGTTCTGCAACATTTATTCCTCTTTCTCCCAGCGCGCATATGACCAGATCATCCACGACCTGGCGCTGCAGGGACTGCCGGTCGTCCTGTGCCTGGACCGGGCGGGGCTGGTCGGTGAGGACGGCGCCACGCACCATGGCGTCTTCGACCTGTCCGCTTACCGCAGCATACCCGGCACGACCCTCGTCGCTCCCCGGGATGAGCGGGAACTGCGCAACGCCATGTTCACCGGCCTGCAGCAGGACAAAGGCCCGTTCATCATCCGCTATCCGCGCGGGATGGGTGAAGGCATCGCCTGGAAGGACAGCCCGTTCGAGGCGCTCGAACCCGGCAAGGGCGAGTGCCTGCAGGACGGCACCTGCATCGCGGTCCTGACCCTAGGCCCCATGGCCTACCGTGCCTTGGAAGCCGCCAAGCGGTTCGAAGAAGAGGGGCATCCCGCCCCCGCCGTATACGACCTGCGCTACCTCAAGCCGCTCGACACCCGCCTCCTCGACGGGATAGCCTCCCGCTTCGAAGCCGTAATCACCGTGGAGGACGGATCCCTGAAGGGAGGATTGTATGGGGCCGTCTGCGAATACCTGGCAGCACAGGACCGGAAAGTCACGGTACGGGGCATCGGAATCCCCGACCGCTTCATCCCCCAGGCCCCTCAGGACGAGGAGCGCCGGGAGTGCGGACTGGACGCTGCCGGCATCCTGGCCCAATTGCAGAAACTTGCTGAAAAAGATTGAAAAATATTTGGAGATTGAGAATAATTCTCTATCTTTGCAGTCCCTTTCTGAAAAGGAAGTTTTTGAAAACGCTGCCGATATAGCTCAGTTGGCCAGAGCACGTGATTTGTAATCTCGGGGTCGTG
>CAMJHJ010000199.1 GCA_946405485.1 uncultured Bacteroidales bacterium | reverse complement strand
CCCCGAAGGGGTTAAAGCTTTCTGCTCCCAAAAGTCTGGTGCCAGTTCCGTACAGCGCGAAGAGTCTAGCGCGGCAGGATTTCGACCTGCAGTTTGGCGTAAGCGCGCTCGACCTTGGCGAGGGCTTCCTCAACGGTCGGAGCGGTCGCGAGCAGGACGCCGAAACGGCGATGCCCCTTGACCTCCGGCTTTCCGAACAAACGGATCTGGACGCCAGGCTCGCTCAGGATGTCCTCCAAGCCGCTGAAGATCACTTTGTCCGTATCACCCTCTACGACGATGGCCTTGGAAGCGCTGGGGCCGAAGAAACGGATCTCGGGAATCGGCAGGCCGAGCACAGCGCGCGCATGCAGCGCAAATTCGCTCAAATCCTGGGAAATCATCGTCACCATGCCGGTATCGTGCGGGCGCGGCGACACCTCGGAGAAGATGACCTTGTCACCCTTGATGAACATTTCCACGCCGAAGATACCGTAGCCGCCCAAGGCGCCGGTAATCGTCACGGCGATCTTCTTCGCCTGTTCCAGGGCGTCGGGCGTCATCGGCTGCGGCTGCCAACTCTCACGGTAGTCACCGCTCACCTGATGATGACCGATGGGATTGAGCGTCGTCGTACCGTCGCGGTGACGGACGGTCAGGAGCGTGATCTCATAATCGAAATCCACGAATCCCTCGACGATGACACGGCCCGCACCGGCACGGCCGGCGGTCTGCGCCTCATGCCAGGCATTGTCGATTTCCTCCTTGCTCCGGATCATGCTCTGTCCGTGTCCGGAAGAACTCATCACGGGCTTCACCACGCAAGGGATGCCGATCTCGGCGACAGCGGCGTCAAATTCCTCCCGTGTATCGGCGAACTTGTAACGCGCCGTAGGGAGCCCCAACTCCTCTGCAGCCAGGCGGCGGATACCCTCACGGTTCATGGTCAGGAGTGTGGCCTTGGCCGTCGGGATGACGTTGAAGCCTTCCTTTTCCAGTTGCACCAGGGTCGGAGTGGCAATGGCCTCCACCTCCGGGATGATGTAGTCCGGCTTTTCAGACTCGATGACTTCGCGCAGTTTCTGACCGTCGAGCATGTTGATGACATGGCAGCGATGGGCGACCTGCATGGCCGGCGCATTCGCATAACGGTCCACCGCAATGACCTCCATGCCGAAACGCTGGAGTTCAATGACGACTTCCTTACCCAGTTCTCCTGAACCCAGGAGCATCGCTTTCTTGGAATAGGCGGTGAGAGGAGATGCAAGTTTGAGCATAAATAATTAAGAATTAGATGTTTCGTCAAAGAAAACGCCGTCACCGTCGCGATCGATGGTGCGGGAAAGCTTTTCAATGTTCAGGGAGCGGGCGGAAGCATCCACGATATCCTTGTAGATGCCGCCCTGCTTATACACTTCGTCCGGGTCTCCGGATTGTTCCACACGTCCCTCCTTCAAGGCATAGATCGTATCGCTGTCGATGATCTGGGAGATGCTGTGGGAAATGATGATGACCGTACGGTCTTTCTTGATGGCGTCGATCGAAGCTTTGATCTGCTCGGTCGCCACGGCGTCCAGGGATGCCGTCGGTTCATCCAGGAAGATGACCGGCGGATTCTTGAGGAACATCCGCGCGATGGCAATACGCTGCTGCTGGCCGCCGGAGAGGTCGGATGCCTTGTTCTCGAAGCCTTTGGGCAGTGCGACGATCTGGTCGTAGATACAGGCCTTGCGGGCGGCGTCCACGACCTCCTCGTGCGTCGCGGAGGGCTTGCCGTACAGGATGTTCTCCTCGATCGTGCCGTCGAAGATATGGTTCTTCTGGAGCACCAGGCCGATGTGGTCGCGCAGGTACTGGGTGTCGTATTTGCGCAGGTCCACCCCGTCGAGCAGGATTTCGCCGCACTGCGGTACATAGAACTTGTCCAGCAGGTTGACGATGGTGCTCTTGCCGGCGCCGCTCAGGCCCACCAGCGCCGTGATCTTGCCCGGCTCGATGGTCATGTTGATGTCCCAGAGGGCCTGCGTACCATTAGGGTAGGTAAAGTCCACGTGACGGAGCTCGAACTTGCCGGAGACCTTCGCCGGACGGTAGTCGCCGGACGGCTCGACTTCCTGTTCGGAATTGAGGATGCCGAAGAAGCCCTCGGCGTAGATGAGGGCGTCGTTGACGTCATCGAAGATGCGCTGCAGCTGCGTGATCGGGGCGATGACGTTGCTGAAGAGCATCACATGGTACATGATCTTACCGATCGTCATCCCGGGGTACTCGATCAAGACCAGGTAGGCCGTCAGGATGATGACCAGGACCGTGCCGACCTGCTTGACGAAACTCTTGACCCCGTTGTAGTAGAACGCCACCCGGCGGGTCTTCATCTGGTTGTCGGTCACCCGGTTCTGGATATCCAGCTGCTTGTCCGCCTCGATCCGCTCGCGGTTGAAGCTCTTGATGACGTTGATGGAATCGATGATGTTCTTGATTCCCTGGCTCTTGGTCTCGATGTGCGAGCGCATCTCGCGGCGCCAGCCTTTGAGGCGTTTCGCCTGCCGGTAGGTGATCCAGAAGTAGATAGGCACGATCCCGAGGGCCACAAGACCCACATAGACATTGGCCGCGAACATCAGGATCAGCGCAAGCAGGGCGCTGGTGAAGAGCGGCAGCAGGTCGATGAAGAAGTTCTGCACCGTCCGGCTGAGGCTGCTGACGCCCTGGTCGATACGCGCCTGGAGCTTGCCCGTCGCATTCTCGTCGGTATTGAAATAGGCCATCCGGAAGGTCAGCACCTTCTCGATGACACTCTGCGAAAGGTCGCGCGACACGAAAATACGCATCCGCTCGCCGAAATAGTTCTGGGCGAAGGTGATCAGCGCAGAGAGGACCTCCTTGCCGAGCAGCACGATGCTGATGATCGTCAGGATCCGCGCCGCCTTGGCCCAGGCGAAATCCTTGGCCGTCACCAGTGCGTTGACGGCATCCACCGTACGGTCCAGCACGATGGCATTGACCTGCGCCATCAAAGACCCGATGAGGGTCAATATCAACGTCAAAAACACAAGCCATTTGTAAGGTTTGACAAATGGCTTGATGTTTTTGAAGAGGTTGATCAGATTCATGGATACGAAGTGGAAACGAAAGTGTTTTCGGTCGTACTACTCAAATGTAATGGTAATATTGAGGATGTAACAGGCGCCGCCATTCGTTTCGTTCGGATAGATCTTGAGCTGCGAATGACTACCTGAAATATCCACACCAGTCGTCAGATCATCGCCCTTGATGTCGGAAAGAACAACAGTACTACCATCCGCGATATCAAATGTCCGGGTGATCGAAGCCGTCCCAGTACCGTCACTCTTTGAGTTACATGTAGCTACAAGATGGGTGATCTTCTTTCCTGTAGGAACAGTTGGAGTAAGGACATAGCTGCCCTTGCCTTTATTCATCTGAATCGTAACTTGACCCTTATTGGCATACGTATTATAGCACACCCACTGGGATCCATCAGCGGCAGTAATAGTCTTTTCACCACTCGTATAGTTCCATGACTCTGTATGAGCCGCTGTGATTGCCGCCTGGTCCAGCACAAAGGAGGAACCGGAAACAACGCCAGACTGTTTGAACTCGACCGTGGCGGTCTTGGTGGCATCAGCGTCATTCTTAAAGACTATGGAGCCCTCGTTGGGAGTGGAGGACGTGTTGGCAGCCTTCGGAGTCACGACCAGCGTGTTACCGCTCTTCGTGTAGGTTGCCCAATCCATGTCGGTGGAAGAATAACTCCAACTACCGCCTTCTTCGACGGATACATTGACGGTGAATGCATCGGTCGCATCAGCCGCCCAAGTCTTGGAGGTAGCGTCGACTGTCAGGAACGGTGCATTGGCATTGACCTCGATACTGGTATTGATGAAATTGACCTGGCCCTTGCTGCCACGACCGATCGAATAGCCGAAGACATCAGCCGCTTTGCCATAGTCATTCGCATACATAGTCTTATCATACAGTGCTACAGACTTGGAACCGACAGCCATGTAATCACTGGCGTTAGACGGAAGAGTTCCGCTGATCTTGCAGTACTGAACCACCGGAGCCGCCAGGAAGGCCGTGATAGCAGCGTCGTCGAAGGTGACAGGAGTGCCATGATCGACCGTCGCTCCAGAGGATTCCTTAGTAATGGTACTTGCGACTAATTCAGCAATACCATAATAATTCTTTAATGAACCTGATGCCTTGATAACATCCCCAACTTCAACACCATGCTTACTCTTATAGATAAGGATAACGCCAGTAGCATCCTTCGCGACCACATTACTACCACTCATTGCCACAACGGTCGCAGTCCCCATATTAACAGAGTTAACGATAGTGGCAGTATCACTCACATTCAGGTGGCCTTCCATCATGGCAAGGAGTTCTGCGATAGTCTTCGCATCAGCAGGATC
>CAMJHJ010000198.1 GCA_946405485.1 uncultured Bacteroidales bacterium | reverse complement strand
TCACCCGGCTCGAGTACAGGGGCTATGACAGCGCCGGCGTGGCGCTCATCGGCGATGGGGGCGACCTCGTCATCTACAAGACCAAGGGCAAGGTGCGCGACCTGGAGAAAATGGCCGCGGCCCAGGATGTCTCCGGTACCATCGGCATCGCCCATACCCGCTGGGCCACCCACGGGGAACCCAGCGACGTCAATTCCCATCCCCACTATTCCGAGAATCACCGTCTGGCACTGATCCACAACGGCATCATCGAGAACTACCAGGCCGTCAAGACCGAGCTGGAGCGGCACGGTTACCATTTCCAGAGCCAGACGGACACCGAGGTCGTCATCCAGCTGATCCAGTACATGATGGACTCCCAGGGCGCCAGTTTCGAGGAGGCCGTCCCGCTGGCCTTGAGCCAGGTCGTCGGCGCCTATGCCCTCGTGATTATGGACAAGGCCCAGCCCGACAAGCTCATCGCCGCCCGCAAAGGCAGTCCGCTGGTGATCGGCATGGGCGAGGACGAGTACTTCGTGGGCTCCGACGCCTCTCCGATCATCGAATACACGCACAAGGTGGTCTATCTGGACGAAGAGCAGATCGCTTATATCCAGCGCGGCAAGGAACTGCGTATCACGGACTTGAAGAGCGTCGAGCAGACGCCTCAGGTGCGCGAGCTGGAGATGAGCCTAAGCGAGATCGAGAAGGGCGGTTTCCCGCATTTCATGCTCAAGGAAATCTTCGAGCAGCCGCGGACGCTGCGTGCGTCGATGAAGGGCCGTCTGCACCCGGAACTGGGCGAGGTCAAGCTCTCCGGTGTCATCGACAATAAAGACCGCCTGCTTGCGGCAAAACGCTTCATCATCTGCGCCTGCGGCACGTCCTGGCACGCCGGCCTCATCGGCAAATACCTGCTGGAGGGACTCACGCGGAAGCCCGTGGAGGTCGAGTATGCGTCCGAGTTCCGCTATCGCAAGCCGGTCATCTTCCCGAC
The DNA here is from genome assembly GCA_946405485.1 of uncultured Bacteroidales bacterium. The sequence continues at coordinate 3,467 of CAMJHJ010000198.1, read as the reverse complement.
GGATGTGGTCATTGCCATCTCCCAGTCCGGCGAGACGGCCGACACGCTGGCTGCGGTCAAGCTGGCCCGGGAGTCGGGGGCTTTCCTGTTCGGCATCTGCAACGTGGTCGGTTCCTCCATCGCCCGCGCCACCGATACCGGTTGCTACACGCACATCGGCCCGGAAATCGGCGTGGCGTCGACCAAGGCCTTCACGGCGCAGGTCACGACGCTGTTCCTCCTCGCGATGAGCCTGGCGGAGCAGCTGGGAACCATTTCGGACGAGCGTCGAGCGCAGCTGGTCAATGAGTTACAGCGCATTCCGGACAAGATTGCCAAGATCCTGGAGCATGACGCGCAGATCGCCTCGCTGTCGAAGATTTTCACCTACACGCACAACTTCCTTTACCTGGGCCGCGGGTATAACTACCCCGTGGCACTGGAAGGCGCCCTGAAGCTCAAGGAGATTTCCTATATCCATGCCGAGGGGTATCCGGCCGCCGAGATGAAGCACGGCCCCATCGCCCTTATCGACGAAGAGATGCCGGTGGTGGTCATCGCCCCGCGCCGGGGCAACTATGACAAGATTCTGAGCAACATCCAGGAGGTCAAGGCGCGCAAGGGCCGCATCATCAGCGTCATCACCGAAGGGGACACGGACGTGAAAGCTCTGTCCGACTGGTACTTCGAGATTCCGGACACGGAAGAGTGCTTCGAGCCCATCCTGTCCATTATCCCGCTGCAGCTGCTGGCCTACCACATCGCGATTGCCAAGGGACGCGATGTGGATCAGCCCCGCAACCTCGCCAAGAGCGTTACGGTCGAATGATTACTGAAGCGCGTCGGGATCCGTGTAGCGGATATAGACGCCGTTCTCGTAAATGTAGCTGTTGAGGCCGTTGGCCTCTTCCTTCACGCCCTTCCGCTTGCCGGAAAGGACTTCCTGAGACATCCGCTTTTCGTCCAGGAGACGCTGCAACGTCTCCGGATTGTCGCCGTGGTAGTGGCCAGGGTAGAGAATGTTGATGTCGTTGGCCTTCATATAGGCGATCGTGCGGTCCAAAGTATTGACCAGCAGCTTGAAAGAGTTGGTGAACAGCAGCAGGTTGGTGGACCCGAAGGCGTCGCCGCTGAACCCGTATCCGCGCTCCTTGTCGAAGAACGAGACGGAACCGGACGTATGGCCCGGAGTGGCCAGCACCTCGATCTGACGGCCGCCCAGGTCGATGATTTCCCCGTCGGAAAGGAGATTGACCTTGATACCATATGCACGGGCTCCCTGCCCGATCATGACCGTATCGGCCGGATGAATCCAGACCTCCGGGAAGCTGATGGCGCCGCCCACATGGTCGCCGTGTCCGTGGGTGAGTACGAGAGAGACCGGCTTGTCCGTCAGTTTTGCGACGGTCTGGGCGAGATGGGGCATCCAGGCGCCGGCATCGATCAGCAAGGCGCGGTCGTCCCCCTCAAGCAGATAGACCGACTCGTTATACACCTGGAAACCATTCCCTTCCAAGGTCTTCTCGTCGATGCGGCGGAAGACGACTTCCCCGTCACGATACACGAAAGGCTCGGGGTATTGAGCGCGGTACTTTTCCAACTGCTCCGCGCTCCAAGTAACGATGGCCTGGCCATGACGGAAGTAGGTCTCCAGCCCGGGACGTCCCAGATTCGAGGGTTCCGTAACGGCGGTGCCGGACTCCATTTCATCCAGCAGCGCTTTCATGTCCTGAAGATATTCCATCCCCAGTTCGGTGCCCTCCGGCAGCTTCAGCCAGTCCTTCTGCCAATAATGACCGCCGTAGATTTTCAGGCGGTCCTGATCGACGCCGTGTTCTTCGAGATATTCAATCAGATACGGCACGGCGGAGACATATTGCTGGAAACCGGCCTCGTTGAAAATCCAGACTCCGTGGCCGGAGCCGACGGCGTCGCCCGTGAACAGGAGGTTCTGATCCTTGAGCAGATAGACCATCGACCCGTCCGTATGGCCGGGAACGGCAATCGGCTCCACTTCCATCCCGCCGAGATCGAAGATCTCACCCTCGGTGATGAAACGGGCCTTGACCTGGGGGAAGCGTTCCGCCAGCCAGGCAAAATCCCCGTCCGGAAGCGTGAAAAGGATGCTGGGATCATCGATGAAAGCCGGAAGCATCCCCGTATGGTCACCGTGCTGATGGGTGAAGGTAATGGTCAGCGGCAGGCCTTTCGTGCGCTCTGCCACCAGGGAGCGGAGCGACTCAGCGGCATTGTCGGCCCAGTCAATGGGGTTGGACAGGTCGATCATCAGCGCTTCCTTGTCGCCGACCAGCAGGTAGATGTCCGAGCAGTTGTTGAAATGGGTTAGTTTCCCATCGGCATCGAACGCCTCTCCGGCGGGGTTGGAACTGTTGTAATCCTGGATATGGTACACATTCTTGCCGATAACGGACACGGTGTAGGGACCGACCTCGACGTCCTTTGCGGGACCACAGGCGGTCAGCGCGAGGGCCAGCGCAAAGGCCGGCAGGATGGGGTTAAGTTTCATTACGGTAAGGGTTGATAATCGAATTTCACGAGCTCCGCGCCGCCCCGCAGGAAATAAGCCGGACGCAGGGCGAAGAACCCGTTATAGTTGTTATGGTGGAAGCTGGAGACGTCCTTGACGATGGACGGTTTCCAGTCCTCGTCTCCGAGTTTTGTCCAAGAGCTCGCGTGATTCTGCTCGTTGCGGATGCGGATGGAGAAGTTCGTGATGCCGGCACCCTCGACAGGGTCTGCGCCGATGCCAAAACGCGCGTCTTCGTTATAGAACAGGAACAGGCCTGCCTTTCCGCCCTCGGGGATGGTGAACTCCGCCGTGATCTCGTAGGACTCGTCCACGGCCGTGGTGAGCCACAGCGTTCCGTCCTCGAAGCCGGGCTGCCATTTCGCCCAGAGGAGCGGGTTGTCGTAGTCGCGCAGATAGGAATAATCGCCCTGCAGGCCGTTCTGTTCCCATTTTGCGCCATCCTTTTCCGCAAGGACAGGCCAGCCGTCGGAGGTCCATTCCACGCTCTCAATGATGGTGCTGCGGCCCAGGGTGTGGTAGCCGTTGCGATAGGCGTGGTAAACGACGTACCAGTTGCCTTCGGCGTCATCGACAAGGGTGCCGTGGCCCTTGGACCACCAGGCCTCGTCGCCGGAATAGGTGTGCACCATCGGGTTGTACGGGCTGTTTTCCCACGGGCCGAGGGCCGACTTGCTGCGGGCGACGACTACCATGTGGCTCGTGACCGGGCCGGCGGTGCCGCCTTCGGCCGTTACCAGATAGTACCAGCCGTCCTTCTGGAAAAGCTTGGGGGACTCCAGCCACATGCCTTCCGTCTCCCACTCGGCGGGATACTCCCAGCCATCATACACCTTCTTCGGTGCGCCCGCCGCGGCAAGACCGTCGGCCGTCAAGGGCGTCACAAAGCCGTTGTTGGTGTAGAGATAGCGGTTCCCGTCCTCCGCGACCACATGGCCGG
>CAMJHJ010000197.1 GCA_946405485.1 uncultured Bacteroidales bacterium | reverse complement strand
ATCAGCCGGACAATCAAAGCCAGCAACAGCAGCAGGGACGCGAAGACGCTGATCCGGCCGACGATGTCGCCGTGACGGACGAAGAAGGTCTCGCGGTCGCTGAGGTTGATCCGGCCCTCCATGTGCTGGGAGACCCACCATCCGGACTGAGAGAGGATATTGCCGCGCTGATCGATGAATCCGGAGATGCCCGTATTGGCGCAGCGCGCGATGTCGCGGCGGGTCTCGATGGCCCGCAGGCAGGAGTAACTCAGATGCTGCCGGTATCCGGGCGTATCGCCCCACCAGGCGTCGTTGGTGATCACGCAGAGCGCACGGGCGCCTGCCTTGACATATTCGGTACAGTATTCCCCATAGACAGACTCATAACAGACGGCGCAGCCCAGCGGTACGCCTGCGGCATGGAGCGTAGAGACGCGCTCTTGTCCGACGCAGCGTCCCATCACGCCGCCCAGAGCGTCGTCAATCTTGCCGAAGAAGGCCGGATAGGGCATCATCTCCACGCCGACGACCAGCTTGGATTTCTGGAAACGGTCGCAGCGCCCCGTAGCATCGGTGGAGAAGGCGGAATTGTGGGATTCGAACCAGGTGCCGTCCCGAAGGCGCCGGGCCGTGTGGGAGCGTCCCTTGTCTTCCCCGAGCAGTTCGATCGTAGAGGCTCCGAAAAGAAGGCTGGCATCGGGTTTGTCCTTCAGGAAGACTTGGAAACGCTGCCAGGTCGGACTCTGGTCTTCCCGGCCGATGACGATGTCGGAAGTGAAGGTCTCGGGCGCAAGCAGCAGCACCGGTCCGGCCGTATCCGGGCGCGCGGAGAGCCCCTGCTCGAACAGGTCCAGCAGGATGACGTTCTGCTGCGCCTGCGTCATGGAGACGAATTTCTCGTACGGGTCGAAATTGGGCTGGGCGATCACGACGTCCAGGGTCCCGTCCGAGACCTCCTCATAGTTGTGGTAGATCTTGGCGGATAGGACGAAGGGGGTGACCAGGATCAGAACCGTCACGACAGGCAGCGTCACCCTTGCCTTGAAGGTCAGGGTGCGCCAGGACCCGTCCATCAGACCCTTCGTCAAGGCGAAGAGGCAGAGGTTGGAGGCCCAGATCCAGAGCGAACCGCCGAGCGTGCCGGTGTATTCGTACCACTGGATGCAGCGGGTCGTGCGGGCGAAGGCGTTGCCCAGCACCAGCCAGGGCCAGGAAATCTGCGCGGAAGTCAGATACCAGCGCTCCCAGGCGATCCACAGCAGGGCCAGGAAGACATAGGGCAGGAAGCCGCCGAAGCGTTTTTTCGACAGGCGGAAAAGCGCCCATACGACTGACATCTGAAGGGCGTTGGCCAGCACGGCGAAGATGCCGCCGCCGACCGTGGCGTTGCACACCCAGAAGGTTGTGAACGCGTTCCAAAGGACGAACGCCGCATAGTGGTACCAGAAGAAATGACGGACCTTGTGCGCGTCGGCGATGGCATCCATCATCAGGATCGGCACAAAGCCGAACAGAGCCACCCAGCCCAGGTGAGGGACCAGGAACGGGACACTCATCAGGACGGCGAAGGTCAGGGCGGAGAGCCACAAAGTCAGTCGAATATTCCGCATCGCAGAACAAATATATACTTTATTTTCGTAAATTTGGACCAACAAAGTCAAAGACTATGAAAGTAATCATCCGAAACACCGCCGAGGAGGCCTCCGTCTGGGCCGCCCGTTATATCGTATCCAAGATCAAGGCCAAGGCTGCCGTCACCGACGCGCCCTTCGTGCTCGGTCTCCCCACCGGTTCCACCCCGCTCGGCACCTATGCTGAGCTGCGTCGCCTGTATGAGGCCGGCGAAGTCTCCTTCAAGAATGTAGTCACCTTCAACATGGACGAATATGTCGGCCTGCCTGAGTCCCATCCTGAGAGCTACCATTCTTTCATGTTCCGCAACCTCTTCGACCACATCGACGTGCCCCGTCCCCAGATCCATATCCTGAACGGCAATGCGCCGGATCTCGACGCGGAGTGCGAAGCTTATGAGGCGGCGATCGAAGCGGCCGGCGGCATCGACCTGTTCCTGGGCGGCATCGGTGAGGACGGTCACATCGCTTTCAACGAGCCTTTCTCTTCCCTGCAGTCCCGGACCCGCGTCGTAACCCTTACCCATGACACCCGCGTGGTGAATTCCCGTTTCTTCGGAGGGGACTGGACCAAAGTCCCGGCCCAGGCGATGAGCGTCGGCGTCGCGACCGTCTGCAACTCCCGCGAAGTGCTGATCTTAGGCTTCGGCGAGAAGAAGGCACGCGCGGCGAAGGGTGGCATCGAAGGCCCCGTCACGCATGTCAACACCCTCTCGGCCCTCCAGATGGTCGAATTCGGCACCGTCGTGCTCGACGCCGGTGCGGCCAAGGACCTCGATCCGGCCAACGTCGCTTACTTCAAGGCGGTGGAAGAGGCGGAAGCGAAATAAGCCCCGCCGTACATAGATTATTCTTCGTCAGGCAGTGCTGCGGCGCTGCCTGACGTCGTATAGGCACGCCACTTGTCGAGCAGGGCGGTCATCTCCGGGGGGAGCGGAGACTCGAACTGCATCCATTTGCCGGTGGAGGGGTGGACGAAGCCCAGGGTGCGGGCGTGCAGGGCCTGGCGCGGGCAGAGCTCGAAGCAGTTGCGGATGAATTGCTTGTATTTCGAATAAATCGTGCCCTTGCGGATCTCGGCGCCGCCGTAGCGCTCGTCGTTGAAGAGCGGGTGGCCGATATGGGCCATGTGGACGCGGATCTGATGGGTGCGTCCGGTCTCCAGCTTGCATTCCACGCGGGTCACGAAACCGAAGCGCTCCAGCACCTTGTAGTGCGTGACGGCGTGCTTGCCCTTCTCCGGATCCTCGTAGACGCGGAATCGCAGCCGGTCGTTGGGGTCGCGGCCGATCGTGGTGTCGACCGTGCCTTCGTCATCGGGGAGATTGCCCCAGACCACAGCTTCATAGCGGCGGTCGATCGTGTGCTTGAAGAACTGGCCGGCCAAATTGAGCTGGGCTTCGTCGTTCTTGGCGACGACCAGCAGGCCGGAAGTATCCTTGTCGATGCGGTGCACGAGGATTCCCATCCTTTCGTCCCCGGCATCCGGGCCTTGGGAGAGTCCAAGATGCCAGGCCAGGGCGTTGATCAGCGTACCGGAATAATTGCCGTGCCCCGGATGGACGACCATGCCGGCGGGTTTGTTGACGACCAGCAGGTCGTCGTCCTCATAGACGATGTCCAGGGGGATGTTCTCCGGCAGGATCTCATAGCCGCGGCGCCGGTAGGGCATCACGAACTGGATCACATCGCCGGGACGGATGATGAGATTGGCCTTCGCGACCTTGCCGTTGACGCGCACATACCCCTGCTTGATGGAAGACTGGATGCGGTTGCGGGAGGTCTCTTCAAGATGCGTGGACATGTATTTGTCCACACGCACCGGAGCCTGGCCTGGATCGACGCTGAGGCGGAAATGCTCGAACATTCCCTGCTCTTCATCACTGGCGGCTTCTTCGACGATGGCGCCGTTGTAAGCGACGGCACCGATCTCCAGATCTTCGTCGGGATAGATCTTCTCCATCAGTTTCCTCCGACGACTTGGCCGACCTTGGCGACCTTCTCCGGATCGATGCTGAGCGCGAGGGTCACTTCGGAACCGATGCGCATCGGCATCCGGGAAGCGGCGGGCGACTGGTTCAGGACGACGGCGTTGAGCGAGTCGGAATAAGTCTTGACCGAGGAATCGAACTTAAGCTTGCCGATGTTGAGGGAATTGTTTTGGATCGCGTCGATGGCGCGAAGGCACTTCATCCCGCGCACGTCAGGCACGTTGGTCATGCTTTCGGTCTCGCTCAGGCCGGCGACCAGGTCCACCGTGGCCCCGCTCTCGATCATCCTGCCGGGACGGATTTCGGTATTGCGATACAGCTGCTTGAGGACGTTGTTGGTCGCTATGTCGCTGACATAGACGATCTTGCCGAGGTACAAGCCCTTGGATGCCAGTTCGGCCTTGGCCTGACGGATGGAATATCCGACCAGGTTGGGCATCGTGACCTTCTTGGCAAGGGTGGCGTTGATCGTAAGACGGATCTTGCGCCCGTGCTTGACCGATGAACCGGCCTTGGGATTCTGGCTGAATACGGCGCCCTTCTGCATCCGGCGTACATAGACGGAGTCGAAGACGACCGTCCGCAGGCCGGCGTCCGAGGCGATCTTGGCCGCCTCCGCGACGGATACGTTGGTCAGGTCCGGCACGGAGACCACCTGCCCGTGGCGGGTGATGCGTCCCAGCACGAAGCTGGCGATCAGGACCAGGGCCAGGACGAAGGCGATGGCGCCGAGGAGATTCTTTACAATCCAGTTATTCAGCACTTTCATAATGTTCCGAAACTTAGTATCTGCAAATGTAACAATAAACTTGCATACAAAAAAGAGAGAGACCCGCTAGTCGAGCCTCTCTC
>CAMJHJ010000196.1 GCA_946405485.1 uncultured Bacteroidales bacterium | reverse complement strand
CCGGGAATGACGCGCCCGTCATGGCCGACACCCTTTCCGTCATGGCCGACCTGATTGGCCATCTCCCCGAACACCTCGCGGATGGGCTTCCGCACATTCGGGTTCAGGTGCATCGGATACACGAAGTCCACATCCGGATACTTGAGCGCCAAATCCCGGATGGCCGTGCACATGCTGATGAAACCGTCCCCGAAATTCTCCCGCCGATGGCCGGTGATGAGTACAAGCCGCCTGTCTCCACGCGGGAGCGCCGCAACCGCCGGATCCTTCGGCACGTAGCCCTTCTTCATCACATTCTCCACGACCCAGTGCAGCGCATCGATGACGGTATTCCCCGTCACCGTAATCTTCTCAGGGTCAACGCCTTCGTCCAGCAGGTTCTGCCGGCTTAAAGGCGTTGGCGCAAAGTCGTAAGTCGAGATCCGCCCCGTAATCTGCCGGTTCATCTCCTCCGGCCAGGGGCTGTAGATGTTGTGCGTCCGCAGGCCCGCCTCCACATGGCCGACGGGAATCTGGCGGTAGAAAGCCGCCATCGCCGCCGCCATCGAGGTGGTCGTGTCGCCATGGACCAGGACCACGTCGGGCCTGGCCTCATCCAAGACATTCCGCATCCCTACCAGAACCCGAGAAGTCACGTCATACAGGTCCTGTCCCTGTTTCATGATGTTCAGGTCGAAATCCGGCTTCACGCCGAAGATCTGCAGCACCTGGTCCAGCATCTCCCGATGCTGCCCCGTCACGCAGACAAGTGTCTCGAACTCCTCCGGATATTTCTGGAACTCCTTCACCAGGGAGCACATCTTGATGGCCTCCGGGCGGGTTCCGAACACGAGCAAAATCTTCTTCATATCTTTTCCACACTGAAAAAATCAATTGCTACAATCAACGATGAATCCCAAAGAGTCAATGTCGTGAGCCAACGCCAACGAAAACAAAGCGGCGCCTTCGGAATTTAGGTGGTTGGCATCCCTGAAAAAAAGGGTATCTGAACAAAGCTCCATGTCCGTAAAATCAAGAATCGGGATGTCGTACCGGCCTGAAAGGTCCTGATAAATCCGGACAGGATCCTTTTCGTCCAGATGCTGTTTCAAGCGCGCATACATCGGAGCATAAACGAACACTACGGAAAAGCCTTCTTCTTGGGACTGTTTCAGAATCTGCTCCAAAAGAGCCGCAGCTGACAAATTGGCCCTTCCCTTGACCTCCCCACCCTGAAGAACATACTCAAGATTGGTTCCATCCCATTCATCGGGCGGATTGGAATACCCTTTGTAATAGTTGCCCTTCGTATCATGCCGAATGCCCAGCAATTCTCCCAACCCGATGCATATCAACTTGTAATCTCCTCTGTAGCGGTACATCGGGATATGTTTTTCCATCCAGGACATGCCATAAAGATCCAGATAGGGCTGGACCAAAGTATCTTTCATATAGGGATAATACTGCTCTTTCTCATAACCATTCGTTACCATTTCCAACTCACTGTAATCTATGTTGATGACGAGCAGTTTCGGGTTCGCATTGTTTCTCCGGTACAATTCCCACCTGAGCCAGCTGACGCCAAATGGCTGACCGGAAACGCCAAGATTCCGGGAATCGACATGGAGAACAGAGTCCAACACCCAGGGGTTATAAGAACAAGCGGCCCGAGAATTCCCCAGAATGACAATATCCGCATCCATTTTCTGATTCATCAAGGCATTCATCGTATAAAAATGCCCTCTTTCGGTTTTCCGGAGGCCTTTGGATACGCACGGGTCTGTCACGATGGCCAACAATACTGCCAAACAGAAGAACAGTCCGGTATTTTTCAAGAAAGACCTCATCAGAACTGGAAATAGATGAACGATTCGGAAGTGGCTCCGAAAAGGAAAATCATGATGAACAAGGCCAGGTAAAGCGACCAGCGGCCGACCTTCCCCCCGCGGGCTAGTGTTATGGGACACTCTTTCATACGGCCTGTCCATTCCACGGCCAGCAGGACCGTCAAGGCGATCATCAACTTGATAAAAAAGGTCGGGCTATGGAGCCAGGGTGCCGTCAGTAAGCTCACGTTGAAAACACCTTTGAGATAATCCCATGCCTGCCCGATGCTCTCTGCCCTGAAAATGACCCACCCGAGGACGACCAGGAAAAAAGTCAGCAGCATCTGGCCACACTCCAAAAAGGAAGGGAACAAGCGACCAGGCGCTACCGTATCCCTGTATCTTCGATTTTTCCCCACCAGAATCAGTGGCAGGAACAACAACGCGTGATAGGCGCCCCACACCAGAAAGGTCCAGTTGGCCCCGTGCCAAAGGCCACTAACAAGAAAGATAACGAAAGTGTTGCGGACAATCTTTGTCCTAGTGCAGTGGCTGCCTCCCAGTGGAATGTACACATAGTCTCGAAACCAAGTTGTCAAAGAAATATGCCAGCGCCGCCAGAACTCTGCAATATCTCGGCTGAAATACGGAACATTGAAGTTACGCATCAATTTGATACCGAATAACTTGCCTGTTCCTATGGCGATATCTGAATAGCCAGAGAAGTCACCGTAAATCTGGAAAGCGAAAAGAATGGCTGCCAACAGCAGAGTACTGCCAGAATAGGTCGTATAGGATTGGAAAACCTGGTCTACATAAATGGCGCAGTTATCGGCCACTACCATTTTTTTGAACAGCCCCCAAAGAATCTGCCTCATTCCGACTGCGCTTGATTCATAGTCGAAGGAACGAGGTCTGGCAAATTGTGGGAGCAGACTTGTCGCCCGTTCGATAGGGCCGGCAACGAGTTGCGGAAAGAAACTCACAAAAGCGAAAAAACGGATGATATCGCGGGTTGGTTCTAACTTGCCAAGATATACATCGATGGAATAACTGAGCGCCTGGAAGGTATAGAAACTGATGCCGACGGGAAGAACTGCCTTCAGCAGCAATCCGTCCGTCCTCCCGCCGAGAAACACGTCTGCAAAGGAAGTAACGAAAAAATCGTAATACTTGAAAACGCCCAGGACAAGCAGGTTGATGACAATGTTGACGATATTGACGGCCTTCGCCGTACTGGGCGTTCCCCGGTATTTGCCAATGAGAAGCCCTGCCCCGAAACTGCACGCGGATGTAAACGCAATCAAAAACAAGAACCGCCAGTTCCACCATCCATAGAAGATGTAGGACACCACGACGATGAACAGGTTCTGCAGCTTCAGGTTCTTACTGAAAACGAACCAATAGAGCAGAAACACTATCGGCAGGAAAATGGCGAATTCTATGGAGTTGAAGAGCACCTGTGCAACGGCTCAAATATGATATACGTCTTCCAGCGGACAGATGTTATGGCAGTCCAGGATCACCTTTCCGGCGAGCTTCTCCCAGCATCCCTTGATCTGGTCGTGCTTCACCATGACCACGACCATGTCCACGTCGGCGAGGAAGGCGTCGAAGTCGTGATACTGGTTCTTCACGAGGTCCTTTTCGATCAGCGGGTCATAGACCTTCAGCGGCTCGGCAAGATGACGCTCCTGACATTCAAGCAGCTGCAGCGTCGGGCTTTCACGGACGTCATCGACATTCTCCTTGTAGGTGAGGCCGTACAAGCCCACGCGGCGGGTGTCCGTGATGCCGTTCTCCTTCATGATCTCGTGGATCCGGTTCAGCACGAAGGCGGGCTGGCCGTCGTTCGTCTTCATGGACTCGTCGATGACCTTCGCGAGGCTGGGATAGTCCCCTACCAGGAACCACGGGTCCACGCTGATACAGTGACCGCCCACGCCGGGACCGGGCTGCAGGATGTTCACCCGCGGGTGCATGTTGCAGATGCGGATGATCTCGTACACGTCCATATTGTCGTGCCGGCAGATGCGGGCCAGTTCATTGGCAAAGGCGATGTTCACGGCCCGGAAGGTATTCTCCACGACCTTGGTCATTTCGGCCGTCCGGATGTCCGTGACCACGATTTCACCCTGGCAGAAGCTGGCGTAGCAGGCCTTGACCTTCTCCCCCACCGCCTTGTCGTCGGCGCCGATCGTGCGGTTGTTGTGCAGGAGTTCATAGACCATGTTGCCGGGGATGATGCGCTCGGGGGCATGGACCAGGTTCACCTGCTTGCCGCTTTCGGCGATGACCGGACGGACGGACTTGTCGATGGTCCCCGGCGAGATGGTGGACTCGACCACGACCGTGGCCCCTTCAGGACACACGGAGAGCACCTGCTTCACCGCGGCGACCACATAGCAAGGGTCCACCTTCTTGGAAAACTTGTCGTACGGAGTGGGGACGGAGACGATGTACATGTCCGTCTTCTGATACTCCGTCGTGAACCGGATCCCGCCCTTCACGGCGGCGGCGAACAGCTCGTCCAGCCCGTCCTCCTTGAAGGTCGTCTTGCCCGCATTCAGCGTGGCGACAAGCTCCGGATTGTAATCCGTTCCGACGACTTCCTGTCCATGGGAAGCCAGCATCAGCGCCGTGGGAAGGCCGATATAGC
>CAMJHJ010000195.1 GCA_946405485.1 uncultured Bacteroidales bacterium | reverse complement strand
GGACGGGATGTGGGTGAGGCGTACGGCCGAATAGGTCGTGTTGACACCCTGGCCGCCGGGGCCGGATGAACAGAAGAGGTCTTTGCGTATGTCGTTGGGATCCAGCTCGATATCGAATTCACCGGCCTCGGGGAAAACGGCAACCGAAGCGGCAGAGGTCTGGATGCGGCCCTGGGTCTCCGTCTGCGGCACGCGCTGCACGCGATGGACGCCGGACTCATACTTCATCACCCCGTAGACGCCGTCATTGCCCGAGAGTTTGAATACGATCTGCTTGAAGCCGCCGGCAGTGCCCGGCGCCTGGTCGGTCACTTCCAGTTTCCATCCGCGGGATTCCGCGAACTTGGAATACATGCGGAAAAGGTCGCCGGCGAAGATGGCGGCCTCGTCGCCTCCGGTGCCGCCGCGGATCTCTACCATCGCGTTCTTCGAGTCGTCCGGATCCGCAGGAATGAGCAGGAGTTTGATGTTCTGCTCCATTTCCGGGATCTTGGGCTCGATCTCGGCGATTTCGTCGCGGGCCATTTCGCGCAGCTCGTTATCTTTTTCATTGACCAGGATGTCCTTCGCGGCAGCCAGGTCGTCAAGCATCTTCTTGTAGGCATGGCCGGCCTTGATGATGGGCTCCAGCTCCTTGTAATCTTTGTTAAGCTGGACGAAGCGCTTCATGTCCGAGACCACCTCCGGGCTTGCCAGCTGGTCTTCGAGCGATTTGAATTTGTCCTGCAGGGAGAGAACTTTCTCAAGCAGCGTATTTTCCGCCATAGTGTATCGTATTTTTTAGATTTTCTTAAGATAGCAGCGCCTTCTCATGAACGGTTCGCGCTCATAGTCGTTCCAGATGTTGACGGCGCTGTTGCTCTCGATCTGGGGGTTGGAGATGGCCGTTTTCATGCCGGCCTTGCGGAGTTTTTCCGCCATTTCAGCATAATAGACGGCAGAGATGCCTTTGTTTTGCCACCGGGGTGTCGCTCCGTTAACCATCAGGTCGACGGTTTCGAAATCGTGCATCGCCCTGAGCAGATGGATCCATCCGAAAGGGAAAAGCCGTCCGCGTGCTTTTTGCAGCGCCTTCGAAATCGAAGGGAAAGCGATGCCGAAGGCGGCGATGTCTCCCTGTCCGTCGATAAGGAGGGTCCCCGCTTTGTCGGAGACGTAAGGCAACATCATACGCGCTTCCTCCTGCATCTCTTCTTCGGTGAGGGGAACATAATTGTGGACCGCGGAGGCGAAGCTTTCGTTGTAGGCGTCGAAAAATTTCCGGACCATGCCGGGATCCTTTTTCAGACGGGTTATGCTCCCGAACCGGAGGTCATAACGTTCCTTGGCGAGCGCCGCAACCCGGAGGGTCTTTTCCGGCAAGGGGGCTCCCGCATCAATCTTATACTGGATCCAGTCGCACTCCTTCCCGTACCCGAGCCGTGTGACGAAGTCGTTGTAGTAGGGATGGTTGTACAGGCAGTTGAAAGGAGGGATATTTTCGAATCCTTCGACCAGCATACCCTGTTTGCCGAAGGTGTTGTAGTAGAGCGGGCCGTGGATCTCATCCATGCCCTGCTCCTTTGCCCAAGCCTCGGCCGTACCCAGCAGGAGCCGCGCAACCTCGAAGTCATCGATGGTGTCAAACCAGCCGAACCGGGCCCGTTTCACGCCATAGCGTCCGTTGTATCGGGGATTGACCATGGCGCAGATCCGTCCGACGACTTCCTCTCCATCCATTACCAGCCACATCTTGCGTTTGCAGTAGGAGAGGGTGGAGACCCGGGTCAGGGAGCGGATCTGGTCAGAATGCAAAGCGGGGACGTACTGCGCGCAGTCCTTGTAGAGACGGTCTGGGAAGCGGACGAACCTTTTCAGGTCCCGCTTCGAAACGACTTCTTCCACTTGGTACGCCATCTTTGCAACTGATTGTAATTAACTTGCAAAGATAGTAAAAATCAGGGAATATCTATCAAACTGCGGATAGCGGCCTGCGCGCAGGCGCATCCGAAGACGGCGGGCAGGTAGGAAATGGTACCGACCTGCGACTTTTTGTTCCGGCTCTCCTCGAGCACGACGGACTCCCGCCGGGGCTTTTCGAGGGAATAGACGGCTTGGAATCCGCTCTGGATGCCCAGGCGGTGGAGACGCTTGCGCAAGGCGTGGGCGAGGGGGCATTCCCGGGTCCGGGAAATGTCGTCGATGCGGATGGCGGTGGCGTCCAGCTTGGCGCCGGCACCCATCGAACTGACCAGTTTCAAACCCCGTCCCAGGCAATACTGGATCAGGGCGATCTTGGGGGAGAGGGTGTCGATGGCATCGATGACCAGGTCGGCCTTCACCGGGTCGAGCAAGGCGGCCACGTTGTCCTCGTGGACATAATCTTCGATCAGCCGGATGTCCAAGTCGGGCCGGATGTCCAGCAAGCGTTCGCGGAGGACGGTGCATTTCTTCCGTCCGAGGGTGGACCGGAGTGCCAGGAGCTGGCGGTTGAGATTGGTTTCGCCGACCTCGTCGCTGTCGATCAGGACAAGATGGCCGAGTCCGGCCCGGACCAGCATTTCAGCGGCATAGCCTCCCACTCCGCCGATACCGACGATGATTACGCACGCCTGGTCGAGGCGTTGCATGTTGTCCTCTCCGAGGAGCAGTTCGGTCCTTTCGGTCCACATGGGGATCACAAACCTTTAGCCTTGCCTTCGTCCCAGATGGCATCCATCTCGGCGAGGCTCAGGTCGGTCAGTTTGACGCCCTTCTTCAAGGTATTCTCTTCCAGATAGTTGAAGCGGCGGCGGAATTTGGAGCAGGATCGGCCCAGGGCGACTTCGGGGTCGATGCCGTAAAGGCGTGCGGCGTTGATCGTGGCGAAAAGCAGGTCGCCGAATTCGAGCTCCATATGGTCCGGATCCGCTTCGGCGCAGGCCTCTTCTACTTCCCCCAGTTCTTCATGGACCTTGTCCCAGACATCTTCTTTCTTTTCCCAGTCAAAGCCGCATCCGCGGGCTTTTTCCTGCATCGAAAGGGCCTTGAGGATCGCAGGCATCGCATCGGGAATGCCGGACATGACGGTTTTGTTGCCGCCTTTCTCCTTGGCCTTGACCAGTTCCCAGGTGTCGGCGATCTCCTTGGCCGTCGTAGGCCGGGTGTCGCCGCCGAAGACATGGGGGTGGCGGAAAATCATCTTCTCGCAGACCTTGGCGATGGCATCGGCGATGTCGAAGTCCCCCTTTTCCTGTGCGATACGGGCATAGAAAACCATGTGGTACATCAGGTCTCCGATCTCCTTGCTGATTTCCTGCGGACTCTGCCGTATGATGGCGTCGCTCAGTTCATACACTTCTTCCTCCGTCATCGGACGGATGGACTCCATCGTCTGGGCGGCGTTCCAGGGGCATTTCTCCCGTAGCTCGTCCATGATGTCGAGCAGGCGGGCGAACTGCGCGAGCTTCTCTTCTTTGGTATGCATCAGAATATTTTCTATCTTTGACGGCTCAAATTTACAAAAACTGCCCGAATTATGACAGAACTCCGTTTCGTTTCCGCCGATGAGGCTGTCAGCCACATCCCTTCCCATTGCCACGTGCACCTGAGCAGCGTCGCCAGCGTGCCGCACATCCTGATCCAGGCGCTGTGCCGGCGGGCCGATGCCGGAGATGTGTGCGACCTCCATTTCCACCATTTCCATACGGAAGGGCCGGCGCCGTATTCGGAGCCGCGATATGAGGGCATTTTCTTCGAGCAGGGCTTTTTCGTCGGCCCCAATGTGCGCGCGAACGTCAATGCCGGATATGCCGACTATCTGCCGGTTCACCTGGGGGAGAGCCAGAAACTGTACCGCGAGGGTTTCATCAAGCTCGGAGCGGCCCTGGTGCAGGTTTCCCGTCCGGACAAGAACGGCTATGTCTCGCTGGGCACTTCGGTGGACTGCTCGGTCGCCGCGGTGGAGTCTGCCGCGCTCCGGATCGCAGTCGTCAATCCGCATGTCCCGTACGCCCATGGCGACCTGATCCATATCAGCAGCTTCGACTACCTGGTTGAGGACGATACACCCCTGGTGACCAAGGATTTCGCCGAGCCGACCCCTACGGAGGTGCTGATCGGCAAGAATTGCGCGGCGCTGGTGGAAGACGGCGACTGCATCCAGATGGGGATCGGCGCGCTGCCGAACGCCCTGGCGGCGCAGCTCGGCGGCCATAAGAACCTGGGCCTGCACACCGAGATGTTTGCCGACGGCCTGCTTCGCCTGATCAAGGCGGGCGTGATCAACGGCGCGAACAAAGCCATCGACAAAGGCAAAGTCGTGGCATCTTTCCTGCTCGGCTCGCAGGAGGTTTATGATTTCATCGATGACAATCCGGACGTCCTGATGAAGGATATCGCCTATACCAACGACCCTTGGGTGATCTCGCGCAACCCGCACATGAAGGCGATCAATTCGGCGACGGAGGTGGACCTGACGGGTCAGATCAGCGCCGATTCCATCGGTACGCGCATCTTCTCCG
>CAMJHJ010000194.1 GCA_946405485.1 uncultured Bacteroidales bacterium | reverse complement strand
AAGCCGGTCCCGTACCATTCGAGTCCGTTTTCCAGTACCAGTTTCTTTTCAGGTCTTTTCATATAAAATAGGACTACTAACTGTTGGATTCATAAACGATCCGGCCGCCGCAGAGCGTCATCAGGATGCGCCCGTGGACTTTCATCCCGGCGAAGGGGGTCGCATGTCCCTTGGACCGGAATTGCAAGGGGTCGATGGTGTATTCCCCGGCCGGGTCGATGACTGTCAGGTCGGCTGCCGCTCCGGTCCGGAGTCCGCCGTCCAGGCGGAAAGCGCGGCAGGGGCCTTCGGTCAGGGCCTCCACCAGCCTTTCGAGGCGGATGCGGCCCGTGCGGACCAGGGTGGTGTAAAGGACGGGGAAGGCAGTTTCCAGGCCCACGATACCCATGGCGCTGCCGGCGAGTCCCCGTGCTTTTTCTTCCTCCGTATGGGGGGCGTGGTCCGTAGCGATGGCGTCGATGGTTCCGTCCCGGAGTCCCTCGATCAGGGCCTCACGGTCTGCGGCGCTGCGCAGGGGCGGATTCATCTTGAAACGTCCGTCCTCCTGCAAGTCGTCTTCACAGAGTGCCAGGTAATGCGGCGCAGTCTCGCAGCTCACACGGACTCCCGCCGCTTTCGCCCGGCGGATCAGGTCTACGCTTTCGGCCGTAGAGATATGGCAGACATGGTAGCGGCAGCCGGTCTCGGCGCAGAGCGCAAGGTCGCGGGCGATCTGGCCCCATTCGCTCTCGGAGCAGATGCCCTTGTGACCGTGCTGCCGGGCATAGCGCCCGTCATGGATGTAACCGCCCCGCAGCAGGCTCTCGTCCTCGCAATGGGCGGCCAGGATGCAGTCTTCGCGTGCGGCAAGGGCCATCGCTTCCCGCATCATCGCCTCCCGCTGGACGCCGCTGCCGTCATCGGAGAAAGCGCAGCAACGGTCCTTGAGCGCGGCCATGTCCACAAGCTCCAGCCCCTTGCGGCCCTTTGTGATGGAACAATAGGGGAGCACACGGATGACGGCGTCCCGGTCGATGAGTGCCTGCTCGACGGCAAGGTTGCCGGGGCAGTCCGGTACCGGGTCGAGGTTGGGCATGGCGCAGACGGTGGTGTACCCTCCTGCGGCCGCCGCCTCAGAGCCGGTTCGGATGGTCTCCTTGGCGGAGAATCCGGGCTCCCTGAAATGCACATGGATGTCGGTGAATCCGGCGCACACCAGTTTGCCTGAGCAGTCGACGACGCGTCCGTCTTCCACCGTCAGGCCCCGGCCGATTCCGGCGATGCGGCCTTCCCGGACGAGGATGTCGCTCTCTCGGACGGCCTGTGCCGTCACGACCCATCCTCCTTTAAAAATCAGGTCTCCTTCCATCCGGACCAAAAAAAAGACAGCCGCGGGGGCTGTCAGTCTAAATGATAAAAAAAGAAACACCATCTTTGTCCGAAACGCAGGGCGTGCAAGCGGTCTGGATGAGGTGCTTCATGTATTCCATATTTTCTGCAAAAATAATCCTTCTCCCAATTCCGTACAAATTTTTTTGACTGAATTATTAACATTCTCCTTGTTGATAAAAAAGGAAAAAGTTTTTGCCGGGGCCGATTATTCGCCGTAACTTTGTATCTCCTTAAAAAGGTAAAGTTGGTTTGTAATTTTCGCACGATGAAGGTAGCAGTGATCATGGGCAGCGCCAGTGACTGGGAGGTGATGTCTCCCGCCTGTGCTACGCTCGAAGAGTTCGGTATTCCCTACGAGAAAAAAGTCCTCAGCGCCCACCGCAATCCCGGCCCCCTGGCCGATTACGTGCGCGCCGCCCGTGACAACGGGTTTGACATCATCATCGCGGGTGCAGGAGGAGCCGCCCACCTGCCCGGGGTCATCGCTGCGCTGACAACCCTTCCCGTGATCGGGGTGCCGGTCAAGAGCAAGGCTCTCAATGGTTTGGATTCCCTCCTGTCGATCGTCCAGATGCCTTCCGGGATACCGGTCGCCACGATGGCGATAGACGGTGCCCGCAATGCCGCCCTCTACGCGGTGGCGATCCTCGCCCTGCAGGATCAAGGACTCAAGGACAAGCTGGAAGCCTTCCGCATCCGCCAGAGTGAGAAAGTACTGCAAGCACAGATATAAAACTACGCCCACCCCCAGACCGGGTGGGCTTGTCTTTTCAATGACTATGAACAGCAAACGGATCTTTGTCGAGAAACGGCCCGCTTTCCGGGTGGAGGCGCAGAGCTTGAAGGGAGAGTTCAATGAGAACCTGTCCCTGTCCCTGCGTACGCTCCGGCTCATCAATGTCTATGACCTTTTCGGCTTTTCGGATGAACTGGTCGAGAAGTCCCGCTACAGCGTCTTCGGGGAAACGGTGACAGACCTGGTCACCGACTCCTGTGACCTGGAAGGCAAGAAATACATCGCCGTGGAATACATCCCCGGCCAGTTTGACCAGCGGGCCTCGTCCGCCCTTGACTGCGTACACCTGATCGAGCCGGGTGCGGAAGTGGAGATCAAGAGCAGCCGCCTGCTGATCTTCGATGACGACACATCCGAAGAGACGCTCGAGAGGCTGCGTCACTATTTCATCAACCCCGTGGAGTGCCGTCCCAAGGATCTCAGCGTCCTTTCCCTGGCAGGCAAGGCGGACGTCAAGCCGCTCGAGGATCTGTCCGGATTCACGGCGATGCCCGAGAGCGCTTTCGCCGCTTTCTGCAAGTCCCACGGGCTGGCGATGAACACCGACGACCTGCGCGAAGTGGTGAACTATTTCAAGAAAGAGGGCCGCGACCCGTCCGAGACAGAACTGCGCATCTTGGATACGTACTGGAGCGACCACTGCCGTCATACGACCTTCACTTCGGAACTGACTGAGATCAAGGTCGATGACTGTTTCGTCAAGGAAGAGATCGAATCGACACTCGGCCGTTTCCATGATATCCGGAAGCAACTCGGCCGGGAGGGCAAGAGCCTGTGCCTGATGGAGCTGGCGACGATCGGGGCGCGATACCTCCGTTCGGCCGGCAAGTTGGATGACCTTGAGCAGAGCGAAGAGAACAACGCCTGCAGCATCTTCGTGGACGTGGATGTGGACGGACAGCGTGAAAAATGGCTCCTGCAGTTCAAGAATGAGACACACAACCATCCGACGGAGATCGAGCCTTTCGGCGGCGCGGCGACCTGCCTGGGCGGTGCCATCCGCGACCCGCTGTCCGGACGCGCCTACGTCTATCAGGCGATGCGCGTGACGGGAGCGGGCGATATCACCGCCGCCGTGAAGGACGCCCTTCCGGGTAAGCTTCCGCAGCGCATGATCAGCCGCAAGGCTGCCGCCGGTTATTCCAGTTATGGCAACCAGATCGGCCTGGCGACCACCCAGGTCCGGGAAATCTTCGACGACGGCTATGTCGCGAAGCGTCTCGAAGTTGGGGCGGTGGTCGGCGCCGTCAAGGCGTCCGATGTACGGCGTGAGAGCCCGGCGCCCGGCGATGTGATCCTCCTGTTGGGCGGACGCACCGGCCGTGACGGGATCGGCGGTGCCACCGGTTCCTCGAAGGAACACACGGAGGCCTCTCTCGAGACCTGCGGCAGCGAAGTGCAGAAAGGTAATCCCCCGGAGGAGCGCCAGCTCCAACGCCTTTTCCGCCGTCCTGAAGTGACGCGCCTGATCAAGAAGTCCAACGACTTCGGCGCCGGCGGCGTCAGCGTAGCGATCGGTGAGCTGGCCGGCGGCCTGGATATCCGGCTGGACCGCGTACCCGTCAAGTATGCGGGCCTCAATGCCACGGAGCTTGCGATCAGCGAGTCCCAGGAGCGGATGGCCGTAGTCGTGGAAGCCAAGGACCGCGCTGAATTTGAAAGATACTGCGCCCTCGACAACGTCGAAGTGACCTATGTCGCGGACGTGACCGATACGGGCCGGATGCGGATGTTCAAGGATGGGGTCAAGGTCTGCGACCTGACCCGCGAATTCATCGACAGCGCCGGCGCGAAACACTATGCCCAGGCGACGGTAGGTGCCGTGGAGGACTGCGCTCCTTTCGACATCACACCGGAGGGCGAGACCCTGACCGAGCGGATGGAAACGCTGCTTGCTTCCAAGAACGTCGCTTCGCAGAAAGGCCTCGTGGAGATGTTCGACTCGACCATCGGCCGTTCCACGGTCCTGATGCCTTACGGAGGCAAATACCAGGCGTCCGAGACGCAGGTGTCTGTCCAGAAACTGCCGGCCGCCGGATTCACCCGGACGGCCAGCATGATGGCTTTCGGTTACAATCCTGCCCTGGCGTCATGGAGCCCTTACCACGGGGCTGCCTTTGCCGTCGTAGAGGCTTGCTCCAAGGTGGTGGCCGCCGGCGGAGACTGGTCCCGGATGCGTTTCTCTTACCAGGAGTATTTCGAACGCATGAGCGCGGATCCCCATAGCTGGGGCAAACCGCTCGGCGCCCTGCTCGGCGCCCTCAAGATGCAGCTTGACCTGGGCCTGCCGTCCATCGGCGGCAAGGACTCGATGAGCGGCACCTTCGAGCA
>CAMJHJ010000193.1 GCA_946405485.1 uncultured Bacteroidales bacterium | reverse complement strand
CGTGCTCGTCGTCACCGATGAGCTTGCGCTTGGGGTCGGTGGAGAGGGTGGTCTTACCGGTGCCGCTCAGACCGAAGAAGATGGCGGTGTTCTCGCCGTTCATGTCGGTGTTGGCGGAGCAGTGCATCGCGGCGATGCCCTTCAGCGGGAGGAAGTAGTTCATCATGGAGAACATACCCTTCTTCATCTCACCGCCGTACCAGGTGTTGAGGATGACCTGCTCCTTGCTGGTCACGTTGAACGCGACGCAGGTGTCGGTGCGCAGACCGAGCTCCTTGTAATTGGAGACCTTGGCCTTGGAGGCGCAGAATACCACGAAGTCGGGCTCCTGGTCGAACTCTTTCTCGTTCTTCGGACGGATGAACATGTTGGTCACGAAGTGGGCCTGCCAGGCGACCTCCATGATGAAACGGACCTTCATCCGGGTGTCTTCGTTGGTGCCGCAGAACCCGTCGACGACGAAGAGACGCTTGCCGCAGAGCTGGTCGATGGCAATCTTCTTGACCTCGGCCCAGACGGACTCGGACATGGCGTGGTTGTCGTTGTGATACTCCTCGGAATCCCACCAGACGGTGTCTTTGGAGTTTTCGTCCATCACGATGTACTTGTCTTTAGGAGAACGGCCGGTGTAGATGCCGGTCATGACGTTGAGGGCGCCGAGCTCGGTCTCCTGGGCTTTCTCATACCCGTCGAGGCCGGGACGGGTCTCTTCGTTGAAGAGGACCTCATAGGTCGGGTTGTACACGATTTCGGCTACATTCTTGATGCCGTACTTGGACAAATCGATGTTATACATGGCTTATTGTTTGATTTTTGTAAACTTTCGTTCAAGGCCTTTCGGCAAATCATGCAAATATACTCATTATTCCGGATAAGGCAATAAAAATCAGACTTATTCGATGCCTTCTTCAAACAAGATTTCCCGACAAAGGAGCCCCGCCTTGACGAGCATGCGGGGGATATGGAAAGGACCTTTGAACAGGTTGCCCTTGGCCGCCTGCGCCACGGTGCCGTCCCGGTGCAGATAACCGTACCATTCTCCGTATTCCGGGTCGCGGAAATGCTCCCGCATCCAAGTGTCAGCCCCGATCCAAATGTCCAGGTATTTTTCGTCTTCCGTCACCAGGTATGCGTAAAGCGCAGCGATGACGGTCTCGCACTGAGGCCACCAGAATTTCATATCCTGGGAGTAGTCCTGGCAGGGGAAGCCCTTGCAGTCGCGGAAGTTGATGATGCCACCGTACTCCTTGTCCCAGCCCCACTTGAACTGCCAGTCAAAGATCTGCACGCCCAATTTCTTGATACGGTCATCTCCGTAGACCCATCCCGCTTCCATGAGGAACCAGGCTGTCTCGATGCCGTGGCCCGGATTGATGGTGCGGCCTTCGCAGGTGTCGATAAGGATCCCGTCGGGAGCGACGCTTTCCAGGATGCACTCGTATTCCGGATGCATCAGATAGGTTTCTATTTCGTGGATAGACTCTTTGATCTGCTCATCCAGAGCAGGGTCGGCGGAGACCTGTTTCAGGACCAGAGCCACATTGACCAGAATCATCGTGATCGAGTGGCTTTTGCCGGGCACGTAGCTTTTGGGAGGCAGGAATCCGGGGGTGGAGAGCATCCGGCGGATGTTGTGGAAGATCGCGAGCGCCTTGTCGACGTAGACGGCGTCTCCGGCAGCTTTCGCGTATTCGGCCATCGCGATGGCGGCGAAGGTCTCGGAGAAAACATAGCGGCGTTTGCGCACAGGGCGGCCGTCTTCCGTGACGGAGAAAAACATGTGCCCGTCCGCGTCGAAGCAGTGTGTCTCGATGAAGTCGATGCAGGATTTGGAGGCGGCGAGCCATTCCGGCTCGGGCCGGACGTGGTTGTAGGCGTAGGCGGCCGTGTAGCCGAAACGGCCTTGGAACCAGACCGATTTGGTCGGGTCCATCAGGGTTCCGTCCCGGTCCAGGCAGGTATAGACGCCTCCGTGGATGCGGTCCAGGCCATGTTTCAGCCAGAAGGGAAGGATGTTTTCCGTCAGTTCGCGCTCGTACCAGGCGGATTGCATCATCAAAAGGGTTCTGTATTCGGGGCTCATGCTTCTTTTGATCAAGGTTAAATACGAATATAGCAAATTCTTGCTATTTTTGTTTCACAAAGGATAGGACTATGACGCCGCGGGAAGTGTTGGAGAAATATTGGGGCTACAAGGAATTCCGCCCCTTGCAGGAGGAGATTATCCGTTCCGCCTTGGAAGGCAGGGACGTGCTGGCGTTACTGCCCACCGGCGGCGGGAAATCCGTATGTTTCCAGGTTCCCGTCCTGATGAAGGAGGGACTTGCGCTGGTCGTCACGCCCCTCATCGCGCTGATGAAGGATCAGGTGCAAAACCTTGCCGACCGCGGTATCCGGGCCCTCGCGATCCATGCCGGGATGAGCCGCTACGAAGTGGACCTGACGCTCAACAACGCCGCATACGGCGATTTCAAGTTCCTATATGTTTCTCCGGAACGGCTCAATACGCGTTTGTTCCGTTCTTACCTGGATGTATTGCCCATCAGCACGATCGTCGTGGACGAAGCGCACTGCATTTCGCAATGGGGCTATGATTTCCGGCCGGATTACCTGCGCATCGGTGAGCTCCGCAAACTGGTGGACGTGCCTGTCATTGCCCTGACCGCGACCGCGACGCCCCGGGTGGCCGGAGACATCATGGATAAACTGGGTTTCCACGAACCTTTGCTGCTGAAAGCCGGATTTGAACGATCCAACCTCAGCTATATCGTCCGCAAGGCGGAGGACAAGTTGGGCCAGTTGCTGAATATCTGCCGCAGTGTCCCGGGATCAGGCATCGTCTACATGCGCCATAGGGCGCGTTGCGAGGAAATTGCCTCCTTCCTGAAAGCGGAAGGCATCGTCGCCTCATACTATCATGCGGGCCTCTCTACGCCGGCGCGTGCCGAAAGGCAGGCTCAGTGGAAGAGCGGGCAGATTCCCGTGATGGTGTGTACCAATGCCTTCGGTATGGGCATCGACAAGAGTGATGTGCGGTTCGTCGTGCATATGGACCTCCCGGAAAGCATCGAGGCTTATTTCCAGGAAGCGGGACGGGCCGGGCGCGACGGCCAGCGCTCCTATGCCGTCCTGCTCTGGAACGACGCCGATGTCCGGCGTCTGCGCCAGATCGAGAAGACTTCTTTCCCTTCCCTGGAATTCATCGAAGATATCTATCAGAAGCTACACCAGTGTTGGCAGATTCCTTACGAGACCGGCATCGGACGACAGCTGAAGTTTGACTTGGAGGAATTCTGCCGTCATTTCAGTCTCCAGCGCCCGACCGTCCATTATGCGCTCAAATACCTCGAACGCACCGACCATCTGACTTTCTCCGAGGATGTGGACATCGATACGAGAGTCAAGATTACCGTGGACCGTAATGCCCTGTATGACATCGATTTGCCGGAGAAGGGGATGGCGGAAGTCCTGGAATTGCTGATGCGGTCCTATCCGGGCATTTTCTCTTTCGCCCTGGGTGTGGATGAGAAATGGTTTTCCGGCAAGTTGGGCCTCAGCGTCCCCGCTTTGCGGCAGTTGCTCTACAAGCTTTCGCTGGAGCATATCATCAATTATATCCCGGCGGACCGATCGAGCGTGATCCAACTGCACCATGACCGCCTGCGCCCCGGTAACCTGGCACTGTCGCCCCAGACCTATGAAATGCTGCATGGCTCCTGGCAAGAACGCGCTGAAGCGATGGTTACGTACGCTTCCGAGGAGGATACCTGCCGTTCCCGTTTCCTCGTGTCTTATTTCGGGCAGGAAGAGACCTCTGACTGCGGAACCTGCGATGTCTGCCGCGCGGGCCGGAACCGTCCTGCCACCGACTCCGTCGAAAAAGCCCTCCGCGCCTTTGTGGACGCGAAGGGCGGTCATTATACCTTGGAGGAACTCAACGCATTCCTGGCCAATCCTTCCAATGGCCTCTCCCGCTCAGCCCTGGAGACCCTCCGCCGCCTCATCGACGACGGCACCGTCCCCGGGCCTGAGAACTAGAAGATGTAGTTCAGGCCGATGTTGATGCCGAGATTGGCGCCGTCGTTGTTGGCCCATCCGTAGTTGTAGCCGTCGCAGAAGGCCTTGCCGAACTCGAAGTTGATGTTGAAGTTCTGGTTCATGATGACGTGCAGGCCGATACCGGCGCTCATGTGCAGTTTTTCCGCATTCTGGGTGTAAAAGTCAGCGGCGGTATAGGTCTTGCCGTCGACGGTGGCTACCGGGGTCTTGTCACCGAGCAGGTTCTTCATCTGCTCCGCCCGGTAAGGGCTTACGATCATACCCATGTCGAAGAACGGATTCGTGGCGAGGGTCCAGTTCTGGTTGATCCAGCGGAACTTAGCGAAACTCCAGCGCAGTTCGGTGTTCATCCAGGCGTAACTGTTGCCCTGCAGGCGGTTGTTGATGGTACCGCGCAGCGTGCAGGTGGAGCCGAGCCCTTCGGTGTTGATCTGCTTCATATTGATGGACTGGATGCTCTGCAGCATGTAATAAGGGGCATTGCCGTACACCAGGC
>CAMJHJ010000192.1 GCA_946405485.1 uncultured Bacteroidales bacterium | reverse complement strand
CGTACAGGCCTTTGATGAAACTGATCTCGGATTCAGGCAGGCTGGAGCGTCCCGCTCCGGAGGCGCTGTCGCCCTTGAGGATGATTTCCAGTTTGCCGGAAGGCACATAACCGGGGATGGAGTCTGTGTTGGAGATAATCATCGGGACCGAGGAGTCCTGGATGAAACGGGCCATCAGTGTATTCTCGTAGCGGGACTGGAGCGCATAATTCGCATTCTCCCGCTGTGCGGCCAGACGGAACTTATAGAGCGGTTTCAGCCGGATATCCACATCCCGGTGCTGTAGCAGTTCGTTGTCGAAATCCTTTTTGGCGAATTCTGCATCCAGGTCCAGCAGGGCGCTGTATTTGCGGGTCGTGTCGGCAAAGGAGCCTTCGGTCTGCGCATTCTTGGCCCGATACTCTGCGACCTTGCGCTGGGCGGTCTGCCAGTCAGACTTGGACTCCCGCATCATGCCGAGCATGTTTTTCACATAGGACCGGTTCATATACGCCTTGGCGAAATCGGGATATAGCTCGATCGCCTTGTCATAATCCTCCAGCGCATCCTGCCAGCGTCCCATTTCGATGAAATAAGACGCCCGGTTATAATAGGCCAGGACATTCTTCGGATTGATGTTGATCACGCGGTCCATGTCGTGGAGCGCGAGTTCGAATTCGCCGACCTGCGCATAGATGAGACTCCGGTTGTAAAGCGTGAGCGCGTTGCCGGGCTCATCCGCAAGCACGCGGTTGAGGTCGCGCATCGCCGCGTTATAGTCCTGCTGCTCGTATTGCATGATCGCCCGGTTGAAATAGGCGAAGGTGTTGGCCGTATCCAGGGCGATGGCCTGGTCCATATCGCTGATCGCCTTGTCATAGCGCCCCTGCGCGGCATAGAGGCGGCCGCGGCGCATAAAGCCTTCCGGCTCGAAGCGGTCCAGCTTGATGGCCTTGTTGTAGTCGTTGAACGCCTTGGTCGTATCCCCCAGGAACAGATAACTCGCACCGCGGTTCAGGTAGGCGGACGGATCCTTGGGTTCCTTGCGGATGTAGCGGTCGAAGTCCGCGACGGCATCCTCGAAGCGCTGGGCGAGGAAGTAGGTCACGCCCCGGCTGAAATACAGTCCGATGAAGCCCGGCCGGAGCCCGATCGCCCTTTCCAGGTCAGCGAGCGCCTCATCATACTTGCCGAAACGGCTCAACGTGATGGCGCGATAATGATACCCGTTGGTGAATACCGGATCCAGGCGCACGGAGGTATCGAAATCCTGCTGGGCGCCCCGGATATCACCGAGGTTATACTTGGCGATGCCCCGGAAAAAGAAGTTCCAGTAATCCGTCGTATCCAATCGTGCGACGACGTTGAAATTCTCGATCGCCTTGGCGTATTTACCATCCTGCAGCGCCGTCCTTCCCCGGAAAGAGAAGACATCCTTGTCGTACTGCGCGCAGCAGATCTGCACGGAGACGAAAAGAAACCAGATTATTGTAAGCGCGCGCCGCATTAAATTTCCGATTCTGCGATGAAATAGTTAATTTTGAGGCTTGATCGTACAAATATAATCATAAATCAAGCCAACTGTGAATTTCCGCGGAAAATTGTTACTCCTTTTGCTGCTCACGGGACTTCTCCCGTCCTTCGGCATCTCCGCCCAGAACCAGGGGTACAAGTCGCTCGCCGACCGCGCCGTAGAGAAGTTCATATCGCAGGATGCGCTCCGCCGTGACATACAGTTCCTATCGGGAGAATTCTGCCAGGGACGCGGTGCTTCGCAGGCCGGTCTGGGAGAAGCCGGGATGTGGGAGTCGAGGCAGTTCAAAGCCCAGAAGCTGCTCCCCATGGACGGCACGATGTGCCAGACCTTCGTGGCCGGCGGCCATGTCTGCCACAACATCGTGGGGATGATCCCTGCCCGGATTCCCTCCTATCTTTCCGAAGGGCGCTATGTCATCATCATGGCGCATTATGACAACCTCGGTGTCCTGGAAGGGAAAAGCTATCCCGGAGCAGACTCCAATGCCTCCGGCGTTGCGGTGATGAACCGCCTGATCCGGGCCTTCCGCTATCTGGGAGACGTGGGTACCGGGCTTCCGCAGAATATCATCTTCGCCGCCCTGGACGGAAAACAGTTGAGCCTCGCCGGCGCCCAAGACCTGTGCAGCCGCATTGCCCTGGGCCGTCTCCATGACCCTGTCACAGGCAAGGCGATCCGTCCCCGGAACATTTCCGCGGTTATCAACCTGGATATCCTCGGCGGCGTTTCTTCGCCCCTTACAAAGGGCAGGAAAGACTATCTCATGCTCTTGGGCGGCGGTCGTCAGAACGCCCTCCTTCAAACCCTCAACCAGCGCAACGGACTGCGTCTTGAGATCGGCCTGGATTATTACGGCAGCAAGGGTTTCACCGATCTCTTCCTCAACCGCGTCTCGGACCAGAGGCCCTTCCGTGAGCGGGGCATCTATGCCGTCATGTTCACCTCCGGTATCACGATGGATACCAACCGGGAGACGGATATCGAGAGCAAGATCGACTACGACGTGCTGCGGAAACGCACGGAACTGATCTTCCGGTGGACCGAACAGATCATTCACCTCTAACGAACGATATATGAAAGAGTTTATGGCCATGCTGCGACGCTACGTCGCCCCATACCGGAGGTATCTCGGCGGGTCCGTCCTGCTGAACATCCTTTCGGCCGTCCTGAACATATTCTCCTTCACGCTGATCATCCCCATCCTCAAGATACTCTTCAACGTCGATGGGAAGGTGTATGAATTCATCCCCTGGGAGACGGCGGATGTCAGCACGAAAGCCAAGCTGCTCAACAACGGCTATTATTATGTAGGCCAGTTCATGGACGTGCACGGTGTATCCGTGACCCTTCTGTTGCTTTGCCTTTTCCTCAGTTTCATGACCGTCCTCAAGACCGCCAGTTACTTCGGCAGCAGCGCCGTGATGGTCCCGATCCGCACCGGCATCGTCAAGGACCTGCGGATGGAAATCTACCGCAAGATCCTGAGCCTGCCCCTCGGCTTCTTCTCCGAGGAAAAGAAAGGAGACATCATCGCACGTATCAGCGGCGACGTCCAGGAGGTGGAGACCTCCATCACCGCGTCCCTCGACATGCTGATCAAGAACCCGATCCTGATCATCTTCTATTTCACGACGCTGATCCTGATCTCGTGGAAGATGACCCTCTTCACCATCCTCTTCGCTCCCCTGATGCTTTGGATCATGGGTCTGATCGGACGCCGTCTCAAGGCTCAGTCCCTGGAAGCCCAGCAACTCTGGAGCGATACGATGTCCCAGGTCGAAGAGACCCTGGGCGGTCTGCGCGTCATCAAGGCTTTCCTCGCGGAAGATAAGATGGAACGCCGTTTCGAAGGCATTACCGGAGAGATGCGGGACAAGACTGCACGTGTTTCCACGCGTCAGGTCCTGGCCCACCCCGTCAGCGAGTGCCTGGGCACCATCATGATCGCCGTCATCCTCTGGTTCGGCGGCACCCTGATCCTGAATGACCGCTCCCCCATCGACGCGCCGACCTTCATCTTCTACATGACGATCCTCTACAGCGTGATCCAGCCTATCAAGGAGCTCTCCCGCGCCGCCTACGGCATTCCGAAGGGACTTGCCTCGATGGAACGCATCTCCAAGATCCTGGACAGCCGCAATGACATCACCGAAGCCGCCGATCCCGTCCATCTGGAGGCATTCAAGGACAGCATCCGTTTCGAGCATGTCGGATTCCACTATGCGGAGGAAGGCAAAGAGGTCCTGAAGGACGTGGACCTGACCATCCCGAAGGGCAAGACCATCGCCATCGTAGGAGCCTCCGGTGCCGGAAAGACGACCCTCGTGGACTTGATCCCGCGCTTCTATGATACAAGCGCCGGGCGCATCCTGATCGACGGAGTCGACATCCGGGATGCGAGCATCCACGACCTGCGCGCCTTGATGGGCAATGTCAACCAGGATCCCATTCTCTTCAACGACACCATTTTCAACAATATCGCCTTCGGTGTGGAAGGAGCCACCGAAGAAGAAGTCATCGCCGCCGCGAAGATCGCCAACGCCCATGAGTTCATCATGGAGAAAGAGGAAGGCTATCAGACCAATATCGGCGACCGGGGCAGCAAACTCAGCGGCGGACAGCGGCAGCGTATCAGCATCGCCCGGGCCATCCTTAAGAATCCTCCCATCCTGATCCTGGACGAAGCCACCGCCTCCCTGGATACGGAATCCGAGCGTACCGTACAGGAAGCGCTCGAGCGGCTGATGTCCAACCGTACCACCATCGCCATCGCCCACCGCCTGTCCACCATCCGCGGAGCAGACGAAATCATCGTGATGGACGAAGGCCGCATCGTCGAGCGGGGCCGCCATGAAGAGCTGCTTGCCCTTGGTGGCTATTATAAGAAACTCAACGATATGCAAGCCCTGTAGCATGAAGAAGAGCGTCGTCATCCTGTTCCGTATCCTGATCGCCTTATACATCGTGGCCATCGCCATCCTGTGTTTCGGTCACTTCGGGAGCCTGCCTCATATCCACAGCAAGTTCCTCGGTTTGGAACAGGACAAGCTCGTCCATTTCCTCATGTTCCTCCCCTT
>CAMJHJ010000191.1 GCA_946405485.1 uncultured Bacteroidales bacterium | reverse complement strand
CTCAGCATCGGCTTGCCGGCAGGAAACTCCGACAGAAGCGTCGCCGTCGTCAACAACTTTGACCGCATCAGCGCACCGACCTGGTTCGATACCCCCAACTATGCGGGCTTTGAAGGGAGCATCGACGCCGGTGTCCCTTATCTGTATGACATCAGTTACATCGGCGAGAACTACATGCACCGCCGCACGCAGCCCTTCCAGACCAATGACAGTCCGGGCTTTGGCGCGACCCGTTCCAACAAGGCCGGATCCGTCATCGCGGGAAATAGTTTTGACTACCCTTCCGTCCACGGCCGGGCCCTGCTGGAAAGCGGATATGCATTTTATTCCCTGAGCCGGGACGCCTGGACGGCTGATCCGTCCTTGACGAAAGGCAGCTTTGCGGTGGATCTGATATGTGGAAAACAGGTGACGACGAAAATCGGATCCGGCCTGGTACCGGACCGTTACCAGGTCTTCCCCGCTGCCCTGCGACAAGCCATCGTGAGCCACACGACAGCGGGCGGCCATATCATCATTTCAGGTGCCGACATCGCCACGGATATCTGGGACCAGATCTATCCGATCACCCCGGATCCGGTCTACCGGACTTCTGCAGCCAGTTTCGCGGAAAACGTGCTCGGTTTTGGTTTCCAGAGCGGATTCGGCTGCTATGACGGCGCCGTAGCCCCGATCCGGAACAAGGTCCTCGACCTGCGGGCCCATCTTGGCACGATCCACTATTGGAACGACTTCAATGAGAAGGTGTACCGTGTCGAGAATGCGGATGCCCTGCGGCTCCCGACCAAACTCAGCGTCGCTTTCCTCCAGTATCCCGAGACAGGCATGAACGCCGCAGTAGCCTACAATCCGGGTAATTACAAAGTTATCAGTTTCGGTTTCCCCCTGGAAACGCTGAAGGACCCGGATGATCTCCGGATCCTTCTTGCCCAGTCACTCGACTGGTTCAAAACCAAGTAACGGATACTAGAAAGTATCGATTTCCTCGGGACGTGCCTTGTAAGGCAGCAGGTAGGTGATCGCGACTTCCACGCCAGGGACCGGATTCAGCCACTTGAAGTCCAGCGTGTGTTTCCCGTCCGAAAGATCGTAATTGTGATAGATTTCCTGCTTACGGTTGTGTGAATCGACCGGCAGCAGCACGGTCTGGTCCGGCGTACCATCCAGGGAAACCTCGATCTGCGCTTCATAACCCTCAATCTTGAAGTCCTTGGCAGAAGTCATGCGGTGACCGACCACAACGCCCTGACCTTCGAAAGAAAGCTGTCCGACGGTCCGGACATCCTTGCCGATCTGGGCTTTCTCCATCGGCCAGAGACCTTCGAAAGCCTGTTCATAACGCACGGGCTCCGGCGTCTGGACCTTGATGGTGACATCTTTCTTTCCCACCTTGCCGCCGGCTCGCTCCACGACCTGGCAAGCCTGGTCGAAGGAAAGTTCGCATGCGCGGTTGAAAGAGATCTCGGTATACTGGAAGTTGCGGTCAGCGACTTCATACAAGGGCTTTTTCCAATACTCCGGGATGGCCTCATAACCGAGCATCGTCGCCAGGATACCGCCGGAAGACGCTGGATTGCAATCCGAATCATGCCCGCAGCGGGTGGAGATATCGATCGTCTTGCCGAAGTCACCCTCGCCGTAAAGCAAACCGATCAGGATATAGGCGCTGTTGATCACGGCATCGATGTTGAAGGCAGAATAAACCCCGCTGGGACAGCCGATATCAAAACCGTATTTCTTGTTCGCCAGCGCCCAGGCAATCTCCCAATCATCCGGATACTGGTCGTGCCAACGGATAATGTCCGCCATGCACTTGTAGTAGCGGCTCTGGGCCGGAATGGACTTGAGGGCCTCGGTGCAAACGGTCTTGATATCGTCGCAGATGAAAGCGAGGGCATACAGGTTGGCCACATAGACGCCACCGTACCAGCCGTCGCCATAATTCATGATATGGCCGATCTGGTCGGAGAAATAGGAGGCTTCATTGGGCAAGCCGGGCGCCATGATGCCCGCATAATCGGCTTCAATCTGGAAGTCAATGTCATCAGCATGGGGATTGTATTTCCAATGCCCGGACTCCGGCGGCATGATGCCGTGCAGGATGTTGTAGCGCGCGGCCTGGTTGGCATGCCAGAGCGGATATCCCGCATGCGCGAAAGCATTGGCAAAAGACTCAACGGGCGCGTCCAGCCCTTCCTTGTCGAAGACATCCACGAACGTGAGGTCCATATAAATATCGTCATACAGGCCCGGGACATGGTCATAATACCACTTGATCCCGTGATCATCCCACTTGATCGGGATGTTGTCGTTGATCGTGGTGGCATACTTGAATTCAGTCGGTCCGCCATAAGTGCAGCCGATAATCTGGCCGGCCCACGCTCCCTTGATCTTGTCCATCAGGACATCTTTGGAAAGAGTGACCGTTTCCGGGTTCTTGCGCTTGGCATCCACACAGGAGACGACAAGCAGGGCCATAGCGGCGGCAATGAGAAATCTTTTCATATCGTTGTCTGGTTATTGATTCAAGGCTTTGACGGCGGCCTGGTAAGCGGCTTTGACGGCATCGGCATCCAGGACGCTGGTGTAAAACTTCGCGTCGGTGATAATCATGTCGGTACAAGGGTAGTCGGGCGTACTCGTCAAGGAAATATCCGCCCCAAGGCAAAAGCGGTTGAAAGTAACGCCCGCTCCATTATAATACTGGCCAGAGATTGTCTTGCTAGCACTCAAAACGCCATTGACATAAATCAGCATTAGCTTTGAAGAGGGATCATAGACACAAACTGAATGCGTCAACTCTGTCTTGGATACAATGCTATTAGCATCGATCCAAACATACTGGTCTTTCCCGTTCTCACAGACAATGAAATACGGGGTGGCATTAGCCCGCATAGCAAGGCCCCAGCCCCCATTCTGTGTCCCGCAGAAGACACCATGGATAGGATTGATTCCAGCCCCTGGCGCCCGGTCTACAAACATTGCCTCAATAGAGAAACCTTCGCTCACAAACGAAGACATCTCTGCAGGTGACAAGATATCGTTGAACTGGCACTCCACATACTGGGATGCGCCGGCACGCATGGCAGGCACGTTATAAGACTGCCCGGCGTGGGTGACAGCCGTTTCTGCGATAGAGGCTCCCTTGTTGGTAACCGTCACTTTCCCTTTGCTGTCGCGGGGGGTGCCGCCAGTGAAATCGATATCGGCATACAGGCCCTTCTGCATGGGCTCGGGTCCCTCGATCGTAAAGGACTTGGTCACGGTCGCAGAGGCATCCCAGGAGTCATAAGCGGTCAGCTTGACCTCATAGGTCCCGGCAGTCAGGCTGCCTACTGAAACGGACCACTTGTCCTTCATCCCGGAAGCCTGCGGATGCAGGTAGAAATCCGCCAGATACTTCCAGCTGTTGACGTAAGAACCGTCCTTGTAGAGCACCAGCGAGTAATGGTGGGCAAATTCGTCATCTTGCGCCTTGGCCCATTCAACCACCGTGCTGGACAAAGATCCGACCTGTCGGGTATACATATTTATCTGAGAGGTATCCAGTACCGGAGCCTGGTTGGATTCGGCGCGGTTGGACCCATAACGGGACAGGTGGGATTTGTCCGCATGCGGGTACGGCATCTCATACGGCACACCGATGACAGCATTGCCCAGGAAGTCCAGGGCCGTCGCGCGCATGTTTCCGTTACGGTCCAGCTGGATCAGCCAGCCGTCGGAGACTTGCTCGCAGTCATTCATCACAGTGTCGCTCTTCATGTCCTGGTAGCCCCCGTTCTCGATGGCCATATAGCGGACAGAGCCGCAGCCGAAGGAGGTGAAGTCACCCTGCCAGATACTCCGGGGATCGTGGAGCGGGAAATGCAAGTGCCCGCCGAAGGTCACGACCTGGGGATACTTCTTCAGGATGTCCGTGAGGTCACGAGTCGCCCAGGAATCGTTGCCGCTCCAGATCGGGCTCAGTGCGATACCCATCGGTGTCCCAAGCAGACTGCCGTAACAGGTATTCTCGATCATCGGATGCGTGTTGAAGAAGATATAGCGCTCGGGGTCCGCGGCCGTCAGTTCCTGAAGCGTAGCATCCAGCCAGGCCTTGGTCTCGGCCGGATAAGTGACGGGATACGTACCCGTAGGCGTAACGCTGAGGATGTGATAGCCCGCGACGAGATTGTGACGGCACTCATAGCCGGCACGCATCGTATTGTCCAGATCCGTCAGGAAATAGTCCGCCCCCAAGACCTGGCTCATAACCGCGGCCTGGATGATGGTATTGGACGTCCACCAGTAGGAAGGATTGGCATCGTGGTTGCCGACCGTATAGATCATCGGCACCGCCTTCGGGTCCAAGACCCGCTCATAGAGCGTCTTGAAATAGCCGATCTGCACCTGGGTGTTTTGGGGTTGGTCTGTCAAGTCACCGGCCACGACAACGGCGTCCAGACCGTCCGGATCATTCGCCGCCGCGCGGGTCTTGAGCTGATTCAAGGCGTTGATGAACTTAGTCGCATGGGAATTGGTCGTGCTGTTGATGTGCACGTCGCTGATGGCGCCGAAGGAGAAGACGATATGGCCTTCCTCGAAGACATCGGTCTTCC
>CAMJHJ010000190.1 GCA_946405485.1 uncultured Bacteroidales bacterium | reverse complement strand
AGTTCTCCATCTTGTAGTCGTAGCGGTCCAGATGGTCGGGCGTGATGTTGGTGATAATGGCGATGTCCGGGCGGAAATCGTACACGTTGTCCAGCTGGAAACTGCTGATTTCCAGTACGTAATAGTCATAATGCTCGGTCGCCACCTGGTAGGCGTAACTCTTGCCGATGTTGCCGCCGAGGCCTACGTTGAGGCCCGCCTGCTTCAGGAGATAGTAAATCAGCGAAGTGGTCGTCGTCTTGCCGTTGCTGCCGGTGATGCAGATCTTCTTGGCGCTGTCGTAGCGTCCTGCGAATTCGATTTCGGAGATGATGTGCGTACCCTGCTCGGCGAGTTTGCGCACGATCGGGGCGGTCGAGGGGATGCCGGGACTCTTGACCACTTCATCGGCATTGAGCACCAGATCCTCAGTATGATGTCCCTGCTCGAAGGGAATGTCCCATTTGCGCAGTTCGGCCGCATACTCCTCCTTGATCGTCCCGAAGTCGGAAAGAAACACGTCGAATCCTTTCACTTTGGCGAGCACCGCGGCGCCCACGCCGCTTTCCGCTCCGCCCAAAACAACCAATCTTGCCATATATCGTTTATCTTATCTTCAAAATAGCCAGAGTCGCAACCGCCAGGATGAGGCCGATGATCCAGAAACGCGTGACGATCTTCGCTTCCGGGAGCGCTTTCTCGGGCTTGGTGATCAGCGCCGGGATGCCCTCTTTCTGGTAATGGTGATGCAGGGGGGTCATCTTCCAGACACGCCGGCCCGCACCGTATTTTTTCTTCGTATACTTGAAATAGCTCCGCTGGATCAGCACCGAGGCGCTCTCCACCAGGAAGATGCCGCACAGCAGGGGTAGCAGCAGCTCCTTGCGGATCAGGATGGCGCTGACGCCGATGATGCCGCCGATCGTCAGGCTACCCGTGTCGCCCATGAAGACCTGGGCCGGGTAGGAATTGTACCAAAGGAAGCCGATGAGCGCTCCGACGAAGGCGGACATGAAGATCGCGATCTCGCCGGTCCCCGGCATGTACATGATGTTCAGGTAGCCGGCGTCGATGACATTGCCTCCCAGCCAGGCCAGGATACCGATCACTACGCCCACGATGGCCGAAGTTCCGGCCGCCAGGCCGTCCATCCCGTCGGTGAGGTTGGTGCCGTTGGAGCAGGCGGTGATGACGAGCACGATCATCAGCACATAGATGGCCCACTTGCAGTACCAGCCCCATTTGCCCTTGAAGGGAGAAAGGACTTTGTAGTCGAATTCGTGGTCCTTGACGAAGGGGATGGTGGTCTTGGTGCTCTTGACGACGTCTTCCTTGTGCCAGGTCGTCGTGGTCACGAGACGCTCGGAGTCCACGTTGAGTTCGCTGCGGTCCGCCGTAACGATGTCCTGGGCCTCCTGGATGTTCTCACGGACGACGATGTCCGGATTGAAGCAGACCGTCAGGCCGATGGCGAAACCCAGGGCGATCTGGGCAAAGAGCTTGGCCCTTTCGCTGAGGCCTTCCTTGTTGTGCTTGAAGACCTTGATATAGTCGTCGGTGAAGCCGATCGCACCGCACCAGACCGTCGTCAGCAGAAGTAGCAGCACGTAGATGTTGGTCAGGTCGCAGACCAGCAGCACGGAGACGACCAGGGCGAGCAGGATGATGACGCCGCCCATCGTCGGAGTGCCCTTCTTCTGCAACTGCCCTTCGAGTCCCAGGTCACGGATGGTCTCGCCGATCTGTTTGCGCTGCAGCCAGCGGATGATGTGTTTCCCGGCAAAGAAGGCGATCAGCATGCTGAAAATGCTGGCGAGCATCGCCCGGAAAGACAGGTAGCCCATCAGGCGCTGTCCGGGGAAGTCAAAATCTTGCAGAAGTTGGAACAGGTGGTAAAGCATGGTTCGGTCTTAGTTCGTCAGGTCCTTGAATATCTCATCGACCACCTCGCGCTCGTCGAAGTGGTGGTACTCCTTTCCGATGATCTGGTAGGTCTCGTGTCCCTTGCCCGCCAGCAGGATGGCGGCGCCGTCCTGCGCGGTCACGACGGCGGTGCGGATCGCCTCCTTCCGGTCGGCGATGAACAGAGCCTTCGCCAGGCCTTTGGGGCTGAAGCCGGCGCGGATGTCCGCGAGGATGTCCTCGGTCTTCTCCGTGCGGGAATTGTCCGAAGTCACGATGATGCGGTCCGCCAGTTTTTCCGCGACGGCGGCCATCTCGGGGCGCTTGGTCTTGTCCCGGTCGCCGCCGCAGCCGAAGAGACAGACGAGCTGCTGCTTCGGAGCGATGTCCCGAAGGGTCTTCAGCACATTCTCCATGGCATCGGGCGTATGTGCATAATCGATGACCACGGAGATGCCGCGGGGGCCGCGGTGGTTCTCCAGCCGGCCGGGGGCGGATTCCAGCGTGCTCAGCGCGACAAGGGTCTCCATCCGGTCGGCGCCCAGGGCGAGGGCGGTCGCATAGATCGCCAGGATGTTGTAGGCGTTGTGCTCCCCGATCAGTTTGGTCCAGGTCTCGGCGCCGTCCAGTTTCAGCAGCATGCCCTCGAAACTCTCTTCCAGGATGCGGCAGGTCCGGTCCGCGATGCGCTTGCAGGAATAGGTGATGACCTGTGCGGCGCAGTTCTGCACCATCACGGGGCCGTTCTTGTCATCGACATTGATAATCGCGTACGCGTCCGCGGGAAGGCTGTCGAAGAACAGTTTCTTGCAGCGGAGGTACTCTGCGAAGGTCTTGTGGTAGTCGAGATGGTCGTGCGTCAGGTTGGAGAAAATGCCGGCCTTGAATTTCAGTCCCGCGACCCGCTCCTGCTCCATCCCGATCGAACTGACCTCCATGAAACAGAAGGCGCAGCCTGCGTCCACCATTTCGGCGAGCAGGGAATTGATCGTGATCGGGTCGGAGGTCGTATTGGTGGTCTCCATCCTGCGTCCGCCTACGAAATTGGCGATCGTGCTGAGCAGACCGCATTCGTAACCCAGCTTGCGGAACAGGTGGTACAGCAGCGTGACGGTCGTCGTCTTCCCGTTGGTGCCGGTGATGCCGACGAGGGTCAGCTGCCGGGACGGATGGCCGTAGAAGTTGTCGGCGCAGAGCGCCAGGCCCCGGCGGGTGGCGGATACGACGGCGGAAGCCCCGGCGGCGAGCGCGGCGTCGATGTAGTCGTGGCCGTCGCGGTCCACGCCCTTGACGGCGATGAAGAGCGAGCCGGGAGCGGCTTTGCGGGAGTCGCTGGTGATGGCGCGGATCTCGGTTTCAGGCGTACCGTTCAGGATGACGGCGCCGGTTTCCAATATGATGTCTCCTAGTTTCATTTCCTTTTCTTCTTATCCGTTGTGGCAGTCGTATCCCGCATCACGGGAATGGTACCGGTCTTGTGCAGGACTTCTCCCCATTCCGGATCGAGCACATACATCTCGTCCACCACGGTCTTGATGGCGAGGGCCGGGATACCGGCACCCTGGAAACTGGTGTGCGTGGGCCGGGTGAAGATCATGCACATGATGCTGTATTTCGGGGCTTCCGCCGGGAAGAAACCGACGAAGGAAGCCTGGTAGAGCTGGCGTCCGTATTTGTCTCTGTAAGGCGAATCCGTCCCGGGGCTCAAGGTCGCGAAGGAGGTGCCGGTCTTGCCGGCGATGGTGCATTTCGCGTCCTTCAGCCGGCGGGCCGTGCCTTCTTCCGTCACGGCGGCCAGGGCCCGGGTAATCGTGTCTGCCACAGCCTTCGTGCAGATCGAGCCGTTGAGGATGGACGGGCCCCGCTTCTCCACGACCGTCCCGTACTTCTCGATGCTTTCGACCAGGTAGGGCTTCATCATCTTGCCCTTGTTGGCGATGGCATTGTAGAAATTGAGGATGTGGAGCGGTGTCTCCATCGTGGCGTAGCCGAATCCCATGTTGCCCAGCACGCTCATCGCCCATCCCGGACTCTTGGTAGAAGGGATGACCGGCGTGCGCAGGCCGTCGATGTCGAACTCGAACGCCTCTCCCAGTTTGTAGAGATAGGCGTTGTCGATGTAGCGCTGGGGCTTGCGGCCGTAGTAATCGATCGCCAGCTTGGCGAATACATAGTTGGACGACATCTTGAAGCCGTCCAGGATGGATATCTTGTCGGTGTGGTGCCGGGCTTCGTATTCGGGGATGTGGTGGTCCGGTCTCAGGCCGGATTTGGGGATGACGCCGTGGTTGGTCGGCATCGTCTCATCCAGCGACTTGATGTAGCCGTCGGAAAGGACGGAAAGGAGCGTTACCGTTTTGAAGACGGAACCGGGCTCGTAGCGTCTTCCGATGGCGAAATTCTGGATCTCCTCGAGTTGGTTGCTCAGGGAGTCGCGGGTCAGGTTGACCATGGCCTTGATGGCGCCGGTCGCCGCCTCCATCAGGATCAGGCATCCGCCTTCCACGTCGGTCTTGTCACCCATCTGCTCGCGGAGCGCCTTGTCGGCGATGTCCTGATAATCGATGTTGATCGTGGTCCGGACATCCAGACCGTCCTCGGCACGGGAGTAGCTGCTGTCCGAGTCATGGACCCGCTCCTTGTTGTCGATCAGGCGCAGGTATTCGACTCCGTCCTTGCCGTGCAGGACATAGTCGAACTTGCCTTCGATACCGACGTGCGTGTTGCCCAC
>CAMJHJ010000189.1 GCA_946405485.1 uncultured Bacteroidales bacterium | reverse complement strand
TCAAGGACCTTCCCGGTGTGCGTTACCACATCCTTAGAGGAGCTTTGGATACTGCTGGCGTAGAAGGAAGGACCCAGTCCCGTTCCCTTTACGGCGCCAAGAGGCCGAAGAAATCTAAGAAGTAATTTTTACCCATCACCTTTTAGCATTTTTCACAATGAGA
Organism: uncultured Bacteroidales bacterium; assembly: GCA_946405485.1. The sequence goes on along the minus strand of CAMJHJ010000189.1, from coordinate 4,585 downwards.
AAATCGAAGCCTAAAAAGAGGATTCTACTTCCTGATCCCAAGTTTCACGACACGATGGTTACCCGTTTCGTGAACAATCTCATGTTGGAGGGAAAGAAGAGTATCGCGTATTCTATTTTTTACGATGCCATTGATTTGGTAGGCGAGAAGATGAAAGATTCTGACAAGGCTCCTCTAGATATTTGGAGGAAGGCGCTCGAGAACGTGACCCCTCAGATCGAGGTCAAGTCGCGTCGTATCGGCGGTGCCAACTTCCAGGTGCCTACGGAGATGCGCCCGGAGCGGAAGATTTCGGTCTCCATGAAGAATATGATATCCTTCGCCCGCAAGCGTTCCGGCCACTCCATGGCAGAAAAACTCTGTGCTGAGATCATCGCTGCTTACAACAACGAAGGCGGTGCTTTCAAGAGAAAGGAAGACATGCACAGGATGGCTGAGGCCAACAAGGCGTTTGCCCACTTCCGTTTCTAATCCAGTTTCTGTAGATGGCAAAGAGGGACCTCAGATTCACGCGTAACATCGGCATCATGGCTCACATCGATGCCGGTAAGACTACTACGTCTGAGCGTATCCTTTACTACACCGGCAAGACCCACAAGATCGGTGAAGTCCATGAGGGTGGCGCTACGATGGACTGGATGGTCCAGGAGCAGGAGCGGGGTATCACCATCACTTCTGCTGCGACCACGGCCTACTGGCACTACAACGGGAACACCTATCAGATCAACCTGATCGATACTCCCGGACATGTTGACTTTACCGTCGAGGTGGAGCGTTCGCTCCGCGTGCTGGATGGCACGATCGCCACATTCTGCGCGGTCGGCCGGGTCCAGCCCCAGTCGGAGACGGTCTGGCGGCAGGCCGACAAATACGGCGTGCCGAAACTCGTCTATGTCAACAAGATGGACCGTGTCGGTGCGGATTTCCTGGCTTGCGTGACGGATATCAAGCGCAAGCTCGGCGCCACCGCGGTTCCGATCTGCCTCCCCATCGGCTCGGAGGATAGTTTCCAGGGTATCGTCGACCTCATCGCCCGGAAGGCGATTTATTACCTTCCCGGCGAGGAACTGGTCAACTATGAGATCCGGGAAATCCCCGAAGACATGCTTGACGAAGTCGAAGAGTGGCGCGAAAAGCTGCTCGAGGCTGCGTCCGAGTGTGACGAGGCCCTGATGGAGAAGTATTTCGAGGACCCCGAGTCCATTACTGACGAGGAGATCATCGCCGCCCTGCGGAAGGGTACGATCGAGCGGACCATCGTTCCGGCCTGCTGTGGTTCTTCCTTTAAGAATAAGGGAACCCAGTTCTTGCTGGATGCGGTGATGCGTTATCTTCCGTCCCCGCTGGACGTCGGTGCCGTCAAGGGTGTCAATCCGCGCAACGGTGAAGAGATCACCCGTGAGCCGAGCGAAGACGCGCCGTTCTGCGGCCTCGTGTTCAAGATCGCCACGGATCCCTTCATGGGGCGTCTGGCTTTCATCCGGGTCTATTCCGGCCGTCTGGATGCGGGTTCGTATGTGTACAACGTGCGTTCCGCCCGTAAGGAGCGGGTCGCCCGCCTGTTCCAGATGCACTCCAACCACCAGAACCCCATCGAGTTCGTGGAGGCGGGTGACATCTGCGCGGCTTTCGGTTTCAAGGATCTCCGGACGGGAGACACCGTCTGTGAGGAATCCAAGCCGATCGCCCTGGAGTCCATGGAGTTCCCGGATCCCGTCATCGGAATCGCGGTGGAGCCCAAGACCCAGCAGGACATCGACAAACTCGCGCTCGCACTGTCCAAGTTGGCCGAGGAGGATCCCACCTTCTCCGTCAAGTCGGACAACGAGACGGGCCAGACCATCATCAGCGGTATGGGAGAGCTCCATCTGGATATCATCATCGACCGGCTCCGTCGTGAGTTCGGCGTGGAGATCAACCAGGGAGCCCCTCATGTCAACTACAAGGAGCAGGTCACCCGAACCGTTCAGCATCGGGAGGTCTTCAAGAAGCAGACCGGCGGCCGCGGCAAGTTCGCGGACATCGAGATCGAAGTCGGCCCGGCCGACGAAGGGGTCAGCGGTCTGCAGTTCGACAACCAGGTCAAGGGCGGGAACATCCCGAAGGAATTCATCCCGAGCGTCCAGAAAGGATTCGAGGCGGCGATGTCCAACGGGTTCCTGGCCGGCTACGAGGTGCAGTCCCTCAAGGTCACGCTCCTCGACGGCAGTTTCCACCCGGTGGATTCAGACGCGCTGTCCTTCGAGCTTGCGGCGCGCATGGCTTTCCGTCATGTGTACCAGAAGGCGAAGCCGGTGCTCCTGGAGCCCATCATGGACCTGGAAGTCGTCACTCCCGAGGAATACATGGGAGACATCGTAGGCGATCTCAACCGTCGCAGGGGACAGATCTCTTCGATGGATTCCGATGCCACGGGGGCTCGCATCATCAAGGCCTTCGTCCCGCTTGCCGAACAGTTCGGTTATGTCACCGTACTCAGGACGCTTTCTTCCGGACGTGCGAGCAGCACGATGTCCTTCCACCATTATGCGGAGGTCCCTCCGGCACTGGCCAAGGACATTATCGAAAGAAGCGGATACAGAGTTTATACAGAAGAATAATCAAAACACAAGCATTGATATGAGTCAGAAAATCAGAATTAAGCTCAAATCATTCGACCACATGCTCGTCGACAAGTCGGCAGGCAAGATCGTCGAGACCGTGAAGGCGACCGGCGCGAAAGTGAACGGCCCCATCCCCCTCCCGACCAACAAGAAGATCTTCACTGTCAACCGCTCGACCTTCGTCAACAAGAAGTCCCGCGAGCAGTTCGAACTCGATTCCTATTGCCGGCTCCTCGACATCGAAGATTCCAACGCCAAGACCGTTGACGCTTTGATGAAGCTCGAGCTGCCCTCCGGCGTCGAGGTCGAGATCAAGGTCTGACGATTCCGTCAATCCAGTTGATTCGCAGGGTTGTCTTTTCGGGACGACTCTGCGAATTCCGGTCCCTTAGCTCAGTTGGTTAGAGCAACTGACTCATAATCAGTGGGTCGCAGGATCATGCCCTGCAGGGACCACACAAAAAGCCGGCAGCAAGCCGGCTTTTTGCGTGGTCCCAGGGGACTATTATTCATTGGGGAGGGGACTCCCCAAACCCCTTCCTGTCGCTATGCCCGATCCAGTCAGGGTGCTGGAAACTGCAATTCCCTTTTTATAACGGATAGATATGGGTCCGGCTGATCCGCAGGGAGCATTCCGCCGGAGCAGAACCCGCTTCGGCTCCGAAGAACACCCGATACGTTCCCCGGGCCGTCTCCCAGCGCGAGCGGTCCCCGTCGAAGGATGCGAGGTCCCGGACAGGGAAGCGGAACGAGAGCGTTTCACTCTCTCCCGGCAAAAGGAGGCGTGTCTTTGCGAAATCTTTCAGCTCCCTTTCCGGTTTTTCCGTGAAACTTCCCAGGGGTGCCGAGATATAGAGGCCCACCGCTTCCTTGCCGGCTACGGCGCCGGTATTGGTCACGGTGATGCTGGCGACCACCTGGTCCCCCTTAATCCGCACCGACGCGTCAGAATACCCGAAGGAGGTATAACTGAGGCCGAAACCGAAAGGATACGCGACCGGTTTCCCTTCAGTCAGGGCATAGCGGTAACCGACGAAAATGCCCTCCGTATAATCGGTATAGGCCAGATTCTTCAACGGCAGGCCGCGGCGCTCGGGATGGGCGGCACTTTCGTTGGCCCGGTCGCTGATGAAGTCATACGGGAAATCCTCGGCTCCGGCCATGTCGAAATAATCCACGGGGAAGGTCATGGGAAGACGTCCGGAGGGGTTGACACGCCCGGTCAGTACATCTGCAATCGAATGGCCGGCTTCCTCACCGGGAAGCCAGGCACAAAGGATGGCATCCGGGAAATCGCGCCAGGAAGCCGTCTCGACGGGGCCGCAGATGTTCAGCACGACGACCACCTTCTTGCCAGCGGTGTGGAACGCTTCACATACGTTCTTCACCAGGCCGGTCTCTTTCTCATTCCAGAGGAAATCCCGGTCCAGGATGCGGTCTCGGGCTTCTCCGGAGGTGCGGCCCAAGGTGATGACCGCCAGGTCGCTCTCCTCAGCTTTCCGGTCAATCAGCGCACGCGTGACCTCCAGTTCCGGGGTCTGGGCCTTTCCGACATGGACGTTGACCTTGTGGTTGATGGCCACGTCGGCATCTGCGAAGGCCGCATATCCGCTGTACAGGCGTTCCAGGTCCGCGTCCACACCGAAGCCCTCTTCCTTCAGGGCATCGGACAGGGACACGACATACGGGCAGCTGACGTACGCCGCCCCGTTCCCGCCGGGAATCAGGTCATAGGAATGGACACCGAATACGGCCGCCCGGCAAGGCCGGAGCGGAAGGGCGTCCTGGTTCTTGAGAAGCACCATGCCCTCCGCAGCCGTTTCGCGTACCAGGACGGCATGGCCTTCCAGGTCCGGTTTCAGTGAGGGGACATGCCCCCGGAACGCAGGGGTTTTCACGATGAGCTCAAGCACGCGCGTGACGGCCTGATCCAGGTCTGACATCGACAGCGTGCCGTCCTCCAAGCTCGCCAGGATATGCTC
>CAMJHJ010000188.1 GCA_946405485.1 uncultured Bacteroidales bacterium | reverse complement strand
GCGGGACGCTCCAGCCTGCCTGAATCCGAGATCAGTTTCATCAAAGGCCTGTACGAGCTTCAGAACAAGCAGTTCACGCAGGCGCTCCACCAGTTCGACAAGGCGGTAGAGCAGGCGCCTGATGATGTCTCCCGAGCCCGATATGCCGATTACTACCGGGCGTTCTACAACATGAACCGCGGTGTGCTGCGTGCGGAGATGATTGATTTCATCGCCTCGATCCAGAACAACGTGCAGACCCTGACGATGGATGACAAGGGCACGATCCGGGCCCGCGTCAGCGACCAGGTGACCCATACCTACGATTATTCCGACGCCATCTCCGATATGGAAGAGGCGGCGGCTCTGGTTCCGGATTTCCCGTATTTCTATTACAATCTGGGTAATCTCTACTGCCTGTCGTCCCAACTGGTACGCTCCATTGAAAACTATGACAAGGCGATCCAGGCCTGGCCACAGATGGGCGATGCCTATTTCAACCGCGGCCTTGTGCTGATCTATCTGAAGGATAAGGAAAAAGGCTGTATCGACCTGTCCAAGGCCGGCGAGCTCGGTGTCGCGGATGCCTATGGCGTGATCTCCAAGTATTGCGAGGATGAGAAGCGTTAGGTTCAAGTCCTTCTCCAGCGGCAGTTGCGGCAATTGCTATTTCCTGGGGCTGGAGGAAGACGGAGTCTGGACGGATGCCGTACTGGTCGACGCCGGCGTCAGCCTGCGGGCTGTCAAACGCGAGTTGCTGAATGAGCATATTCCCCTCAGCTGCATCAAGGCCATGCTGGTGACGCATGACCATTTCGACCACATCCGCAGCCTCGGCTCCTATTGCAAGTATCTGAAACTGCCCGTCTGGGCGACGCCGGAGTTGCTTACGGCTATGTCGTATCACAGCTATACTTTGGAGCATCTGGCGGCCGTCCGCTGTCCCTTGGAGCGGGATGTCTGGAACGACATCATCCCCGGCGTGCTCTCCGCCCGCTATTTCGTCGTCCCGCACGACGCCTCGCAGACCGTCGGCTACGGCATTCGCCTCGCCGGACTCAACTTTGTGATCATGACGGACTTGGGACGGATGACCGCCGAGGCTCTGTCCTATGCCTCCCACGCCCACGTGGTGGTTGTCGAATCCAATTACGACCGGGAGATGCTGATGAACGGCTCATATCCTTACGAGCTCAAGATGCGGATCAGCCGGGGGAACGGTCACCTGAGCAATGACGAATGTGCCGATGCCGTGCGCCGCTTTTACCACAAGGACCTGACCCACCTCTTCCTCTGCCACCTGAGCGAGAACAACAACACGCCGGAGCTGGCCATAAAAGCAACGTCCGACGCCCTTGCGGACATCGGACTCTTGCCTTCTTACGAGCGATCCTCGTATTTTGCTTCGGAGGAGGGGGACAGTATCGTGATGCAGCCGCTTCCGCGGCGTACGCCTTCGCGTCTCTTTACCCTCCTGGAAGAGGACTGATTTTATTTCGTCAACTTGAACTCCCTGTCTCCCAGTACCTTGCGTGCGAGGAGCGGCTCGTTGGTCGTCAGGGCGTCGATGCCGAGATAGATCAGCGAACGCATATTGTGGTCCCGGTTGACGGTCCAGGCGTTGACGGTCATGCCCTTGTCGTGGGCGGCCTGGACATAGTCGGGATTGTCGATCAGCACCTTCTGCTCATAGTCGATGCCGTTGATACCTTCACCGGCCAGCACGTCCGGAGCGATGTCGCCGTTGAGGTACTGGTTGATGAACTGGGGAGCCTCGAGGGCAATCCGCTGGCAGATGTGGTGGCTGAAGGAAATGAACGCGACGCGGGTCGGATCATAAAGATTGTGGGCCTTGAGCGCCTCGACGGTCTTTCTCCAGAGCAGGTCTTCGCGATCCTGGGACTTCTGCGGCTTAAGCTCCACGACGAGGACCGTGGTCTTGCATTTCTCGCCCTGGGTCAGGTATTCGTCCAGGGTGGAAGGATGCTCCCCGTTCTTGTGGGTCATCGCCTTGAAGACGGACAGGGGATTATCGGCGATCTTGACGCCCTGGATGTTGTCATTGTGGTTGACGATGACGACGTCGTCGCTGGTGATGTGGATGTCGAATTCACTGCCCCACAGTCCGTTGTCCTGGGCGGCCTTGAGAGAGGCGATGGTGTTCTCCATGAATCCGGCGGCCTCGCAGTTCCAGAAACCGCGATGGGCCACGATGCCGGTCTTGCCCTTCTGGTTCGCCTGAGGGAAGGACGTGGCGCTGCCGGGAACGAATTTCGCGCCGGCGCAGCCGCTCAGCATGAGCGCGGCGCACAGCAGGGTGGGAAGGATGTGTTTCATATCATGTGGATTTAGATGCGTTTCAGGATGGCTTCCGTCTGGGCTTCGAAACCGGGCTTGCGCAGCAGGGCGAACATGTTTTTCTTGTAAGCCTCGACGCCGGGCTGGTTGAAGGGATTGACTCCCAGCACATAGGCGCTGATGCCGCAGGCGAGTTCGAAGAAATAGAAAATGGCGCCGAGGTTCGCCTCGTCGATCTTCTCGATGCCGACCTCCATCTGGGGTACGCCGCCATCGATATGGGCGAGCTGGGTGCCGAGTTTGGCCATGGCGTTGCAATGCTCCACGTGCTGGCCGGCGAGGTAGTTGAGCTGGTCCAGGTTCTGGGCGTCGGAGCCGATGACGACTTCGCGCTGGCTCTTGGCTACGCTGACGACCGTCTCGAACATCACGCGGCTGCCTTCCTGGATGAACTGGCCCATCGAGTGCAGGTCGGCGGTGTTGGCCACGGAGGCGGGGAAGATGCCCTTGCCGTCCTTGCCCTCGGATTCGCCGTAGAGCTGCTTCCACCATTCAGCAAGGTAGGTGAGCTTGGGATTGTAGGTCACGAGGATCTCGACGGCCTTGGAACCTTCCGTGTGGAGGAGGTTACGCATGGCGGCATAGCGGATGGCCGCGTTATCTTTAGACTTGACCAGCAGCGCCTTGCGTTCTTCGGCAGCGCCCTGCAACATCGCGCGGATGTCAAATCCGGCCACGGCGATCGGCACCAGGCCGACAGGAGTCAGGACGGAGAAACGGCCGCCCACGTTGTCCGGGACGACGAAGGTCTTGTAACCTTCCTGGGTGGCGAGGGTCTTGAGCGCGCCCTTCTTGGCGTCGGTGATGGCGACGATGCGCTCTGCGGCCTCGGCCTTGCCATAGGTCTCCTCGATGTACTCTTTGAAGATGCGGAAGGCGACGGCGGGCTCCGTGGTGGTGCCGGACTTGGAGATCACGATGACGGCGGTCGAACGCGTCTTGGCGAGGTCCATCAGTTCGGCGAGATACTCCTCGGAGAGGTTGTTGCCGGCGAAGACGACCTGCGGCTTGCCTTCCGGGCGGACGAATGCGTGGCTGAGCGCTTCGACGGCGCATTTGGCGCCGAGGTAGGAACCGCCGATGCCAATGACGACGACAAGGTTCACTCCCTTGGCCTTCCAGGCGTCGCGGACGGCCTCGCAGTCGTTGATAAGGGATTCCGGAGTGTCGGAGGGAAGGGTCTTCCAACCGAGGAAATCGTTCCCCGCGCCGGTCTCATCACGGAGAACGTCGAAAGCATCGAAGGCTTTACGCTCGTAGGCGGCGTAGACCTCGTCCTGAATGAAGGAACGGCAGCCGTCGAAATTCAATGTAACCATAGTATTGTTTGTTAATTGTTTTCAATCTTACAAATGTAGCAAAAGCGCTGCGCTTTCGCAAATCAGAAACCCCGGCCGAACTGTACCCAGTATTTCTTTTCCAGGCCATCCCAGGCCTTGGCAGCCTCGTCATAACTCTTCTGCAGATAGGCGTCCAGTTCCTCGGGCTTGGCCTTCTCCGTCGGCAGGCCTTCGAAGATCTTGTCTTCCACACTGATAAGGGTGTCGTGGAACTCTTTCTTCGTCGTCTGCCAGCTCAGAGTCGCGAGTTTGTTGGCGCGGCGGAACTGCCATACGAAACAGTCGGGGATATATTGGTTCTGGCCGCAGACGTCGAAGGCCTTGGGCAGGGAGGTGCATCCGGCGAAGACCGGCAGGTGCGGGCTCTGGGCCGGATTGTCCACCGCCAGCCAGCAAATGCCGCCTACGTTGTCCGGCAGGAAATTGCGAAGTTGGATAACTGTCGAATAGGCACACCAAGCGACGGCGACCGTCCTGCGGAAGGTGACCGTGCCCGGAGCGATGGTGTTGAGGGTGTTCTGCATCAGGGTCGTCATCCAGGGGTTGGCGAGGGGGCTGATCTGTTCCCGTTCGACGGTGTCGCCGGGAGCTTTCATTCTCACCTTGATATTCTGGCACATGTCCAGATCGGTGCCTTCGTAGGTGGAACGCAGGAGTTCCATGACGTCGCGTACGCTGACCGGCTTCTCCGGCTTGACGCTGAAGGGCAGCTCGTCCATGTCCATGCTCAGACCCAGCGACGGAGCCAGGGCATTGAGGATGAAATACTCCCGCTCACGGAAATTCTTTCCGCCGCCGTAGGCCGCGTGATAGGCTTTGTAGAAGGAGAACTCGCCCTGTCCGTCCCAGAGGCCGTATTTCTGGGCGATCTCCTCGACGTTGTCGGAGGCCATGAAATGGTCGGGGTCGTTCCGGTCTATGTGGTTGATCCTGGGGATGTTGGCTGACACGCCGATCTCTCCGTCCGGGACGCGCTGGGCTGCCCAGGCGCCGCCGATCTCGCCCTTGCCCGGTCCGACGACTTCGAAGAACCAGACTTCGTTCTTGTCCGCGACGGTGAGGCACTCTCCGCCGTCGGCATAGCCGTATTCCTTGACCAGGTC
>CAMJHJ010000187.1 GCA_946405485.1 uncultured Bacteroidales bacterium | reverse complement strand
GGACCGACCTGGTCGCCAACGAGGCCGAGATCGCGACCTATCCGCTGGCCCGTCCGGACAAGCAGCCCGTGCTCCCGTTGAAAGCCCTCAACCCCGCCTGGCAGGCCGCGTTCGCGAATCTTAAGAGCCTGGTTCTGGACAAGGATTTCCCGGGCAAGGACGAGTTGACCGAGGCCGACTGGCTGACCATCCTGGATAAGTTCAAGCCCTACACCGCCTGGATGGACGCCAAGAAGGGTTCCGAGGTGGAACCCTTGGGCGGAGACGGCATCCGCGCTTTGCTCGCCGCTGACAAGAAAGCGGCCCTGCTGGAACTCATCGCGGAGGATAAGGCCCTGGAGGAAGAAGCGGCCGGAATCGATGCCGTGGATAAGCTCACGCACCTGAACCGCGACTTCTTCCGCCTGCTGAAGAACTATGTCAATTTCTCCGAGTATTACGGGCGCAATGGCGAGCCCGCCGCGATCTTCGAGGTGGGCAAGCTCTACATCGACGAGCGTTGCTGCAATTTCTGCGTCCGCGTGGAGGATATGGGCAAGCACGGTGACATGGCCGGTCTGAGCAACATGTTCCTGATCTATTGCACCTGCACACAGAAGGCTACGGGCAAGACGATGAATGTCGTCGCCGCGATGACCGCGGGCGACACCGACGACCTGCGTCCCGGCAAGAACGCCCTGTTCTATGACAGGAACGGCGGGGACTGGGATGCCGTCGTGACTAAGGTGGTCGAGAACCCGATCAGCATCCGCAAGGCCTTCTGGACGCCTTACCGCAAGCTGGCCAAGTTCATCTCCGACCGGATCGACAAATCCGCGGCTGACAAGGATACCGCGGCCGTCGCGAAACTGCAGACCGGCGCTGAAGCGGGCGTGCCCGCCGCTCCGGCCGCCAAGCAGCCTTTCGACATCGCCAAGTTCGCCGGCATCTTCGCCGCCATCGGCATGGCCGTCGGCGCCCTGGGTGTCGCCCTCTCTTCCATCTTCAAGGGCATCTTCGCCCTCAAGTGGTGGCAGGTCCTGCTCGTGGTCGTCGCGATCATGCTGATCATTTCCGCACCCGCCTGCTTCATCGCCTGGCGTAAGCTGCGCCGCCGCAACCTTGGCCCCGTGCTCAACGCGAACGGCTGGGCCGTCAACTCCAGGGCCCTGATCAACATCCTCTTCGGCAAGACGCTCACCTCCGTGGCGAAGTATCCTGCCGTCAGGGGTAGGGATCCCTATCGCCCGTCGGTCTGGCGCAGGGTCCTGTGCTGGCTGGTCGCCCTGCTTCTGGTCGCGTTCGGCTGCCTGTACTTCACCAACAATCTGAAGTGGATGGGCATCGAGCGGAAGCCGAAGGTCGAGGTGGTGGAAGAAGCGCCCGAGGCAGTGGAAGAGGCGGCCGTCGAGGCTGCGGAAGCGGTGGAAGCGGCTGCCGAAGCCGCCGAAACTCCGGCCGAATAAAACGTAACTAAATCCAAAAACTCATCATTATGGCACAAGGTATTTATGATGCCCGTCAGTTGGGCAAAGGCAAAATGACGGTCCTCGGACTCCAGCACATGTTCGCCATGTTCGGAGCCACGGTCCTGGTACCTGCGATCACGGGCCTGTCCGTGTCGGCGACGCTTCTCTTCGCCGGTCTGGGCACGCTGCTGTTCCACTGGATCACGAAGTTCAAGGTGCCCGCCTTCCTGGGATCTTCATTCGCCTTCCTCGGCGGTTATGCCGCCGTGGTCGAGATGGGAGCCAAGACGGGAATGCCTGCCGCACAGGCGCTTCCGTATGCGTGCATCGGCGTATGCTGCGCCGGTTTGCTGTATTTCGTGCTGGCCGGACTGATCCGGGCCTTCGGTATCCAGAAGGTCATGCGCTTCTTCCCGCCCGTCGTGACCGGCCCGATCATCATCGCCATCGGTCTGACCCTGTCCGGCAGCGCCATCGCCAACTGCAACGCCAACTGGTGGGTGGCCCTCGTGGCCCTCGCCACCGTCGTGATCTGCAACATCTGGGGCAAGGGAATGATCAAGATCGTCCCCATCCTGCTGGGCGTCATCGTGTCCTATATCTTCGCCGCCTGCATCGGCCAGGTCGACTTCTCCTCCGTCCGCGAGGCGGCTTGGATCGGCCTGCCGTTCAAGAGCCAGGACACCGTCCTGTCCGTGTTCCAGAATCCGAATTCTTCCCTGGTTTGGGGTGCCATCTTCACGATCATGCCGATCGCCCTGGCTACGATGGTCGAGCATATCGGTGACATCTGCGCAATCTCCTCGACGACCGGTATCAATTATCTCGAGGATCCGGGCCTGCACAGGACCCTGATGGGTGACGGCGCCGCGACGATGCTCGCTTCTCTCTTCGGCGCTCCCGCCAACACGACTTACGGCGAGAATACCGGCGTGCTGAACCTGACCAAGGTATTCGATCCCCGCGTGATCCGCATCGCGGCCGTCTTCGCCATCCTGTTCTCCTTCAGCCCGAAGTTCGCGGCTGTCGTGAGCTCGATGCCGGCCGCCACCATCGGCGGTATCTCCCTGATCCTCTACGGTATGATCTCCGCGGTCGGTGTGCGTAACATCGTAGAGAACCGCGTTGACTTCACCAATTCCCGCAACGTCATCGTCGCCGCCCTGATCCTGGTCCTTGCGATCGGTATCAAGTACGGTGCGGGCGATGCGATTTCAATCGGATTCACCAGCCTCAGCGGCCTGGCCGTCGCTGCCCTGGTGGGCATTATCCTCAATGCTATCCTGCCGGGCAAGGATTATGAGTTCGGCACACGCAAGGAGGGAGATTCCGCCGTTAATTTCGGCGATCCCGACCATAAATAGCAGATGAAAAACATAACTTTGAAAGACAACTGCGCCCGATATACCCTCGCGGACGAGGTCCGGGCGCAAGGGATTTATCCCTATTACCGTCCCATTTCCTCGGGCCAGGATCCCCTTGTCCGGATGGCAGACGGAAAAGAGGTGCTGATGTTCGGCTCCAACTCTTATCTCGGCCTTTCCGACGATCCGCGTCTCAAGGAGGCCGCCATCAAGGCTATCGAGAAATACGGGACCAGTTGCTCCGGAAGCCGCTTTCTCAACGGGACGCTTGACCTCCACGAAGAGTTGGAGGCCAAGCTCGCCCGTTTTGTGGGAAAGGAGGAGGCTGTCACCTACAGCACCGGTTTCCAGGTCAACCTGGGCGTGGTGAGCTGCCTGTCTCCCCGGGGGACTTATGTGTTCCTGGATGCCCTGGACCATGCCTGCATCATCGACGGCAGCCGCCTGGGTTTCGCCGATGTCCGCAAGTTCCCCCATAACGACATGTCTGTCCTGGAGCGCCGGCTCCGGGGGACGCCGCGCCATGCGCAGAAACTGATCGTCGTGGACGGCATCTACTCGATGGAGGGCGACATCGCGCCGCTGCCCCAGATCGTGGAGCTTTGCAAAAAATACAACGCTTCTGTGATGGTGGACGACGCCCACGCCCTGGGTGTGATCGGAGAGAACGGATCCGGCACCGCAAGCCATTACGGACTGACGGCCGAGACCGACCTGATCATGGGAACCTTCTCCAAGAGTTTCGGTTCGCTGGGAGGTTTCATCGCCGGGGACCATACGGTCATCGACTTCATCAAACATAATTCCCGTTCGCTGATTTTCAGCGCCTCGATGACGCCCGCCGCCGTGGCGGCCGCATCCACCGCGCTGGACATCATGATCAGCGAACCCGAGCGCCGGGAGCATCTCTGGGAGGTCACGCGCCATGCGCAGGAAGCGTTCAGGGCAGCAGGTTTCGACATCGGGCACACGCAGTCGCCGATCATCCCGCTTTTCGTGCGGGATACGGTCAAGGCGATGACGGTCGTCAAACTGGCTTATGAAAAGGGTGTCTTCATCACACCTGTGATCGCGCCGGCCGTTCCGGAGAAGGATGTGCTGATCCGTTTCGCCCTGATGGCGACGCATTCTCTCGCCCAGGTGGACGAAGCGGTGGAGGTGCTGACCGGCATTTTCAAGGAACTGGGTATCATTGCATAGTATGGTTATCCTCATCACGGGCATCACGTCCGGTTTCGGCCGGGCGATGGCGGAGCGGCTCGCCGCCGACGGACACAAGGTCTATGGTACTTTTCGCCGGGAGTCTGAAAGGCTCCCCGGCGTCGTTTATCTGCGGGCGGATGTCTCTTTTCCGACCGATTGTGAGAATGTCGTGAAGAAGGTCGTGGAGGCCGAAGGCCGGCTGGATGTCTTCATCAACAACGCCGGCATGGGGATCGGCGGCCCATTGGAGTTTTCCTCCCTGGAGGATGCGCAGAAGCAGATGGACATCAACTGGATGGGAATGGTGCGCATGCTCCATTACGTATTGCCGGTGATGCGTCGGCAGGGAGGAGGCAAGGTGCTGTGCTTCAGTTCGATCGGGGGCCTGATGGGCTTGCCGTTCCAAGGCTTGTATTCAGCTTCGAAATTCGCCATCGAGGGCTATTGCGAGGCGCTCCGGCTGGAGACGCAGGGCTGGGGCCTGAAGGTCGTCGTGATCGAACCGGGAGATTTCGCGACCGGTTTCACGGGCAGCCGCAAGAGTGTCTCGGATCCCGAGGCGGATGCAGCCTATCCGGCCTGGGCCCGCGCCCTCGCTTCGATCGAGAAGGACGAGACCGGCGGCTTGAAACCCGAGTATCTGGCGGAAAAGGTCGCCAGGATCGTCAAGATGAAGCGCCCGCGCTACCACTATGTCATCTCCACCCTGGAGCAGCGGCTTTCCGTGACCTTGAAAAAGATCCTTCCGCCTTCCTGGTTCGCAAAGATCCTGGGGAGCTACTATAA
>CAMJHJ010000186.1 GCA_946405485.1 uncultured Bacteroidales bacterium | reverse complement strand
TCAGATTATCGCCGTCCGTGCCCATGAAGGCTTCAAGTATTATCCCTTTTACGACGACCAGCTGATCTCCGGGAAATACGTGATGGTGGACACCTATACCTACGAGACCGTACCCGACTTCAGGGGACGGGTCTTCGAAAGGACGGTGCCGCTCGTGATTCCTTTGGAGGAATACCTCGCGACGCGAGAGAAATAAACGAAAAGAGGATGACTTCAGCGGTCATCCTCTTTTTTCGTCACGGCGAAATAGACAATCGAACCTTCCTTGTGATACTCGTCCAGGCGATAGCCGGCGGAAAGCCGTGCCATCAGGGAGTCGAAGGTCTCGAACGGAGGAGTGAACCAGCCTTTCCGGGAGAGGATCCGTTTCATCAGCCAGTCGGTGCGGCGGGACTCGCCCCGGATGCAGAAGCAGCCGACGAGGCGGCCGCCGGGCTTCAGGACACGGAATACCTCCGAATAGGCCTTCTCCTTGTCCGGGAAGGCGTGGAAACCGTTCATGGTCAGGACAATATCGAAGGAGGCGTCGGGGAACGGGAGCGCGCCTACGTCGCCTTGTATCAACCGGCAGTTGCCGATTCTTTCTTGCCGGAAGCGCACGCGCGCCTGCTTGAGCATGTCCTGGCTGTAGTCGAGGCAGATGATGTCAGCCCGGTTCATCCGGACGTATTTTGCCGCGGTGAAGACGCCGGTTCCGACGGGTACGTCCAGCAGCTTGCCCGCGAAGTTGTCGGGGATGTAGGACAGCACCTTGCGGGCGATTTCGTTGTCATCGACACCGTTCCAGAACATGTCCATGTATACACGGCTCCACCAGGTGGAGCGGGTCAGGACGTCGTCGTAGATGTTCCGGGACTGCCGGTAGGAGTCTTGAATCTTGTCGCTCATAATCAATTCTTTGACGGGAACCAGGGCCAGGTGCGGTTGACGCGCTTGCAATAGGCGTCGTACTCGGCGCCGTAGAGGTTGTGGAGCCACTTTTCCTCCGTCAGCCTCATCATGACGGCCATGAGGGCCCAGAAAATGAACGGCAGAATCAGCAGCCAAAGGTTGCCGGCGAACAGGGATACGCCGATGCAAATGAACATCCAGCCCGTATAGAGCGGGTTTCGCATCCACGCGTATATGCCCTTGGTATACAGGCGGTTATTCTTGATGGCCTCGTCGATCTTGTCGAAGAAAAAGGCATAGCCCCAGATGAACGCCCCGAGGAGAATGACGATAATGCCGATGACCAGCATCGGAGTCTTCAGCGCAGGAACGAGGCCGCTGTCCAAGCACCCCTTCGCGGACAGAATCATGCCCGTGAGGGTAAGTGCGGCAATCGCCCCCACATAGTACGGGCCGATGCCGAAAAAAGGAAGATGGTCTTTCTGTTTCATTGCAAGGGCAAAGGTACGGCAATGCCCTTGCAACCGGGTTGCGATTTAATTGCCGATTTCCTTGAAGTCGCCAAAGGTCGAACCGCGTTGAAGCTTGGCTTCCCACATCGTTCCGGTATGGACATTCAGAAGGGTGAGGTGGTTCCAGGCATTGACAAGCAGCTGATAATTGATTTCTCCGGGGCGGATTTCATCATTCTCACTCGTATCCTTGCCGATCAGTCTGCAGGTTGTTTCGCGGGATTTGCTGTCAACCACCCAGGTGTCTCCGGTTTCTTTGTCGAACTTGAACCACATGGTGGTATAATTGGGCATCGGGACGATCTCAAATCGAGGACCGGAAAGGCTGGAAGTGGGACTGACAGCGGCAGAACTGGTGGCGGAGGAGTGGTGAGTCATGCTCGTCACGATGTTTCGGACCTGGCCTTCAGTCAGATTATCTTGCGCGGCGGCCTGGATGGTGATGAGGGAAGAGGTCAGCGACAGGCACGCGACAATAAACGAAAAGATACACTTTTTCATAAACGTTTCTTTTGGGGAAGAAACGCGCAAATAGTGTACCGCAGTACGCTCTAAGCAGGATTTTTGCTCCGTTTATTCGCTGTAATTATGGTCGATGACGATGCCCACATGCACGTCCGGCACCAGCGCCTGGATCTCTTCCGTCAGCTGCCGGCAGAGGGCGGCATCGTCGTGGCAGGAGATGTCCGGTACGACATCGACGGAAAGCATCCGGTCTTTCTCGGAATAGTAGAAACCATGGACCTGGACGAGTTCCTTGTGGGTGGCGAGGGCGCGTATCACCTTGTCCTGCAGGTCGGTGCGCTGGTTTTCTCCCGTGGCGACGGCATAAATGCCGACGGTCATGATGATGCCGTGGCGCTGGAACATCAGGCCGGAAATCCGGCGGGTCAGGCCGTGGATTTCATGGGCGGACATCGTGTCCAGGACGCTCACATGGAGCGAGCCGATCATCACGTCGGGGCCGTAGTTGTGGAGGATGACGTCGTACACGCCGCAAACACCCTCGCAGCCCATGACTTCCTCCTTGATTTCATGGACCAGATCCGGCGAGACCCGGGCGCCCAGGAGTTCATTGACGGGAGAGGCGAGCATCTCGATGCCGGCCTTGATGATGACGAGGGAAATCAGGGCGCCGAGGATGCCGTCCAGGGAGACGCCCCAAATCAGCATGACGCCGGCCGATACGAGCGTGGCGGTGGTGATGATGGCATCGAACAGGGCGTCCGAGCCGGAGGCGATCAGGGCGTCGCTGTTCAGCTGCTTGCCCTTCTTCTTAACATAAAATCCCAGCAAAAGCTTGACGACGATGGCCACGATGATGACGATCAATGTGGCGGTTGAGTAATTGGGCTCCGTGGGGTTGAAGATTTTCTTTACCGACTCGATAAGTGAGGTTACGCCTGCCGACAGCACGATGACGGCGATGATGATGGCGCTGAAATACTCAATGCGTCCGAATCCGAAGGGGTGCTCCCGGTCCGCCGGCCGCTGCGACAGCTTCGTGCCGATGATGGTGATGACGCTGGACAGCGCGTCGCTCAGGTTGTTCACGGCGTCCATCACGATGGCCACGCTGCTGGCGATGACGCCCACCGCCGCCTTGAATGCCGCCAGCAGCACATTGGCGACAATGCCGATGACGCTGGTCCGGATGATTTGAGCGCTTCTATTCATGGCTTATTATTCATTTTCAAGATGTAGGACCAGGTATTCCGATCGAGTGCCGATGCGGATTTTCGGGCCCCAGAGGCCTAGGCCGGAGCTGATGTAATAGCGGGTATTGCCCCGGGAATGATGCCCCCAGGCTTTCTCAAACATCACGTCGGTCATCCATGAAATGGGCCATACCTGCCCATGATGGGTGTGACCGCTGAACTGAAAGTCGATGCCGGCGGCTTCGGCCTCTTCCAGATGCAGGGGCTGGTGGTCCAGGAGGATCGAGAAACCCTGCAGGGAGTCGGCCAGGGCGGCTACGGGCTTCCGCTCCGGATTCATCCGGTCGTCCCGGCCGATGACATCGACACCCTTGAAAGAACAAACCGTATCCCGCAGGAGGCGGATGCCAGCGTCGGAGAAGAACTTCGAGGCACCATCGCCATCGCTGAAGTATTCATGATTGCCGAGGACGGTCCATACGGGGGCCTCCAGACGGCGGAATTCGGCCGCATAATCGCCCTCCAGGATGGGTCGGGTGCTCCGGTCCACGATGTCTCCGCCAATCAGGACTAGGTCCGGATGCTCGGCATTGATCAGGTCCACCCAGCGGGCGATCTCCGCCCTCCGGATGTGATATTCCACGTGTAAGTCGCTGGCCATCACGATGGTAAGCGGCTTCTCCAGCGGTTTTTCCGTCCGGATAGTCAGCTCCTCGCGATATTTGTGCTTGTAATGGATATTGCCCAGGATTAAGGTCAATGCGACGATGCCCACCGCCGAACCGAGCCCGACCCAACTGTCCCGCAGGAGACCTTTGGGAAGGAGGTGGAACAGTGCGGCGAGGTCCGCGATGACAAAGAGAATTAACAGATACAGGAAGAAGAGCACCCACGGCATGCCCGTCTCATAGAGCACGGTAGCCGTCCTGACGGAGAAGCGTTCGGTCATGCCGAACCCGACAAAGGCCAGGGCCATCCAAAGAAGGAATGCGCCGGTGACTGTCAATTTCATCGGCCTCCCTCCGGGCGTGATACGCCACAGATGCCAGAGCAGATACCCCAGCGTAACCGCGAACACGGAAAGGATGATGATGTATCTTGTTCTCATGGTCATTCCTCGTATCCTAATTGCCCCGGCAGGCGGAGCTTCTGTTTCGGCGGAAAGGTAGCCTCATAGGCCTCGAAGGCCTCCGGGTTCTCATCGGCCACAAAATAGCCCTTGGGCGGGGTGTAAGTGGCTTCCTGGATGCCGTTTTCCTTAAGCCAGCCCGGAATCAGTTCCTGGGCGAGGAAGTAGGGCACTTCGGCATCGACAGGCTCGTCGTGGTAGTGGATGTTCAGCTTACTGGCGAGCCCGAACCCCGCATGTTTGTAAAAGTCGATGTTGCCCTCCATGCAGATAAACCCGACGCCCATCTCCCGGGCCTTCCCGAGCGCATACCTCAGCAACTTGATCCCATACCCTTTGCGCTTATACTCCGGGTCGATGCTGATAGGCCCGAAGGTCCATGACGGCTTGCGGGTACCATCGACAAGCGCCAATTCGGCCTTGGAGAACATCACATGCCCGATAATCCGCCCGTCCTCCTCCATCACGAAGTCAAGCTCCGGGATGAAATCTGGGTTGCTCCGGAACTGGTTCAGCACATAATGTTCCGTGCATCCGGGGCGATAAACGTTCCAGAAGGATTCGCGGGTAAGGTTTTCGACGGCGCGATAGTCGGCCGGGGTTTCGAGTCTGATGGTCATGACGGGGTGGTTGGGTTGTACAAAGATAGGGGATT
>CAMJHJ010000185.1 GCA_946405485.1 uncultured Bacteroidales bacterium | reverse complement strand
CAAAAGTAAGGAAAAATAGGTATATTTGTACGATTGCAAAACCCAGTCCAGATGCTGATCGTCCTTGAAGGACTTGACGGGGCGGGGAAGTCCACCCAGGTCAAGCGATTGAAAGCTTATCTCGAGCGCCGTTGCGAGGCGCTCCGGTATATTCATTTCCCACGCTATGACGCTCCTGTTTACGGTAACCTGATCGGCCGTTTCCTGCGGGGGGAATTCGGCTCCGTGGAAAGTGTCCATCCGCAACTGGTGGCATTGCTCTTCGCCGAAGACCGGCATGGGGCCGCCCCCGGGATGAAACAGGCCCTCGCCGAGGGCGCGACGGTTTTGCTGGACCGTTATGTCTATTCCAACATCGCTTATCAGTGTGCAAAACTACCCGACCGCGAAGAAGCGGAGCGGCTGCGGCGCTGGATACTGGAGACCGAATATGGTCCCTTTGGACTTCCGAAACCGGATCTCAACATCTTCCTGGATGTCCCCATCGGATTCGTTGAGCAGAGCCTTGCCGCACATCGGGAAGGAGCGGAACGGGATTATCTGGGAGGGAGAAGCGATATCCATGAGGCCGACCTGTCCTTGCAGCGGCGGGTTCGGGAGATGTATTGTTTGCAAGCGGCCCGGGACCCTGATTTCATCGTCGTAGACTGTGCGGATGCCCGGGGTGCCATGCTGCCGCCGGACGCAATTTTTGAAAAAGTTAAGTCGGTGGTTGATAAAAAGTTACAAGATGCGTAGCTTCCATCATAGTTTCCGGCGCTTCTGTGCGCTGCTGATCGGGCTCGTATTCTTTGTGTCCGGCCTGCTCAAACTGATGGACCCCGTGGGCACGGGGCTTAAGATGGTCGAATACTTCCGTTTCCTTCATCTGGACTTCCTGACCCCGGTCGGGAAGGGATTGGGGACGGCGTTCTCTTTGCTGGAAGCGCTGGTTGGGGCGGCTCTGATATCGGGAGTGGCACGGAAGGTGGCCGCCATCATCGTGTTGGCGCTGATTGTCTTCTTTACCGGACTGACGCTCTCCCTGTACCTGATCAATCCCAAGATGGACTGCGGCTGTTTCGGTGAAGCGTTCCATTTGACGCATTTCCAGTCCTTGCTGAAGAATGCCATTTTGCTGGCTCTTGCATTGATTGCGTTCATTCCCTTGGGGGATGGCTATGAGTCGCGTAAATCTAAGAGGTGGGGTTTTGCCCTTGTCTCTGTGGCGATCGTCCTGTTTTCTATCCATTCCTGGAAAACTTTGCCGATGATGGACTTCACAGCTTTCTCATGCGGGTCTCAGATCCTTTCCGGGGATGGTTCCCAGCCGGAAGATGAGACAGTGGCGACCGACCTCGCCGTCCTCTCGTTCAGCGATGCCTTCGGAGAGTATTGCGACGATCTGGCTTCCAACGGAGAAGTGCTGGTCATCTCAGCTTATGAACCCGAGCGTCTGGATTCTCTGCAGTGGAACCGGATCGCGGAAACGGTAGACGCCGCCTTTGTGTGCGGCATCCGTCCCTTGATCCTGACTCCGGGGGTGGAGGGCGTCCCGATGACGCTGGGTGAATGCTTGTATTTCGCTGATTACAAGACGCTCTTGACCTTGAACCGCTCCAATGGCGGAGCCACTTATCTGGCCGATGGGTTGATTGTGAACAAATGGACGACGCAAACCCTTCCCTCTGGGGAAGAACTCACCACCCTGATGTCCTCTGAACCGATGGAGGCGGCTTCTTCCGCTTCCTCCCGCGGGCGTTTTATCTTCCAGGGCGGCTTGCTGCTCTGTGCGGCCCTTCTGATCCTGCTTTAGGTGCTTTTCCCTGATTCCTGTGACTCTCTTAACGTTCTGAAAGAGAGGAGATACAACGGAAAAGGTCGGCGCAGATCGGATCGGGATCGAGGGAATCCATCCAGACGATCCGGTGACGTGTGCTGTCGAAGGCGAACTGTCGGTTATCCGCGAGGATGGGGGCCGGAATGATACGTAAATGGTAGTTTTCCGGATGTGCGATCAAGCCGGGAGCCGCGATGTCCCAAAGGATATGCCGCCATCCATCTGTGTCGTAGAACTCCTGCGGCAGTTCAGAACGGTAAAACGAAGAGGCTCTGCCTTCTCCTTTGATGGCATTTAAATCCTCTTGGCCGACAAGCAGCATCTGTGTTCCTTCTCCGCGCTTTCCACTGGCAGGGAGGATCACCATTGGAACACCGGAATCCACGACCATTTGTCCCGCCATATAGTCCTGGAAGAGATTGAACTCTTGGAGGTCTCCTTTGCTGAAACAATTCGTTCCCAACCAGACGACGATGATTTTGTCCTTGATGGAAGGGTCCAGCATCAAAGCCGCGGCTACGTTCGTAATCGCGCCCAAGGTAAGGACATAGACAGGTTTGCGTGCTTTCCGGGCAATACGGACCAGATTCAGGGATGCGGGATTCTTCGGATCGAATCCGTCCGGGTCATCACTGATTCTTTTTTCCGACCCTCTGAAAACAGGATATTTTCCCCGGCATCCGGTAACCTCCAGGACTCTTTCCATCTCCCGGAAACTCAGTTCCATCCCTTCTGCAAAACTCGAGCTCCTGTTGTTATGGAAAGGGGCGGCATGCAGCGCCAAGACATTTATTTTATCCGAAGCAATGGCGTAGGCGATGGCATATTGGTCATCCATTTCGTTGTAGGTGTCGCTGTCTATGACGACATCTTTGATCCCGGGAGCATTCAGGTCTTCCAGTATCTGTTCGGGGGAAATGGGTGGCCGGCCGGTTCTTTCGCAGCAACCCGTGAACGGCATCCCGACTGCCAATAACAAAAGGAGCCGGATCAAAGACTTACTCATGGTGGCGGACTTATTTCCCCTCAAACAGGGAGGTCAGCGGACGGCCGAACCAAGGTTGCGGTTGTTCCAGGCCGAGGAGCCAAGCCATCGTGGAGGCGACATCGTACTCCATCACGCTCAAGTCGTCGAAACAAAGACCCTTTTTGACACCTTTGCCATAAAAGATCAGGGGTGTTTCCATTTCCATCATTGTGCGGCCGCCGTGACCATGGTCGATCCCTCCATGGTCCGAGGTCAGGATGATGACCGATTTGTCCAGGATTCCGGCTTGGTCGATGGCATCCACGATAGCCCCCACCCAGGCGTCCAATTCTTTCAGTTTCTCGTAATACTCGGGGGTGTCGTGGCCGGATTTATGACCTACGTGGTCCGGATCGTCATATACAAAGGCGGCCAGCCGGGGTTTCTTTGTCGCAATGTAGGCGCAAGCGGCATCGCACAGTTTCTCTTGCGGCACGCGTGCATAATGATTCACCGACACCGTATCGATCAGGTATTTGATCCCGTTCCATTCGTACAGACAGCCGATTTCTGCCTCAGGCTCCTTGTCCCGGAGCAACTGGAATACCGTAGGGAAAATACCGTTCTTGCCCAGCAGACGGGGCTCAAGGTCCGGTTTCTCGGAACAACATTCGTAGAAACCATGGACCTCGGGACCGACCCCCATGAACATCGATGCCCAGTTGGCCGCGCTGTGTGAAGGCAGGACCGTCCTTTTCTTGAGGGTCCAGGCTCCGTCCTCCATCATCTGCTTGACCCGGGTCATTTCCGACTTCTCGACGCTGTAAGCGCCCCAGCCGTCCAGGCCGATGAAGAAAACATGCTCTACGGGGTTCTTGCGTTCGCAAGAGGAAAAAAGGATCAGGCTGGCCAGTACCGCCGTCATCCAGATGTTGAAATGTCTCATGAAGGTCAGGGTTTTAAAAAGGATAAGGAAAGATACGGTTTTCGCCGGATACTTGCAAAAAAAACCGGCAGGGTTTGCCTGCCGGTTGATTCGTTATGACGGACTTCGGAATCAATATCCGGGGTTCTGGGTCAGGGTGTAGCCCAGCTTCCTGTATGCGGCGATTTCCTGAGAAGGAATGGCGTCCAGGATAAGGTGGTTGTCGGCAGCCCAGTAGCGCAGGTCGGGATCGACATTGTACATGAGCTGTTTCTTGCCACCGTTGTCGGCTACGGTCAGGCCGATAGAACCGTCGACGGCGATGTTGGTGACGCCACTGACCTTGCCTGAGGCGGAGGTGTAGAAGCAGACATCCTTGGTGCCGTTGCCGTCCAGGTCGAGGGCGGTATTGACCGCGTCGATGTTGATGCCGTCCCAAGGGGCGGTGGAGAGGAGCTTACCGCATCCCCAGCGGATCAGGTCGTCCTGACGGACGCCCTCCATACAGAGCTCGACACCCCGCTCGCGGCGGATCTCAAGGATCGCGGCGTTGGTCACGTCGGGATAGTAGTTCGTCTTGAGGTAGTTGTCCACGGCTGTGGGAACGGTGGTCAGGCTGCTGCCGGTGATACCCGCACGCTGGCGGATCGCTCCGACGGTCTGTGCCCAGACCGAATTGTCCATCTGGCCCAGCTCTGCCTTTGCCTCCGCGTAGGCGAGGAGTACTTCTGCGTAGCGGAAAATGGGCGTGCTGTTGGAATTGTGCTTGTCGTTCTCATCCGGGTCAGCCCCGTTCTTTTCCGCATACTTGTCCAGGCAGAACTTACGGATCTGATAACCCAGGAAGGAGGCGCCGAAGTCAGGCACCGCCGTTTCTCCTTCAAACTTGTAACCAGGGTACCGTACCGTGAGGTTGAGACGGGGATCGCGGTTCGCGAACTCATTCTTCCAACTTTCGGTGGCATAGCCGGCCTTGTCGGTGTAAGGGGTGCCGTCCTTCATGAGGAAGGTGTTGACAAACGTGCGGGTCAGGGTCTTGGGCGCCGTCTGCTTCGTATAAACGAAGTAGTTGTTCTGGCTGCCCTGGATATTGGCGGCGGTTTGCGCGCCGAGGATGACCTCCTTGGTCTGCAGGTTATCGCTGAGGAAGAGGCTGCGCCAGTC
>CAMJHJ010000184.1 GCA_946405485.1 uncultured Bacteroidales bacterium | reverse complement strand
AGTTCGAATCTCCTTCTCTCCGCTAATGGAAAAGAAAAATGGCGCCAAGCTAGCTTGAGCGCCATTTTTCTTTTCCATTGGCAAGCCCCGCCGCAGGCACTTTATTTAACAACCTTCAGCAGCGCCTCCTCCATGATCTTATAGCCGTCAAGGACGGGATGGACGCGATCCCGGGTGACGCCCTCCAGGAGCTTTCCGTCCTCGCCGGACAGGACTGCCGCATAATCGACCAGCTTGTAATGCTTTGCCTTGGCATACGCACGGATCATCTCATTGAGCGCGGAGACCTGGGGGGTGATTTCACCCAGTGCCGGGCGCCAGGGAATCTTATCCGAGGGCACAAGAGTGCAGAGCACCGGCTTGATTTGATTGGCCTTCGCGATCTCGCACATCGAAACGATGTTGCCGAAAGTATTCTCCAGCGCAATGTAGCCGTTATTGCGTGCAATGTCATTGATTCCGGCCAGGATGACGACAAACTTGGGATGCAGGTCGACGACGTCCCGGCGGAAGCGTACCAGCATATGGGAAGTCACCTCTCCGCTGATGCCGCGGCCGGCGAAGTTGTTGTCCGTAAAGAAAGCCTGATCCATTCTATACCAGGCATCCGTGATGGAATCACCCATGAGCACGGCCTTGGGAGTCTGCACGACTGCTGCATTTGCCTCGGCATAGCGGCCGAAATGAGCCCAGTCGTTATCGGGAAGATCCTGTGCATGGGCAGGGACGAGGAATAAAGCGGCTGCAAGGGCAGCAAGGATGGTTTTCTTCATATCTGATACGTTTTAGTCTCCATAAAGTTACGCATTTTTTCGTTATCTGGAGCGATTATTCGCTATCTTTGCAAGCCAATCCGAATCAACGATATTATTTTGTATCAAGATATGAACAAACATCTTCTCAAAGGTCTGAGCCTTACCCTCGCCGCGGCCGCATTCTGCGCCTGTGGACAAAAGGCTCCGAAGGTCCCCGCCATCGACCTGACCAACCTTGACACCTCCGTCGCCCCCGGCGAAGATTTCTACGCCTACGCCACCCGCGGCTGGCAGCAGAAGAATCCCCTGAAACCCGAATATTCCCGCTATGGCGCCTTCGATGTCCTGGCAGAGAATAACGAAATCCGTCTCAACGAACTGTTCCAAGGCCTGACGAAACTCAAGACAAAGCCCGGCACCGATGAACAGAAGATCGCCGATCTCTATACGATGGGACTTGACTCCCTGCGCCTCAACCAGGAAGGTGCCGAGCCGGTGAAACCGTTCCTTGCGGAGTTGGAGAATGTCACCGACCTGAGTTCTTTCGCCAAAGCCTCCGGCCGCATCTCCCTCGACGGAGTCGGCAGCCTCTGGGGCGCTTACGCCGAAGCAGACATGATGGACAGCAACAACACAGTTCTCTACCTCGGCCCCAGCGGCCTGGCGATGCGCAACCGTGATTATTATCTGCTCCCGGAGCACCAGGCCCTGCGCGACGGATATAAAGCGTTCATCGAAAGGGTGTTCACCCTGGCCGGTTACGAGGATCCTGCGACGGCTGCCGCCGACGCCTTCGACATCGAGATGGCGATCGCCGTCCCGTTCTGGTCCATGGTCGAGCAGCGGGACATCCAGGCGATGTACAACCCGATGAGCTGCGCCCAGATATACGCAGCCTATCCCAACCTGCATCTCGACGAGTATTTCGCTGAGATGGGTATCCCGGAGCAGGAGAAGGTCATCGTGGAGCGTCCGTCCTATTTCGCTGCCCTTGACCAAATGCTGAAAGACACTGATCCGGCCAAACTCCGCCACTATCTGCAGTCCAACTTGCTTCGCGATGCGTGCGGTGCGGTCAGCGATGATTTCTATCAGGCTTCCTTCGATTTCTTCTCCAAGCAGATGGCCGGTACCCAGGAGCCCAAGCCGCGCTGGAAACGCGCGATGGGTGTCCCCAATGCCGTCCTCGGCGAGGCAGTCGGCAAGATGTATGTCGCCAAGTACTTCCCGGAGGAGAACAAGGAATGGATGCTCGGCATGGTCAAGAATATCCAGAAGTCCCTGTCTGACCATATCGCAGCCCTCGACTGGATGAGTGACGAGACCAAGGCCCGCGCCCAGGAAAAACTCGCCGCCTTCACGGTCAAGATCGGATATCCCGACAAATGGAAGGACTACTCCAAGCTGGACATCGACCCTTCGGTCAGCTATTATGAGAATGCGCGCCGCGCCTCCCGCTGGTACGCAGAGGACAACCTGTCCAAACTCGGTAAGCCCGTGGACCGCACGGAATGGGGAATGACACCTCAGACCGTCAACGCCTATTACAATCCCACGACCAACGAGATCTGTTTCCCTGCCGGCATCCTGCAGCCTCCTTTCTATAACCCCGATGCGGACGATGCCGTCAATTATGGTGCCATCGGTGTCGTGATCAGCCACGAGATGACCCACGGTTTCGACGACCAGGGCCGCCTCTTCGACAAAGACGGTAACATGAACAACTGGTGGACCGAAGCGGATGCCGAGGCCTTCAAGGCCAAGACCGCCGTGCTCGTCAAGCAGTTTGACGAAGTCGAGGTCCTGCCGGGCGTCCATGCCAACGGCGCCGCCACCCTCGGCGAGAACATCGCCGACCACGGTGGTCTCCGGATCGCATATTCCGCGATGGAAGACTCTTTTGGCGACCGGCGTCCAGAGCTGATCGACGGATTCACACCCGAGCAGCGCTTCTTCCTCGCCTATGCGACGGTCTGGGCCCAGAACATCACCGACGAGGAGATCCAACGCAGGACCTTGATCGACGTCCACTCGATCGGAGAGAACCGCGTCAATGTCACTGTCCGCAACCTGGATACCTTCTTCGATGCGTTCGGCATCAAGGAAGGCGACAAGATGTGGCGGCCGGAATCTGAGCGTGTGGTCATCTGGTAAGTCGATGGCTTCCGTCAAGGTCGGAGACTTCGCCGCCCAAGTTTACCGGGCTGTTTCCAAAATACCGAAAGGGCGCGTGGCCACTTACGGGCAGATTGCCGATATAATCGGCTGCCCGGGCGGGTCACGCGCCGTCGGTAATGCGCTGCATGCCAATCCCTTTGCGCCACAAGTCCCCTGTCACCGGGTCGTAGCGGCCGATGGGAGCGTCGCCGCTCACTACGGACTGGGCGGCGGTCAGGCGCAACGGCAGCGGCTACTGGACGAAGGCGTATTCTTCCTGGACACTCCCTCCCGATCTGGCCTGTCCCGGGTGGACCTGGCCCGTTGCGGAGTCCTCATCGAAACACATCCGCTTGACCCCTTCCTCCCCTCCGGGGCCCGGATCCTGTTCCTGGGCAGTTTTCCGCCGCCGAAGGAGCGCTGGTCCATGGAATTCTTTTATCCCAATTTCACAAATGACTTCTGGCGGATCCAAGGGCTGATCCATTTCGGCGACCCGAAGTATTTCGAGGCGCGGACAGAAGACGGATCCAAGCCGGTCCGATTCGACCGTGACCGCATCGTCGGTTTCTGCATGGAGAAAGGACTCGCTTTCTTCGACACGGCCCGCAAGATCTGCCGGCTGAAAGGGAACGCCAGCGACGAATTCCTGGAAATCCTGGAGCCCGCCGACTTGCCCGGGATGCTTGCGCAGTTGCCGGATTGCCATACAGTAGTAACCACCGGAGGGAAATCTTCGGAGGAACTGCTTTCCATCCTGGTCCGGCTCCGCTCTAGGCCCTCTATCCCGGACGGCAGTCTGTCCTGTCCGGCTCCCGGTTCCTTTCTTGACACGGAGTGTTGCGGGCGCCCCCTGCGCTGGTGGAGGATGCCTTCGTCCTCGCGTGCCTACCCCTTATCCATCTCCCGGAAAGCCGAGGCCTATTCCAGATTGTGGAAATCAAGTTTTTGAGTATCTTTGCACGCCTAAAACGAAAGAATTATGCAAGGACTCTGGACTGTTTTGCTCCTGATTGTCTCGAACGTCTTCATGACGCTTGCCTGGTACGGGCATCTCAAGTTGTCGGAAATGCACATCTCTGACAGCTGGCCGCTGATCGTCGTCATCCTTTTTTCCTGGGGCATCGCCCTTCTCGAGTATCTCGTGATGGTCCCGGCCAACCGGATCGGCTCCCGCATCAACGGGGGTCCGTTCAGCCTGGTTCAGCTCAAAGTCATCCAGGAGGCCATTTCCTTGACCGTATTCACCATTATGGTCATCCTGCTCTTCAAGGGAGAATCCCTGCAGTGGAACCATTTCGTCGCTTTCGCGCTCATCATCCTGGCCGTTTTCTTCTGTTTCCTGAAATAATCGCTCAGTCGTACAGGCTCATCAGGTCATCGGTAATATCTTCCAATTCTCCTTCCGTCCAGTCATAAACCCGGAGATAATAATCCTGGCGGTTTCCTGAGGAGCTGATCAGGTTAATGATATCGATGTCTTGATAATCGCGGCCATCCTTGCCCGTTCCGGCGGATCCGGTATATGGATGAGATATGTACGACCCGCTCCAATAAAGGCTCCACATCCCTTTGTATGGGAAAATGTCCCCGGGATAGGAGTGTTCTCCGTCGTACCAGTTGCTCTCTTCTGACCAGTCTTCCATGTCTGTATCATACCAGTCTGTTTCCAGCAAACGGGAATCCATCTGCTCATACACATAAACGGAAACGCTCGTTCCACGCCTGAATCCGTCGTTCATCGTCGGGACATGCAGTCCGATTGCAGGGCTAGTCCCCCGCTCATTGACCGTATAATATGAGTTGTTGAGATGGATCGTACAGGGGTCCATGCTGACGCGGAAAGGCAGATGGAAGTGGCCGTTGACATCAGGATCCTCATCATCATAGTCGGTGAAAGAGAAATGCCCCGCTGCCGAAACCGGATAAAAAACCCCGGGGCAGAGATAAGACAGATTCACGGAATAGGGCGGGAAACTGTTGGACGTGATGTTGGTCGTCAAGGAGAAACCGG
>CAMJHJ010000183.1 GCA_946405485.1 uncultured Bacteroidales bacterium | reverse complement strand
GGACGGGCCAGCGGATAGGTCGCGATCTCGGCCTCGTTGGCGACCAGGTCGGTCCCGCTGATGGCGCTGACTTTCTCCACGGACACATCCAAAGCCTCGGAAACGGCCTCATCGAAGTTGATGAGCTTGCAGCGCATGAAATAATCGGCCACCTTGTCCCGGACGGCATTGACCGCATCGAGGGCGGCGGAAGTATCCGCGCCGTAAGGCTGTACAGCCTCCAGATCCGCTTCCGCGGCATCCAGCCAGGCGGCGTAGTCGGCCAGGGCGGCGTAGAACTTCTCTACGATCTCCTCGTTGACACCCTCCTCGCCGCTGCGGTCCGTCGCGCTGCCGACCGTGGAAACGATAGTCTCGATGGTCTTCTTCAGTTCCTCGTCATCGGTGGAAGCCGGAGTGACAACACCGTCACCGTTGAGCTTGGTCTTGGCGAAAATGGCCACGCTGTCGGAGGTATCCGCCACGGAAATGCTGTCCTTTTCGAGACCCAGATTGGAAAGGATCTGCCTGGCAGAATCGAAAAGCTTCTTGCCGGCCTCGCAGTCAGTATCGATCTGTGCGAGCGGGATGGTATCTTCCCCTTTCAGGATGGCGTCTTTGTCTTTCAGGACGGAAGTCAGCCACTCGGCGGCGGCGACAATCTCCGCGACGCGGACACGGCCATCGCCGTCGGTGTCGATCATCGAGAGGGTCTTCTCATCGAACTCGAGCCCCTTCACCGGGCAGCTCAGGACAGTCCATTTCTTCTGGTCCAGCTCTCCGAGATGGGCGATATCCTCGCCGCTGGCAATCTGGACGCGGGGAACGCCTCCCAGGGAGACGTATTTCCAATCATAGGTGTTCTTGGCCATAGGTATTAGTTTTTATTCCGTTAAATATAACGTTTTTTTTTGAGTTTTCGCACTAGCTTTCCTTTTTCTCTTCACTCGGCGGATAGCCGAAGTTTTCCTTGTAGATCCGGGAAAAATGAGAGAGATTGCTGAAGCCCGCATCCGCCATCGCATCCTGGACCCGCATGTCCCCGGACTGCAACAGTTCGCGGGCCAGTGCCAAGCGTCTGCCGATCAGCCATTTTTGCGGCGGCATCCCGAACAGGCGCCGGAAATCGCGGTTGAAAGCCGAGAGGCTCCGGCCAGAAAAATTGGCAAAATCCGAGAGCGACAGTTCCATCATATAGTTCTCCTCCATGAATTCACGTAGGTCGATCTTCCAGCGGCTGGTGAAGTCGAAGAGGGATGCATACAGATTGGCGTCGGTCTTGAGCAGGCAGCGCAGGCCTTCCGTCTTTTTCATATCCGCCCATTCCCGATCCGGCTTCTCCGCCGACCAGAAATAGGGCAGCAGCGACTGGAACAGGCCGGACACATCCGGGCGCGCCGGGATCTTGCGCAACGGGCTCTCCGCCCGCACCGCGCTGACCGGAATGATCTCAGGCCGGGAACGGCGGTAGTATGCCAGAAGGAAGGCCCGGTCAAAGACCATCGTCACGGCCTTGTAGGGCTCCCCCGCCGGGCCGCAAGATTTCGCCAGGGTGATATTGCAGTCCTTCCGGACAAAGATACACTCCCCCGGCGCGAGGGAAAGGGTCCGTTCCGGTCCGGAGATTTCCAAAATGCCCCCGATCAGATGGATCAGGGCATGATCCTTCAGGGAAAAGGTCTCCCGGATCGTCTCGTCATGGATACAGGAAAAGGAGATGCCGTAGTAGGCCAGAACGCGCGAATCTTGATAAGATGGCATTGTCAGCAAAACAAAATGGTACGTACAGCAAAATTACAATAAATAATTGATTGTTTCTTTGCATCCGAAAAATACCTGTCATGAAAAGAACCGCCCTGCTCTTCAGTTGCCTGGCCCTCTGCGCCGGACTGTACGCCCAAAATACTTCTACCCCGGATGCCGGCCAGGCCGACACCCTCCGCACTTCCGTCGTGACCGGAACGCGCGTCTCTGCGCTCCGGGACCAGATTCCCGCTCCGATCAGCGTCGTGGGCCGGGAAACCCTGGAAACCAGCGATGAGAATGTCCTGATGCCGTCCCTGATGGAGCAGGTCCCGGGCCTCTTCATCACCTCGCGCGGCGTCACGGGCTACAGCGTCTCCAACGGTGCGGCCGGAGCGATCTCCCTGCGCGGTTTCGGTGCCGGCAGCGGGCGTGTCGCGATCCTGATCGACGGCCATCCCCAGTTCGAATCCATCTACGGCCACCCCGTGGCAGATGAATACCTCGCCGGCAATGCCGCCCGCGTGGAAGTCTCCCGCGGAGCCGCTTCCGTCCTCTACGGATCCAACGCGATGGGCGGAGCCATCAACATCATCACACGCCAGCCTTTGCAGGACGGCAATGAACTGAATGTCAAGCTGATGGGAGGATCCTTCGGAACCTTCCGCGGCAATGTCACCGACAGCTACAAACAAGGTCGCTTCACCCTCGTAAGTACAATCAGCGCCGACCGGACCGCCGGTCACCGGGACAATTCCGCCTTCAACTCCATCGGCGGGATGATCAATGCCGGTTACCAACTCACCGATGTATGGAAAGCCAAGGCGCGCGTGAGTTTCTCCGACGCCTATTCACAGAATCCCGGCCCCGTCTCCGCCCCGATGCTGGACGGTACGGCCAACACGATCCGCGGCATGGCAGGCGTCGCCCTGGAGAATCACGGTCACTGCAGTTCCGGCGCCATCGACCTCTTCTACAACTGGGGCAACCACATCATCAACGACGGTCACACGGCGGACAAGCCCGCCCAGGAATATCTCTTCCACGGCACCGACTTCACGGCCGGCCTCACCGCCTACCAGACCTTCACCCCCTGGCAGGGCAACGGTCTTACCGCCGGTCTGGATTACCTTTATTACGGCGGCAACGCCTTCCGCAACCCGGTCAAGGAAATCTACGCCAGCCACAAGCATCTCAATGAGGAGGCCGTTTATCTGTTGGACAAGCAGACCCTCGGCGCCTTCACTTTCAGCGCAGGTATCCGTCTGGACCGCCACAGCGCTTATGGCGTGGAATGGATCCCCCAGTTCGGCGCCACCTGGACGCCGGCGGGCGGGACCACTGTCAAGATCTCCGCTTCCAAGGGTTTCCGCATGCCCAACATGCGCGAACTCTATATGTACGCCGTGGCCAATGAGGCCCTCCTGCCCGAAAAAGCATGGTGCTATGATTTCACCGTCGGGCAGCATTTCCTGGACGGACGCCTGAACGTCGAAGCGACCGCTTTCTATACCAAGGGCTCCAACATCATCGAAGTGAATGTCGTGGAGGGTGTCCGGCAGAACCGCAACGTAGGCGCTTTCGCCAACTTGGGCGCCGAGTTCGCCGCGGACTGGAAAGTCGCGAAGAACCTTTCCTTCAATGCCAACTACAGCTATCTCCACATGGAGAAGATCTATACCGGGGCCCCCGTCCACAAGGCTTGGCTGGGTGGCCGCTGGACTCCTGGCCGCTTCTATTTCGACCTGGGAGCGATGGGAATCTCCGGACTGTATCTGACCACCGGGGAGAATGCCCGCACGGCGCAGTACGTGGACCTGAAGGCCCGCGCCGGCTTCCGGGTCACGGACCGTTTCGAGCTGTTCGTCCGCGGCATCAACCTCCTCAACCAACGCTACGAGACCATGGACGGCTTCCCTGAGCCCGGCATCACCGTCCTCGGCGGCATCAGCCTGAAGTTGTAAGCCTTGCGCCAACCGACAGGCAGGGCCTTCAAGAGAGCATTCCCCGTAAGGGTACTTTCCTGCTCTCTTGAAGGCCCTGCCTGTCGGTGGCCAGCGGATTATTTCGCGCGGGAGACGAGACGGTCGGCGAAGTCACGGAGGCGGTCAAAGGCAGCGGTGCCCGGAAGACCGATGGCGGCATCAAGGCCTGAAACCGCGGCGAGAGCCTCGTCGCTGAGGCGGCGGACTTCTGCGCGGGCGTCTTCTCCCACTCCGGCGGCATCGTAGATGGAGCGCACCGCCGCGATCTTGGCAGACCGTTCATCCGCCGTGCCGACAGGCAGTTCCATCGCTTTCAGCAAAGCTTCCCGGCAACGGACCTTCTCCAGCGCCCGGGTCAACAGCCAACTCTTCTTATTATTGACGATATCCCCGCCGATCGGCTTGCCGAAGACGGCCTCGTCGCCGTAGGTGTCAAGGTAGTCGTCCGCGACCTGGAAAGCCAGGCCCAGGCGGAAACCGTAGTCATAGATCCGGTCTGCCACCTCCGCTGGAGCGCCGCCGATCAAGGCGCCCATCTGGGCCGCGCAGGCGATCAGGACACCGGTCTTCAGACCGATCATCTTCATGTAATCCGCCATCGGGACCTGCGGGACCGATTCGAAGTCCATATCCAGCTGCTGCCCCTCGCAGACCTCGGCGGCCGTCCGGGTAAACAGGGCCAGGACGGCGCCCAGCACGGTAGCCGGGGCCTGGGCGATACGCCGGTAGCTGTCGATGCACATCACGTCACCGGACAGGATGGCGGTGTCCTCATTCCACTTTTTCCAAACCGTGTCACAGCCGCGGCGCATCGGGGAGCGGTCCATGATGTCGTCGTGGATCAGGGTGAACGTGTGGAAGACCTCCAGCCCTGCGGCGGGCTCCAGCACCTCGGGCGACAGCGTGTCGCGGAACAGGGAGTAGCACAGCAGGCAGAGTTTCGGGCGCAGGCGCTTGCCGCCGATGGCGATCATGTAGCGGAGCGGATCATAGAGCCCGGCGGGCTCTTCCGGGAAAGTGATATCGGCGAACAGGTCGGTGACGGCCCGGTCCAGGATACGGTCTTCAATCATGGGACAAAAGTTTGCAATACAAATATAAGCAGAAAACTCGTATCTTTGCATGGTATGGAAAAGAGCGGCATCGCGACGGTGATCAAGAATGCGGGCAGTCTCTTCCTGCTCAGCCAGCTGCCCGGATGGGCGCCGTTCCCTGCGGTGCTCCGGGGCCG